>JALCNL010000033.1 GCA_022649055.1 Megasphaera sp.
AGATCACGCAAGAAATCAATGCCCAATGTAATCATTTCCTTATTCCTCGAAATCATGCGGGTCCAGCCGGAAAATTCTTGTCCCAATGTCAGCGGAGTTGCATCTTGCAAATGTGTACGTCCTATTTTCACAATATCTTTGTATTCTTCCGATTTAGCCTGCAATGTCGCATACAATGCATCCATAGCAGGAAACAATTGTTGTTTAATCAGTAATACACCGGCTACATGAAGCGCTGTAGGAAAAATATCATTGGAACTTTGGGAATGATTGACATGGTCGTTGGGATGAATTTTAATTTTTTTCCCTTTCGACTGCAACAGCTGCATCGCACGGTGTGCTACTACTTCATTTACATTCATATTAAATTGTGTTCCACTGCCTGTCATCCATACAGAAAGCGGGAAATGATCGTCTAATTTATGCATCTGCACTTCATCACAAGCAGCGATAATGGCATTCGCCCGATCCGTATCAATCTCTCCTAATTCTTCATTAACCACAGCGGCTGCTTTTTTTAAATAGCCGAAAACACCTACCATTTCCAACGGAATTTTTTCCGTTCCAATACGAAAGTTTTCAAAACTGCGCTGTGTCTGCGCTCCCCACAATTTATCCGACGGTACTTTGATTTCACCCATTGAATCTTTTTCAATCCGATATTCCATGTATATCCCTCCTGTAATAAAAGCTGCCTCATATGATAGAAGGCAGCTCTCATAGCTTATAATCGTATTTACTTTAAGTGCCGCAACCCTTTAGCCCCTATATCTTTTCTGTATTGCATACCGCAAAAAGATATATGTTCCACATTTGCATATGCTTTCCGAATGGCCATCGGCAAGGTTTCTGCTACCGCTGTCACACCAAGAACACGGCCGCCGTTTGTTTGAAATGCAGCATCCCGCTTTACCGTTCCAGAGTGGAATACAACAACATTTTCTTTCTCTACGTTTCCAAGACCGGAAATGATATCCCCTTTATGAGAAGAGGCTGGATATCCTTTGGATGCCATGATAACACAGCAAGAAAATGCATTTTTCCATTTTACCATGGACGGTTCGAGTTTTCCCTTTGCGCAGGCATACATAATATCTGCTAAATCACTATCCAACAACGGTAATACAGCCTGTGTTTCCGGATCACCGAAACGGCAGTTGAATTCAACAACCTTAGGCCCTTCTGCCGTTATCATAAGTCCGGCATATAAACAGCCCTTATATGTGATGCCTTCCTGCGCCAAGCCTTGTACCACGGGATTCAGGATTTTTTGCTCCACTTCTTTTTGCAATTTTGCGGTCAATACCGGTGCCGGAGCATACGCTCCCATACCACCCGTATTAGGACCCTTGTCCTTATCAAAAATACGTTTATGGTCTTGTGCGGCAATCATAGGTACGATCGTTTTCCCATCAACAAAGGCAAGAAGACTAGCTTCTTCTCCTATCATGCATTCTTCAATGACAATTTTTCCGCCGGCTTCGCCAAAAACTCTATCTTCCATAATCGCATTAACAGCATCCACCGCTTCTTTTACGGTTGATGCGACTACTACACCTTTGCCAGCAGCCAATCCATCGGCTTTAACAACAATCGGAGCACCTTGTTCCCGGATATATTCCTTGGCATCTTCGCCATGTTCAAAAGAAGCATACGCCGCTGTCGGAACATGGTATTTTTTCATAAGATCCTTAGCAAATACCTTAGACCCTTCCAATTGGGCCGCATCCTTGTTAGGACCGAATACAGCAATCCCGGCTTGTTCACAAATATCTGTCAATCCCTGCGTCAAAGGGACTTCGGGACCCACCACCACCATATCAACATGCTGCATTTTGCAATAATCCGTAATCCCATTAAGATCTGATACCTGAATCGGCACACAAATAGCCATATTCTCCATGACAGCACTACCGGGAATAGCATATAGTTCTTCTACTTTGGGACTTTGTGCCAATTTCCATACGAGTGTATGTTCACGACCCCCGCTGCCAATAACCGCTACCTTCATATTATGCCTCCTTCTTGCCAATCTGCTTGGCAAGATATGCAGCGATTGCGGTGTCATAAACAGCCGTATGATGAAATGCTTCCTGTGCTAGTTCCAGTCGATATTCATCCGTAAATTCTCCATTCTTTTTAAGAAGGGAGATAATTTCATCATATTTTTCCGGATTTGTAACAATAGCTACATATTTATTATTTTTGGCCGAAGCACGAACCATGCAAGGACCGCCTATATCAATATTTTCAATGGCTTCAGCAAGGGTAACTCCCGGTTTAGCAATCGTTTGCTGAAAAGGATACAAATTGACAACAACAAGATCAATACCAACAATGCCATGTTCCTTCATAGCCTGTACATGATCCGGATTATCACGGATTGCCAAGATGCCTCCATGAATTTTAGGATGCAGCGTTTTAACACGCCCCCCCATCATTTCCGGAAAACCCGTAACGTCCTGAACCGCCATAACCGGAACACCTGCTTCTTTGAGAGCATGCATGGTACCTCCTGTGGAAATAATCTCAATTCCCATATCGGCCAAAGCTTTGCCTAATGCAACAACTCCTGTTTTATCTGATACGCTTACAAGCGCGCGTTTTACCTTCATTGTCATATCGCTCCTTTGTCTATTGCTCCACGTACTACCCGCCCGTTAATTTCGAGCTTGTCTTCACAAAACAGTGCTACGGCCTTTACAAAAGTAGGATGTTCCACTGTAAGTATACGCGCCGCCAATGTATCTGCCGTATCATCTTCCATAACCGGAACAACCGTCTGCGCAATAATGGGACCGGCATCCATATCCGCTTCTACAAAATGCACGGTACAGCCTGCCACTTTGACTCCTGCCTCTACAGCTTGACGTTGTGCATGAAGTCCCTTAAAGGACGGAAGCAGTGCCGGATGAATATTAATAATGCGATTTTCGTAATGAGAAATAAAACGTCCGCTCAAAAGACGCATAAAACCGGCCAGTGCTATCAAATCAGGCTGATACGGTTTAATTTGGTCTAGTATAAAATCTTCAAATTCCTCTTTGGAAGAAAATTGCTTACGATCGGCAATAATTGCAGGAATATTCCATTTTTCAGCTTTTTCCAACACAGGCGCATCAGGAATATCACTGACAAGAACAACGATTTCAGCATTAATTTTACCCGCTTTGATTGCATCGTAAAGTGCTTCAGCATTTGATCCGCGGCCAGAAGCAAAAATAGCCATACGCTTAGTCATCGAAAGCGCCCCCCCGCAACCGAACCGGAACATCGGATTCCACAACAGTGCCGATATAATATGCCTTTTCATTACGTTTTGCCAAATCAGCCATTACCGCATCGGCATCTTCCTTTGCAACCATCATGATCATGCCGATACCCATGTTAAAGGTGCGATACATTTCACGGTCATCCACACCGCCCCACTTTTGAAGCAGTCCAAAAATAGGAAGCTGCGGCCAAGCTGTCACATCAATTTCCACACCCAGTTTTTTCCCCTTAGGGAAAACGCGGGGAATATTTTCATAGAAACCGCCGCCAGTAATATGCACCATACCTTTTACATCGAAATTACGGATAATCGGCAAACATGGTTTCGGATACAACCGGGTAGGTGTAAGCAGGCATTCTCCAAGCGGCATATGAAGTTCATCCATATATTCCTGCAAATCTAATTTTTGGCGGTCAAAAACAATTTTACGAACCAGAGAAAATCCATTGGAATGAATACCCGTCGAAGGAAGCCCGATAAGGACATCACCCGCTGTCAGCTTTTCACCGGTAATAAGTTTGCTGCGATCGACAATACCGACGCCAAATCCAGCCAAATCATAGTCATCTTTGGCATAAAATCCAGCCATTTCAGCGGTTTCACCGCCTAAAAGTGCACAACCTGATTCTTCACATGCCTGTGCAACTCCCTTGACGATAGCCGCTACCTGGACCGGATCAAGCTTACCGACAGCAATGTAATCAAGAAAGAATAGAGGTTCCGCCCCCTGTACAAGCACATCGTTAATCGACATGGCTACACAGTCCTGTCCTACCGTATCATGCTTATTCATCATAATGGCCAGACGAAGCTTAGTTCCTACACCATCCGTGCCGCTTACGAGAACAGGTTGCTTCAGTCCAAATTCACATAGAGAAAAAAGACCGCCAAATCCGCCAAGATCACCCAGAACCTCCGGACGATATGTCGCTTTTACAGAGTCTTTCATCAATTCCACAGCCTTATTTCCGGCATCAATATCTACACCAGCATCAGCATAGGTCAAACCTTTATCACTTGTTGACTTCGAGAGCATATTTTTCTCCTTTCTCGTTCGCCGCCGGAATGTCCGTCGGATAGTCATTATTAAAGCAGGCCAGACACATATCCTCCCGCGGAATGTCGGGAATGGCCCGGCAAAGCCCTTCTATAGAAATAAAATGGAGTCGGTCAACACCTATAAACTTGCGTATTTCTTCTACACTGAGCGTCGCGGCAATAAGTTCTTTGCGCACTGATGTATCAATGCCGTAAAAGCAAGGATACATGATAGGCGGTGCAGACACACACATATTTACTTCTTTCGCACCTGCTTCACGCAGCAATTTACAGATAATGCCGCTGGTCGTACCTCGGACAATGGAATCATCCACCATCACGATGCGTTTTCCCTTTACAACCGATTTGACGACATTTAATTTCATCCGTACAGCGAGTTCCCGCTGCTTTTGATTCGGTTTAATAAAGGTACGCCCCATATACCGATTCTTGATAAGTCCGTGATTAAAAGGAATCCCCGATTCCATAGCATATCCGATAGCTGCTGTATTGCCGCTGTCCGGGACAGAAATAACAAGATCCGCATCATACTGTGTTTCTTTAGCCATTTCACGTCCCATCGCAAGACGTGCCTGATATACATCTTGTCCGTCAATAACACTATCGGGACGAGCAAAGTAAATATATTCAAAAGAACAAATTTGTTTGCGATCCGCTTTGGCAAAAAACGTAGATGTAATACCGCTTTCTGTAATGGATACCATTTCTCCGGGCTGAACATCCCGTACAAAAGAAGCTCCGATGGCATCAAGGCCGCAAGTTTCCGACGAAAGCACCCAGCCTCCGTTAGTTGTCCGGCCTATGCAGAGCGGACGGAATCCATAAGGATCACGCACGCCAAATAATTTATCCTTGGTCATAATAACAAGTGCATATGCACCTTGAATACGGTTCATGCTTTCCATGATTTGTTCTTCTACTGTATCTTTACGACTGCGGCTAATCAAATTGACAATAATTTCACTATCCATTGTCGTCTGAAACGTAGCGCCCCCATCGTCTAACTCCGTACGCAAGGTACGCGTATTCGTCAAATTTCCATTATGTGCCAGCGCAACCTGTCCTTTAGAAGTATAGACAGTAAGAGGTTGGATATTAGCCGGATTATTAGACCCTGTCGTCGAATAGCGGACATGGCCGATACCGATGTGTCCTTCAACCTCAGGAACTCCATCAGCAAAAACATTACTTACCAATCCCATACCGCGAAATGTTTTGATGCCGTCATCCGTGGAAACAGCAATCCCACCGCTTTCTTGTCCGCGATGCTGTAAAGCAAATAACCCCCAGTATACATACCGGGGAATATCCATACTTTTATCTAAAATCCCCAGTACACCACATTCTTCATGCCGTTTGTCCCAAATCGGATCGTATAACATGTGCCCCTCCTGTTATTAATTACTTTCTAAAGACTCTTGTAATTTTTTATTTTTAGCAATAACCTGTGCTGCCATATCTTCGCGATACGTTTTATATTTTGCAGCTAAGGTCGGATCATTGGCAGCTCCAATCTGAATAGCGAATAATGCTGCATTTTTTGCACCGTTAATAGCCATAGTTGCCACAGGCATGCCGGATGGCATTTGCACAATAGCCAGTAACGCGTCCATTCCTTTCAAGCTTGTCGCATCAATAGGTACTCCTATGACAGGTAAAGTCGTAAAACTGGCAATGACTCCCGGCAAATGCGCGGCAGCACCTGCTCCGGCTATAATACAGCTGAGTCCGCGTTCCCTTGCACCCGCCGAAAAGTCTTTAACTACCGCCGGTGTACGATGCGCCGAAGCTAACAGTACTTCACATGCAACATCAAATTCCTTGAACACATCCAAGGCTTTTTTCATAATGGGAAAATCTGAATCGCTTCCCATAACCAATCCGACTTTCAAAACAATCCCTCCTTAGAAAATAAAAAACCCAAAAGTGACACAAATCACCCTTGGGAACGTATTCATCTAGATAGACTGCCAGTGCATGAATTTATAAACCGCATATCTCCAGTCCATAAACATATATTCATGCCTGCATCTCCCCGTTGATGTATTAATTCATTGAATACACATAAATTGTATCAAAAACAATAAGCAGTGTCAATGTAAAAGGCACCCGAAAGGGTGCCAATATACCTACAATATTTTTGATAAAAATAATTTTGTCCGTTCCTCCTGTGGATGAAAGAACAAATCGTCCGGTTTTCCTTCTTCCATAATAACGCCTTCATCAATAAATAAAACACGATCTGCCACTTCCCTGGCAAATCCCATTTCATGTGTCACAATAGCCATCGCCATGCCTTCTTTAGCCAGGTCTTTAATAACATCAAGAACTTCACGGACCATTTCCGGATCCAAAGCAGATGTCGGTTCATCAAACAACATGAATTTAGGTTTCATAGCCAGCGCTCTGGCAATCGCCACACGCTGCTGCTGTCCACCGGACAACATTTCAGGATATGCATCTTTTTTATCTTCAAGACCCACTTTCTGCAACAGCTGAATCGCCGATTCTTCCGCTTCTTTCCGCGAAATATGGCGGGTCTTGATAGGAGACAGTGTAATATTATTAAGAACCGTCATATGCGGGAATAAATTAAACCGTTGGAACACCATCCCTACTTCCATACGTATGGCATTAATACTTTTAGTATCATTCATACTGAGCCCATCGACAGAAATCTCGCCGGAAGTCGGTGGTTCCAAATAATTTATACAACGAAGTATCGTACTTTTTCCCGAACCGGAAGGACCAATAATAACAACCACTTCTTTATCGTGAATCGTCAGATTAATACCTTTGAGAACCTGGAGGGAACCAAAATTTTTTCTCAAATCCTTAATTTCTATCATCGGTTGCAAACCTCCGTTCCAAATAACTCACTAAACGGGCAATACCAAAGGTCATAACAAGATAAATTGCAGCAACAGTGATCCATATTTCAAAGGATCCGTATGTTTTGGCAATAATAAGCTGCCCGCGGCGCGTCAATTCTTCGAAGCCAATTACCGATACCAGTGATGTTTCCTTCGTCATAGAAATAAATTCATTTCCTAGCGGTGGAATAACGTGTTTGAAAGCCTGCGGCAGAATAACGTACTGCATCGTCTGTCCCCAAGATAACCCCAGAGACCGTCCAGCTTCCATTTGTCCTTTATCAACCGATTGAATACCTGCACGGAAAATTTCTGAAACGTAAGCCCCGCTGTTGATAGAACAAGCAGCAACGGCAGCAACAAAAGGATCAATACGCTGTCCGACAATCATAGGAAGTGCAAAGTAAATCAGGAAAATCTGAACCAGCATAGGTGTACCGCGAATAATATTGACGTAGGATACAGCGATAAATTGAACAATTTTTACCCCTGATAACCTGCAAATACTAACAAACAAACCAAGCAAAAAGCCGATACTTACGGCAATAGCCGTAATCTCAATTGTAACAAGAGCACCTCCCAGCAAAAGTGGCAGAGATTGCACAATTAGATTAAAATCAAAGCTCATGAACAACACTCCTCATATAAATGAAAAAGTCCAACAAACAACATTTCTATTATAAATACATTATTATACAATGTCAATTAATATATTTACATTACCAAGCCCCGCTGCCGGATATACACATTTATATAGTTATTTTCCCAGTTGATGCAGTAAGTTATACATATTATCATCAATTGAAAAATGCATTCTGTCTGTTTCCGTGTAAGGTGTAGCTACCAGCCGATTCTGTAAAAGTCCGATAACTACATTAACGGTACCTTGGCACAAGCAGTCTACGGCTTTTTGTGCAAAAAGGCCTGCCAATATGGCATCTAATGCCGTCGGAGCCCCTCCGCGCTGCACATATCCAAGAACGGTTAAGCTAGGTTCCAAATACGTGTGTTCCTTAATATAAGATACCACATCAGAACCACTCATAGCACCTTCCGCAACAATAACAATGCTGCTGAGTTTTTTATGCTTATGCGATTCATACAGCCGATTGCAAAGATCTTCCAACGACACATTATGTTCCGGCACGAGAACAGCTTCTGCTCCGGAGGCCATTCCAGCGTGAAGAGCAATAAAACCAGCATGGCGTCCCATAACTTCCACGACGGCTACCCGTTCATGAGAATAAGCAGTATCTCTGATTTTATTAACGGACTGCAATACTGTATTTACAGCTGTATCAAATCCCAGAGTGTACTCTGTACCAGGCATGTCATTATCAATTGTACCGGGAATAGTTATAGTCGGCATACCCAATCGGCTTAAGCATTGCGCTCCTTTCATGGATCCGTCGCCGCCAACAACAATAAGAGCTTCTATCTCCCTTGAACGAAGAAAATCGACAGCCTGCCGCTGTGCATCTTCATGAATAAAGGATTCACAGCGGGCAGTCCGCAACATAGTTCCTCCCCGGTGAATGATTTCTCCAACAGAACGCTGATCCAGCAAAATACTTTCCTGACGAAGCAGTCCTTCATATCCGCGTAAAATACCTTCAACAGCAATTCCCTTATCTAATGCATACCGTGTAACGCCGCGGATAGCCGGATTCATACCGGGTGCATCACCGCCGCTTGTTAATATTCCTAATTTAGTAATCATCACTTCATTCCTCCTTCGGTACACGGGATGCAAATACAATTTCATCCGCTTTTATTTTTTCAATAATTTTATCCACAATCTGTCCTGCACTGAAAGTTGTTGTATCCACCACAAAATCACAATACGGATAAATTTCCTGCCATTCCCCCATCATCTTCATGACAAATTCATGCAAGTGATCATAATCTACGGTCGGGCGTTTGCCAACATGACGCCCAACCCGCTCTTCCACACGAAAAGGCTCGGATTGCAAAGCTACAATATACCCAAAACGATGCAAAACACGGTACAATTCCAAACTCATAGGAAAATTACCGCCAAAAGATATAATTGCCTCATGATAACGGCTTACCTGCTGCAATACATTTAATTCGCGTTCACGAAAAGCCGCCTCACCTTGCTCTGCGTAAAATTCGGCAATGCTTTTTCCGACAAATCGTTCAATACGACGATCCGTATCTACAAATTGCCATTGGAGACGTGCTGCAAGCTTGCGGCCTATATGGCTCTTGCCACTCCCCATCATTCCCACAAGGACTATATTCCGTTTCACTGCCGTCCCTCCTTCATATCTAACGTTACGTTCTTGAATTTCCCTTTATCTCTATACTGCTTTTATACTTAATATTATAATTATAGCAAATTTTCTCTTATAATTACATCATTAAAACGCTTTTTTCTGCTTCCCTATGATCTGGTTGAATAAAAGCAGAAAAAAGCGTCATGTATTTATCTTTTTATACCCCGCTTAAAATATATGCGGTCATTTTTATTTTTAAATTATCCTGTCCTGTTTCTACAGATTGAAGTTCTATTCTAATACAAGGAGCTTCTTTTTCTACTGCATTTAAAAAATATATAAGGCTGTAATAAGTCCCCTCCAATACTATATCATAAAAATATGAACGATCTTCCTTTACACGAATAGTTTCGAGATAGAGACCATATTTTTCAGCTTCTCTCTGCAAAACATTTAGCGGCGGCTCTTTTTGAACGGTATAATTACTTGTCCACGCTGCATCATTTACTTCCGTATATGACATCATCCCAGCTGAATTTTCCAAACTTTGTATTGTTTTTCTCCATAGACACCTTGTGTTGTACCAATAAAAGCATCGCCACATAAATCCTACATTCGTTAAAAATAAAACCAAACAAAGGACCGTTATACATTTATATTTTGTTATTTTCAGGTTTAAATATACCATCAGCTATCTCCATTTCTAAATCAAAAGCAATGGACTTAGGTTCTTTATGATTTATTCTGGTAACAGAAACAGCCGTAAATAGTGCTGTCTTCTGAAGTTTTTTCTGCCAGCCTTGTACCTGCGGCACTTGCAGTGCAACAGCATTAACACAAAGTTTTTTTTGACGAATTTGCAAGGACCGGACTTCTATATCATGCGGTTTCGTATCAGCCAGACAAACCAGTACGGATGTCCAAGGGGATATGGCAGCGCTATTTTTTTGTATGCCGGAAACCTCCCGTGTGATTTGCTCACAAATCCGGTTATTCTGTATAATCCAAGTTTGAACAGGCTGCAACTGATCCGTATAATATATTTTTTGTCTATCAACTTGTGCAGAAAATATAGTACCGGCAACAGCAAAACAAAAAGCGGATACCGACATAATACTAAATATCAAAAAAAGCACATCGTGTTTTATCTGCTTCCATCGACAACAGCGTTCTTCCTGAGGAAGTAAATTAAAATGCATATCACTTCCTCCTATAATAATGGCAAAAAGAACGCTGTTGGATACTGTAAATGGTAATCAGATATTTTTTTTTGACAATCTTTCTGTATATAAGGCAAATTCCATTGTTCTTTTATTCTCACCAAAGGCCGATACAACATATCTTGTTCCCCATTATCCTCAATCCATTGTAAAAATTCTCCGGGAATACCATCATGCCACCGATACGCATTAAGTATTCCCCGGTCATATACGCAAATATGAGTACCTGCTTCAGCTTGACAATATAACGTGCCTGACAAATCACTATAAAATCGGCTTAAAAGACTTGGCATCGTATCTATCCTATCAACTATATTTTCTTCCTGTCTAAATGCTATGCAAAAAGCCATTATTAAATCATACGGATAAACAGCTGCCATCCAATAATGATTTATTCCATCTGTTGCAGTCCCGCTATAAGCAACATCAAAAATCTTTCTCTCATTATCATTGACAATTTCATCCCATTCCATAGCGGATAAAGCTGCCGCATGTTTTTTCGAAGGAATCTGAATACGCTTCAGTAATAATTTATCTCCTCCCAATATAATGGTAATGTAGCAATGTTGTACTTTATATGATTTACATAATTGAGAAATAACTATACTAATTTTTTCACTATTTTTAAACCAGTCGGGACTACTGCATGGAAATACATCTACTTCTGTCATAACGCAGCGTCCATGCCAATTTCTATAATACGATATCATGTAAATCGAATTTTCAGACGGCATAATAATAATTCTTTTTCTATGGAACAATATCACAATTTTCACACTTCCTTAATATGATATATTTCGTATAGTCAATACAGGTCTCTTGTCTTCCATTACTTCAATGTCATAAGTTAAAGAACAGGTTCTGCTTACCATTGTTCTTTTTACCGTGCCAACAGCTGTAACGGTTCCCCGATACGGTTTTTGTCTTTTCTCCGTTACATAACGGACCCGCATCATTTGTCCGTCATCCGTAAGATGATATGGATCCTCCCATGTTTTTTCCCGTCTGTTAGGAATATCTTGCCAGTCCATTAATTGTAATTCCTCCCAGCTCTGTACAAGTGCAGACTCTGCCAAATACGCTGCAGTCACCATATCCCGATACCGGCAAGCCTGCTGTAGATACAAATGAGACAGATAAGAAGTCGTAATGGCAAGAAATACGACGATAAGCCCTAACCACAGTATAAAGAATGTAATAAAACCATTTTTATTCTGCATCGTTCTTTGCGCCTTTCCCATACTGTGCTGTCAAAGGAACAACAGATATAAAGCAAGGCCATTCTTGATTACTTTTACGATGACGTAATAGTAATGCAACTCGTATGGTTTGTCCCTGTGAAGAAAAGAAAGGGGTACGCTGTGACGAAACTATATAAATATCCTGCCATTGCCCCATTCCACTATTACCGGTAAGAGGCTGTCGTGTATTATCTTCAAGAATGCGAAATAGTATCCCGTTTTGTACGGTAAACCCTGTCGCCAGACCAGCAGGACTTGTAAATCGCACGGTATTATTTGTAACGGCAATATCTCTAGCAAACCGCAGCCCCACATAGAGTGTTTCGTCAATACTGCTTCCCTGATGATACAACTCCTCATAAACAGCCTGCAAATAGTAGCTACGAAATAGTTGCGCTGATGCCGTTAAAAAAGCAGTTAATATGACAGAAATCAATAAAACAGCAAGTATCAATTCCAGCATAATGAATCCGTTATTTTGTATTTTTTCTACGTTCCAACCTTTTGAAACGATATTCTTGTTCATCTGGACATCTCACCCATATTTCATGCAGACAGTACGTGTCATCAACACTACGGCAGTACCCTTTTATATCATATATATTCCCATGTTGTTCAAACCTTTTTTCAAAAAAGGTTTGACCGTCATCCAGACTTCGCATTTCTTCCATGCCAAGACGACCATACATAGCCATGGCTTGTATGCCTCGAGCGGTTTGATACGTAACAATGGTTTTAGATAAAAGCACCAACGCAGGTACAAATAAAGTCACACCCAGTACTACAGCAATAAGACAATCCGAAAGAATATACCCGTTTTTTTTATTCAACGCGTATTCGTCCTGTCTGAGCGGCAATAATAATCCGTCTTTCATACCGGTCATCTGCTGAACGAACTGTGATCCGCATATTTTTTCCTTTAGGCCTTCCTTGTACATCAAATCGAAAATCCTTTCTTGATTCTTCGATAGGAATATATACTCTATCTGAAAAAGATCGTTTTTTATAAATGATATACCCATTTTGTACAATACGATACTCTTGATCGCGTACAGATAAACACCAATCATCCATTCCCCCCAAGCCGTTTCCTATCGCCTGTTGGCGAAGCTGGTGCAAATCCATAATGATTTCCCGCGTCATAGCATCTACAGCATAATATTGCCGATGCCAGGATAGAGCAGGTACTCCCAGAAACAGCAACGTCATAAGAATACTTATGGCAATAAGCAATTCTATAAGAAGGTATCCGTTATTTTTTATGTGAAAAAAAGCCATTCTATACATTCTCCGCCCATCACGGAAGCACACCACCATCCCATCAGCAGATACGGTCCAAAAGGTATCCTGTTGGTTCGACGAAATCGTCGGTAAATAAAGGTTCCAGCTGCAGCTGAAAAAAAAGCGGCGACAGTCATAATATAAGCAGATTGACCAGGACAGCCCAAGCAAAGAGCTGCAGCTAATTTTATATCGCCGCTTCCTATTCCTTTCGGAAAAAACAAATATACTCCCAAGTAGAAAAACAAACTAATAGCACAAATCATAGTATCTATGATTATATGCTGCCCTGCCAACATAAACCCGTCAATAATCAACAACAGCATAATCGGTTCATCAGGAATCCAGCAGCAACTCCAGTCTGTTGTAATAATAACAGCAGCGCTTATAGAAAAACCGGCAGCAGCTAAAAAAGACGGCCAAGAATAACACCACAGCGGGATTGTCATAAAAAAAAGGATAACGATACCCGCTAGTATTACATAAAAAATTTTGCTCTGCCGGCATTCTTCCGGCAGATAATGAATGAGTACATAATAAATAGGAATATATATCAGACCGCCTATTATTCCAGCAATGCTGCAGATCCACATAACGTCTATCACCTGTCAGCTTTTAACGGCTTCCGTATTGGATTTCGAATCATATGCAGTTCCTTCATATACAGCGGACACAACACCGTCTTCATCTATCAAATACGCCGTACCATCAGGAACTTTAGGCAAAAATTGCAGATAGGTTTTGCCATTTGTTTTGGCAGCAAGTATTTCCACTGTTTCAGGAAATTTGCCGTTTTCTGCTTCATATAAAGCAGCCGCAGTACTAATAGTACGAATATCTGTCTGAATTTTTGCAATTTTAGCTGTTTTCCCTGCGGAAGTAAATTTCGGTACAGCCACAGTTGCCAACACCAACATAATAGATACGCAAATCAAAAGCTCTAAGAGTGAAAATCCATTTTTCAAAGGTTTTTTTTGCTTAAATTTTGTCGAAATTGATACCAGCATACGTGTATCTCCCTTCAAACGTTACTTACTTTACCATAAAAGTAACCGCATCCAAAAGCGGCAGTAAAAGGCATAGTATAATCCCACCGACAATAATACCCGTAATCAAAAGAATAGTTGGTTCCAAAAGCTTTTTGCCACGCTTTAACATGACATGCAACCGCCATTCATAGTACCCGGAAATAGCTTGCAGGACTTCTTCATAGTTGCCTGTTGTTTCTCCCACAAGCAACATTGTTTCAATATATGCCGTGCCTGACTTACTGATTTGTACCGCCCGACTGAATGACATTCCGCTTTCCAAATACCGTATTATACTATTTATTTTTTTTTTAAACCAAATTACAGATATAACAGCAGCCGCATCATAAAGTGCCGACAGCAGCGGCATCCCTCCGGCAAGCTGTACCGCTAAAATACGGCTGAATCGTGCCCAGCATCCAATAATGCAAATTCGGCGCAACACGTCAATCTGCATTATATATTCTTCTAACATCACACGATACCGCTGCTGCCGTACCCCAGCGATACTACCCACTATAAAAATAATCACGGTAAAAAAACATCGTTCCGGATAGTAGCACAACTGATGCTGCACTGACAGTAATGCCTGTGCCGGTACCGGTAACGGAACATCCATTTGCTGAAACATCGTTTCAAATACAGGCAAAATGTAAAATACCGCACAAAACAACATTAATACTGTACAAATAATAAGAAACACCGGATATACTAAGACATTGATCAGCTCTTGTTTTTGTTTTCCTGCTTTCTCATAATATTCCCCTAAGAGATGCAGCATTTTATCCATGTTGCCAGAATGCTCACCTGCTTT
This sequence comes from Megasphaera sp., assembly GCA_022649055.1. GTDB lineage: Bacteria > Bacillota > Negativicutes > Veillonellales > Megasphaeraceae > Megasphaera_A > Megasphaera_A sueciensis. The sequence continues at coordinate 15,031 of JALCNL010000033.1, forward strand.
AATGATATTGCAAGCGAGTACAGGAAACAATCCAGACTGCTCCATAGCTGCCGAGGGATTCATTCCGCCTTCCATCAGCTGCGCTGCTGTTTCCATCTTTACAGCACATTTCTTCGGCATATCACACTGGACCAGCCGCCATCCTTGTACAAAAGTAATTCCTGTTGCTGTCATGACAGCTAATTGTTGAAACAATACTGCCAATTTAGAAGACGTAAGCCGCTCTTGTTTCTGTAAGAGGGTAAAAACAGAGCTTCTTTTTCGAAATTCCAAAATGTACAAGGATTGGCGAGCCGCAGTCCTGCGTGCTTCCTGTTCAGAAACAGCATATAGCGTTCTTTCTAATCGTCGTCCCGATGAATCAATAAGACTAACAATAAACTTTTTCATAATTTTTTTTACCGTAAAGCGCTAATGCTTGTTCCATTGTACGCATGCCGTAAGCAGCACCCGTCTGAAGAACGGATTCTAATTGATACTCACGTCCTGTCCGAATAAGTTGGGCAACCGCCGTTGTCTGAAATAACACTTCTCTTGCTACATGAGTCCCCGAATCATCACAAAAACGCTGTTGTGCCAATACCGCTTGCAGCACCATCGATAATCGGCATCGCAATTCTTCCTGTCCAGCAGCAGGAACCGCTCCTACAATTCTGGATATCGTCTGTGCCGCAGAGTTTGTATGAAGAGTAGAAAACACAAGATGGCCTGTTTCCGCGGCTGTAAGAGCTGCTTCCATTGTAACTCCGTCACGCATTTCTCCAACAAGAAGCACATCTGGATCTTGCCTCAAAGACTGCCGAACACCATCTTGAAAGGTTAAAAAATGTTTTCCCAATTCCCGCTGTGAAATCAACGCTTTCTTCCCTGGAAGAATATATTCTATAGGATCTTCCAGGGTAATAATATGGCATCGTCTGCTATTGTTCAGATATTCCATAATACGCCATAACGTAGTAGTTTTCCCACTCGCCGTAGGTCCCGTAATAAGAACTAGTCCATGTTTCATCTGACTGATATGTTCCAGAATAACTGCATCTTTATCAGGCGGCAGCCACTGCAAAGGATACAGCAAACGAAGTGCGGCATGATACCCCGCATGTTCAGGGAAAATATTGACACGACACCGAATACCATCCTGTAAGTCAACGGCCAGAGAAAGTTCACCGCACACCGGTAAGTTACAGCCATATGCATTCAACCAGGAAGAAAGATCACATGACTCCGCAACTTCCCCTTCCAACGGGAAAAGTTCCATACCTGTACGCAATAAAGGCAGCTTATGTTCTTGTAAATGTACGTCTGTAGCTTTTTTTTCAATTGCCGCTGCAATAATAGTCATGATATCCATGAAGAATCCTCACTCGTCATACATACGTTGAATTTCTGCCCAATCGGTCATTCCTTTTGCCAGTGCTTCTTCGACAGACTGTTTCATAAACCAAGCACCATCAGCTTTTGCCGCGTCCCGCAAGATCTCTGCGTTATCGGAATTACGGATCTGCTTCCGCATATGCCTTCCCACCGGCACGACTTCACAGAGACAAATACGCCCGGTATAACCAGTATGAAAACAATGCGTACATCCCACATGTCTATATCGTCCTTGTCTCTGTTCTTCAGCAGCGGGCACGCAACAGTGACGACAAATCTTACGCACCAACTTCTGTGAAATGATACCCACTAAGGCTTCACTTAACAAATATTTTTCAATACCCATGTCAGCCAAGCGTATCGGTGCCTCTACGGCGCTGGAAGTATGAAGGGTAGAAAACACAAGATGACCGGTTAATGCTGCTCGAACTGCAATTTCTGCAGTTTCTCGATCCCGCATCTCCCCAATAACAAGAATATCTGGATCTTGTCGCAAGAGTGCACGCAGGCCATTGTGAAACAAAAGACCTCCTTTAGGATTAATTTGACTTTGGCTCACTCCCTGTAATTGATATTCGACAGGATCTTCCATTGTTGCAATGCTAACTGCCGGACTTAATAATTCTCGCAGCATAGCATACAGAGTTGTTGTTTTTCCACTGTTAGTCGGACCGCTGATTAACAACAATCCTTTACTGTTACGAGATAACCGTCTCAGCATAGGCACCACACTTTCTCCTAATCCCAATGCATCCAGGTCTAAATGGACACGATTAGCATCCAGAAGACGGATTACCGTTTTTTCACCCCGGACAGTAGGCATCGTACTGACACGCATGTCAATGGATCGGTCATCCGTCTGCCAAATCATCCTGCCATCCTGAGGCAGCCGTTTATTAGCAATATCCAAAGAACTCATAATTTTTACGCGGGCAGTTATTTTTTCAAGCATATGACTCGGTAGTTCTCCTGCCTGAAATAATACTCCATCAAAACGAAAACGAATACGTACACAATGATCCATAGGTTCAATATGAATATCGCTTACACCTGCCTGAACAGCATGACCTAATACAGAATCCACTATATTCTGTGCATTTGTTTCCGAAGAAAGGGGCAGTTGCCAATGAACCTCCTCCATCTCGTCACCTCCAAGCATATTCCAGTACTACAAGACAAATCATAGCATATGCATCGTTACAACATGGGTAATATAATTATACTTTAATCTCAAATTTCCCAGTTATAAGTTTATCTTAAGCATTCTCTAATTATGCTTTAATAAAGATATTGATGCAGGCAACAAAAAAAGATGCCTCAGAATACTATCTGAGACATCTTTTTTCCATTCTTATTTTAATTTTTCCAACTCTTCTTTAATAATCGGCATCGCATTAAATAAATCTCCTACAATCCCGTAATGAGCAAATTTAAAAATGGGTGCATCCGGATCCTTATTAACGGCAATGATAAGACCTGCCTCTTTAATACCCAGCTGATGTTGAATAGCACCTGAAATACCAAGTGCGATGTATATTTTAGGAGCAATTTTCTTGCCCGTAATGCCAACCTGCAATTCATAAGGTGCCCAACCGTTATCAACAAGGGGTTTAGATACACCCAATGCAGCTCCAATAGAAGCAGCAAATTCTGTCACTTTTTTCAAACCTGCTTCATCCCCTACACCTCGGCCAGCACCCACCACAATATCTGCTGTTTCAAGACTGAATTCTTTTTCTTCCGGAGGTGTAGACACAAAATCTGTTACTTTTTGCATGACCTGCCGGCCTGACAAATCAACAGTTTCTTTTATAATTTTACCTGTACGTTGTCCATCAAATGAATTGCCGTGAAAAATTTTATCGCTGATAGTAGCCAGCTGGGGTCGCGTTGTTGTAAGAATCTTAACAAAAAGCTTACCTGTATAAGCCGGACGAATCCAAGTAACAGCGTCTCCCTCTCCTTCATAACGGGCATCAATGCAATCAGCCACAAGGCCTAAATTTAGCATAGCGGACAACCGTCCGCCTATATCACGCCCATTATGCGAAGCTCCTATAAGAATTACATTGGGTTCATATTTTTGTATCATGCCGGTCATAGCTTCAGCATAAAAATCAGCATTAAAATCCTTCAATGACGGATTTTCTACAACAACAGCAACATCAGCACCATACCCAATAACACATTTTGAAGCGCTTTCAATGTCGTCTCCAATAAGAACTGCTGTTAGAGGAACTTTCCGGCTATCGGCAAGTTCTCTTCCTTTTCCAAGTAATTCCTGACTTACCTGACTTGGTTTACCATTACTAAGTTCAATATATACCCATACGCTATTTTTCATTTCCATAGAACACACCTCCTTATATTGCCTTTTCCGAAGCCAGTATTTCTATAAGCTTATGTATTGCCTGCGCTTCATCATCACCGTTGATGATGATTCCCGCCGCATGCGGTTCTGGTGCAAACAACTCGGTAACCTCTGTAGCCGAACCGGCAGTACCAGCTTCTTCGGGACTTAGCCCCAGATCTTCCAATCTCCATACTTCAAAAACGGCTTTTTTAGCCATCATTTTCCCTCGGATGTTAGCCGAGCGAGGTGTGTTTGCAGTTTCTGTAACAGAACAAACTGCCGGCAACTGTGCTTCCACAGTTTCAAGTCCATCATTATTTTTCCGTGTTGCTTTAAGAACATTACCTTCCACAGTAACGGATTCAGCATACGTAATAAGGGACATTCCCAAACGTTGTGCAACTGCCGGGGGTATTTGTCCCGTATCGCCATCGGTAGAATGCTTGCCTGTTAAAACCAAATCTACGTTACCAATTTTTTCAACAGCCTTTGCCAATATTTTTCCAGTTGCCAATGTATCTGAACCGGCCATGCGTTCATCTGATACAAGAACACCTGCGTTTGCTCCCATGGCAATTCCATCCCGCATGCCTTCGCCTGCCAAGGCAGTTCCCATCGTAATAAGTGTAATGGTCCCACCGACAGACTCTCTGACAGCTAAAGCTGCTTCAATAGCATGAACATCCACCGGATTTAACATAGACGGTGCTCCGACACGGACCAAATTTTTATCCTTCGCATCAATTTTGATATCAGAAATAGCCGGTACCTGTTTTACTAATACAACAATATTCATATTTCAAACCTCCTTTGCATCTTTCCGTTATAGCTTATTTAACTCATATATCTATTATGCCACATATCAGCCCATTTATCAACTAATAGTAATTATTATTTATTAAAATATATATTTTTTTACGCTTTTATCCCTATTTTGCTGTTTTTTCCATGTCAATATCGATAATACCCACAACATACGGTGCTATTTCATATTGTCCAAAAAGAAAATGAATATGCCTTTCAGCATCTAAATAATAATTATTGGGAAGATTTTTTAATCCTTTAAAATCATTGTAAAAATAATGTTTCTGACCATACTCGCTAGATAAAAGTTTAGCGTTAACTGCTTCCAACGTAAAATATTTTTCGTCCTCCGGGCGAACTATTTGCTGCCAACTTAATCTTTTTCCTGTCTGCAAATCAAAAGTCGCACCAACACATCCGCTGGAAGGATGCGCTGCATGATCAACATACACATATGTTTGTTCCAGAATAGATAAATATTTTCCATCATTTAGCTTAACTGCAAATTTTCTATCCATGGTACGTTTCACTTGGCTGTCTTTACCGGTTGTAAATACTTTGACATATCGATCTACATTATGAGAAAAATAATACGAAATTTTTTGTCCTGCAAAAACATTATCCCTCGTTTTTACAATGGGATATTGTAAAGTATACACACTCATGCCATCAGAGTTTTCCATCGTTGTCTTTTGATTCACCGTGATTATATCAGCCGGAGTTACTCGGGCTGCAGCAAAACCAAACGTCATAAGGCACACACAGACAGATAGTAAAAATTTTTTTTTCATCATGTTTAACGCCTCCTCGAACAAATATATTATTTCTTATTATAGCAATAGATACAGAAAAAATGCAAAATAGAAGTTTTATAAAAAACGGAGGCTGTCCTGCATCAAAAACAGCACCCAAAAAGCTGAGTGCTGTCTAACTATTTATATGTATCCCCGTTCGCAAAGACTAACAAATGTGCCATCACCAATAATGATATGATCAAGAACGGGAATTTCCATGACCCTTCCAGCTTCTGATATGCGCTGTGTCACAGTAATATCCTCGCGGCTTGGCTCTGGATCACCGGATGGATGATTATGCAGCAGAATAACAGCCGCTGCATTATATCGTATTGCATATCGAAACACATCCCTTGATTTAGCCAGAGATGCGTTAATCGTACCAACCGTCAGTGTTTGAAACGATATAAGCTGGTTTTTCGTAGATAAATATGCCGCTGCAAATTGTTCCTGCGGCAAAACTCTCATATCCTCCATGACATAATCAGCAATAGCTTGCGGAGAACTGAAATCAGGCGAACTTTGTTTGGCCCGCTGCCGGGAAATTCGTTTCCCTAATTCAATAGCTGCACAAACAGTAACCGCTTTATCAACACCTAATCCACGAACAGTACATAAATCACTAATACTCGTCTCTCCCAAATAATACAAATTTTCATTGGGAAGTAAACGCAAAACATCACGTGAAATATCTAACACAGAATGTCCCTTTATACCCGTCCGCAATAAGATTGCTAATAAATCCTGATCGGTTACGGCCCTCGGACCTTGTCTCATAAATTTTTCCCGTGGTTTTTCACATAGAACCATATGTCTTACATCTACGGTCATTAAGTCACCTTTGCCTTCTTAAGCATTTTGTAGACTTGTGACAAGGGGAGACCCACAACATTCGTATAGGAGCCATTTATTTTATCAACAAAAGCAGCAGCTTTTCCTTGTATACCGTAGGCTCCAGCCTTATCCATCGGTTCTCCCGTCGCAACGTACCGCTCTATTTCTCTGTCTCCTAACTTACGGAACCAAACCTTTGTTTCTACAACCTGCATATATTCCTTATCACTGCAAGCCAATGTTACTCCCGTATATACAGAATGTTTTTTCCCGGACAATTCATGCAGCATACGGATAGCTTCCTTATCATTCCGCGGTTTTCCTAATATAGTTCCGTTAACAGCCACTACCGTATCTGCGCCTAGCACCCACTGTCCGGGAAATTTTCCAGCAACATCTCGTGCCTTGCCAGCAGCTTGTGCCAATACATATTTTTCAGGATTTTTCTTTTTAGGGGACTGCTCATTATATGAGCTGGGATTCACCATATAGGCTATTCCAATCTGTGCCAATAATTCACGGCGTCTAGGTGAACCAGATGCTAAAATCAACACGTCAATCACTCCCATCAAAGACGTCGAAAGATAAATACGGCAAGCAGTATGCCCAATAGGCTTAGTATATTAGGTGCAAAACGAATGCCGAATTTGAGTTCCAATACATAGAGATTCAAGTCTACATTTTGAATATTAAAAATTTCATAGTGTTGTGATAACATGGGCATAAGGCTGCCAAAGCTGATCTGAGATAATAATTCCCCCAGAATACCTCCCAGGATACCTCCAATGACCAGAAACAAAATAAACATTCCTACGCCATGAGCTCCAATCATTTTCAAAAAAATCATCCCCTCTTACAGGTACTTTGTGTACTATATCATTATACAGTTTAGTCATACTGGCCGCAACTGAAAGACGAAAAAGAACCGGTTTTCTAAGAAAATTCTAAGAATTTTCTTAGCCGGTCCATTTTTTTATACCAGTTTAATCAAATTTTTATATAGTTATCATCTATCTTTTTTTCTGCATTTTCGCCCAAGTATCCCGCAAACCTACAATACGATTAACAACAATATGCGTTGCTGTTGTATCTGAATCAATGACAAAGTATCCCTGCCGCAGAAATTGAAAATGATCACCGATTTCAGCATCTTTGATGCATGCTTCCGCTTTACTATGATATACATCCAAACTGTGCGGATTAATTTTAGAAAGAAAATCCTTGTTATCTGATATGCTGTCTTCCTCTTCTTCCGGTGTTTCATCAGTCAAGAGATAGTCATACAATCGTGTTTCCACATCAACTGCATCAGCAGTCGATACCCAATGCAGCGTTCCTTTTACCTTGCGATTTGCATGCACCCCGCTGCCGCTCTTACTTTCCGGGTCATACGTACAGTGGAGTTCCAGTATATTTCCCTCCGCGTCTTTAATAACTTCCTCACATTGAATGATATACGCATATTTTAAACGAACTTCTCTGCCAGGGGCAAGACGGAAAAATTTTCTTACCGGTTCCTCCATAAAATCTTGCCGGTCAATATACAGTTCTTTACTGAAATGGATCGTACGCAGCCCCATTTCTTCATTTTCCTGATTATTTTCGGCCGTCAGATCTTCTACCAAATCATCGGGATAATTTGTAATAACCACTTTAATCGGATCTATAACTGTCATAATGCGAGGCGCCTTAA
>JALCNL010000034.1 GCA_022649055.1 Megasphaera sp.
TTAGATTCTGGTGCAGCTGTTACTACATCGCGTAATGATGTGGACTATATAGTTACAGAGTTTGGAATTGCTTCCTTAAAAGGGAAGACCTTGAAGCAGCGGGCTACAGCGTTGATTCATATTGCGCATCCTGATTTCCGAGCTGGATTGATTGAAGAATTTGAAGCACGGTTTCATTGTAAGTTTGAAGAATAATCCTGTGTTATCTTGCTTAACTTGATACATATGCCATAGCAGCTGTCACGAAAATGAATTTTATAGGGTGGAGATGGTTGCTATGGTTTTTTTGTATTAGTATCAGGTGTAGTTTACTATTTCAGTATTTTATTGGAGGTGTGACCTATTATGTTTGGTCCTATTTATAAAAGAAAAGAAGGAGAAGTGCAGCCTGGGATTAATCTGCATATTTTTAAATTTGTCCTGCGGTTGCCGTTTATCCACTATCGCTTCGAATGGCCTGATTATGTGCAAGGTTTATTGCTTTGTGCTGTTTGTTTGGGTATTATTCCCGTATTGCAAGAATATTTGGGGATGCCCTTTGAAATCGCTATTACTATCGTTATCATGAATGGTTTCTTATATTGCTGGCATGCCCATTTAGGAGATCCTGTCGTTCCCGGTTGGATTACTCCCGCTATTCCTTTGCTGTTGTTATGGATATCTTCGTTTCCCAACGATACAGCAGAACGGATGCATGCATTGATTGCTTTTGAATTTGAACTCGGCGTAGTAACCTTGTTTTTGGGAGCTACCGGATTAGCTAAGAAAGTTGTAGATATGGTTCCTGATGCATTAAAGGCCGGGATTCTTATTGGAGCAGGTATTGCCGCCGTTCGTCTTGTATTCAATGCTGGCGGCAGTTTTGATAAGTATCCTTGGACAATTGCGATTGCCATTGGCTTTGCTTTTTATCTTTCCTTCAGCAATCACTTTAAAACTATTATGCGGAAAAATAAGGTATTCCAAGTTATTTCCGATTTAGGATTACTGCCGGCCATGTTATTGGCTGTTGTTATTGCTCCGCTTGTAGGAGAACTTCCTTGGCCGACGATTGAATGGGGATTTACTCATCCGCAATTTTATGAATTGTTTACTCAATGGAGCCCGTTTGCCGATCGTATTGGGTTCCCTCCTTTGCAGTATTACATTTCAGCATTTCCGCTTGTCGTAGCTGTTTATGTGGTATTGTTTGGTGAATTGATTCAGGCAGATGCATTGATTGATGAAGCTCGTGAATTCCGTAATGGTGATGAAAACATTCATTTTGATGCGAATCGGAACAATTGTATTGTTGGTATTCGGAATATTATTATGTCCATGCTCGGTCCTGATCTTTCTATGTGCGGACCGCTGTGGGCAGCAATGCAGGTTGTTATTTGCGAACGGTATAAACATGGCCGTGATGCAATGGACAGCTTAATTGGCGGGGTTGCCTCTTTCCGACTTGGTACTTTTACAGGGTATTGGATTTCACCTATTGTTAGTTTTGTAAAACCGATATTGCCCATAGCTTTGGCTTTAACTATGTTGATTCAGGGATATGTAGCAGTTCGTGTAGGGGTTTTGAGAGCTAAAACGTTCAATGATTTAGGTGTTGCCGGTGTTATCGGCGGTGTTCTTGTGTCCCGTGGCGCTGCCTATGCATTGGCAGTCGGAATTGTTCTTTGTCTTCTTGTGTATGGTAAAAATTTCTTCAAGCGCAGATTAGATTTATATAATTTAAAATCAGATCCTTTATTTAATATTGCTGCAGAAAAAGAACTGGCACAGGCTCAAGAACAAGCTGGTGCATCATCGACTGCTGCAAAAGACGTGAAATAAGTTTTGATATCCGGAGGCTAATATATGCAGTACTATGGTGATTTACTGAGAAATTTATCTAAGCAAAACTCGGCTGAAGTCTGTGAGTTTTTTATTAAAAAATGTATGGTAAAAGCAAAAAGCAGATCTACAAATGAGGCGATGAAGCGTTTCTTTATGATTTGTGCTGTATCGGCCAATGATGGAATCAAAGAATTTTTGGAAAGAAATAATTTAGCGTTCAGCAGCTATTGGGCCCATCGCCGGTATTTTGCCAAGGTAAGAGATAAGGTTCCTGTGGTAGTGAAGTCTTATTTGTCCTGCATACTACTGATGTTGGCGACACAAAAAAAACTTATTTTTAAAAAAACAGGAATGAACGAACAAGAATTACTTTCTATATGGTGTGAAATATTTAAATATAATGATTCTGATAAGGAACATTTTAATAAACTAGTAAAAAAAGTAGGTTTTGGCGAAGAAGGATTACATATGATATTTGCCGAATTAAATGGTATATGTCATGATTGGCTGAACGGCGGTGAGCCTGAAAATCTTCCATGCAATGATGATAATCGTGATTTTTTATTGTATCGTGTAGGCCAAGATGTGTATACGCTTACTTTACGACTGCAAGAGTATCAAAATATCAATTAAAAATTAGGAGTACATATAAGATGGATCAGGCAGAATTGTTTACCCTGGCAAAGAAAAGGATGCACAATTCGTGCCGCATATGTAAAATATGTAATGGTATTACTTGTGCCGGTGAATTGCCCGGATTAGGGGGAATCGGTACAGGTAATGCTTTTTACAGAAATTGGAAGTCTTTGCAAGAATATACGGTAAAGGATTGCAATCGCGGTACTCGAGATTTCATTCCCGATACGCATATGACATTATTTGGACAAGAGGTGTCAATGCCTATTATATCAGCTCCGGTAGGATCTATTGCGGTAAATGCCGGTATACAAGAAGAAACTCCGGAAAGTATTGAAGATCAGTATATGCATGCTTTAATACAAGGTGCCAATGCTGTTGGAGTAATGGCTATGATTGGAGATGGACCGCAGTCGTATAGTTTTGCTGTAGGCATGAAATATGCGAATTTGTATCCTGGTAACATCATATCTATTATTAAGCCACGGCCGGATGAAGTTATTATTGAACGCGGTATTATGGCAAAACGTCTTAATGAACCAGCTTTTGGTATTGATGCAGATGCATCTAAACTTGCGTTGATGAAAACAAAAGGATTGAATATAGAGAATAAATCTCCCAAAAGTTTATATCGTATAACGCAAGCTGTTTCTTTACCGTTTATTGTAAAAGGTATTATGACTGTTAAAGAAGCAATTGCCTGCGAAAAAGTCGGAGTTAAAGCTATTGTCGTGGGAAACCACGGGGGCCGTATTTTAGACACTATGAAGGGGGCTGCAGATGTGCTGCCGAAAATAGCCGATGCGCTTCAAGGTCGAATGACTATTTTGGCAGATGGAGGTATACGTTCGGGAGAAGATGTTTTTAGGATGTTAGCATTAGGAGCAGATGCGGTTTTGATTGGACGCCCTGTTCTGTTCAGTGTTATTGGCGGCGGCGCAGAGGGCGTTAGAATTTCTTTTCAGCAGTGGCAAAATGAATTACGTAGGGTAATGGTTAGGGCAGGTGCTGAAAATTTAAAGCAAATAACGCGTCAAATGATACAAAAAATATAAAAGGCAGATGATTTCTCCTACAACGAATACTTTGGGAAGCAATAACATATATTCGAGGGTAGGAGATTTTTTATTTATTGAAAGGTGGAATTTTATTATGACAATTGGATTAAAAGGACCTGGTATGTATATTCAAGGTGAAGGAGAATTAGATAAATTAGGAAAATATGTAAGAAAAATGGGAAATAAGTTTTTATTGATATGCTCTCCTAACAATAAAAAGCGCATTGGTGATCGGGTGCGGTTTTCTTTAAAAAATTCTGAAAAAACAGTGGAATATTATGAATTTGCTGGTGAATGTTCAAAAGTAGCTATCGCTGAAGCTGTCCACTTAGCCGCAGCCAATGGGTGTGATGCTATTATTGGAGCTGGTGGTGGAAAAGCTATTGATACGGCAAAAGCGGTAGGAACAAACATGGGAGGTATACCTGTTATTATTATTCCGACAATTGCTTCCAATGATTCACCTTGTGCCGGCGTAGCGGTTATTTATAATGATGCAGGGGTCGTTGTTAAAGCCCTCATGATGTATCGTAATCCGGATTTGGTATTGGTAGATACAGGGATTATCGCAGCTGCGCCTGAAAAATATCTTGTTTCTGGTATGGGGGATGCTTTATCTACTTATTTTGAAGCTCGTGCATGCTATCGTAGTGGTGCGAAAACTATGGCGCGCGGCACTTGTTCAACTACAGCATTGACTTTAGCAAAGTTATGTTATGATATATTATTGAAACATTCAGCGAAAGCATTGGAAGCGGCAAAAGCGCATATTGTCACTTCAGAACTAGAAGCGGTTGTAGAAGCTTGTGTATATTTAAGCGGAGTTGGTTTTGAATGCGGTGGGTTAGCCGCAGCTCATGCGATTAATGATGGGTTTGCACTTGTGTCTCAAGCTCATAAAGCTTCTCATGGTCAAAAAGTTGCTTTTGGATTGTTAGTTCAATTACAATTAGAAAAAGCGCTACCAGAAGAATGGAATACGGTGTTGAAATATATAAAAATGGTCGGATTACCATCTTGTTTAGGTGATTTAGGTATTACGGATGTCCAAGAAGACGATATACGTAATGTGGCAAAAGCCGCTTGTGTACCTACCCAGTTTACTAAAAATGTACGTGCAGATATTACTGAGGATGAGGTGTATAACGCTATTATGAAAGTCAATGCTATGGGAGGACATACTTAATAAAAATTTGGAAATTATATGTTAGTATATTAAGACGTCGGCGATGGAGTAAGTGTTTTATTTGTATGTAATTTAAATTATTAATAAAAAGCAGTTAGAATTATAACTAATGGTGTAATATGTATAATTATACTGATGATCAATTTACTTTCGGGATGAAATAATACATAAGGAGTGGTATGTATGATGTGTGATTTTTCATATCATCTTCCCGTACATCTGGAATTTGGTTATGGAAAAGTAGAAAAGGTTGGGAGTTTTTGCATACATTATGGTAAAAAAGTTATTTTAGTTACCAGTAAGGGCGGTAGTGCAAAACGGAATGGGTATATAGAGAAACTAACAGCATCTCTATATAAAGAAGACATTTCTTTTATTTTATTTGATCAAGTGACTGCGAATCCTTTATTGAGCACAGTGTATGCAGGAGCGGCAATAGCTAAAGAAAATAAATGTGATATAGTTATTGCGTTAGGCGGAGGCAGTACGATTGATTGTGCAAAAGGTATTGCCTTTGCAGTTTGTAACGATGGAGATTTAACAGATTATATTAAAGGACATATACAAGTAGAAAAGGCCTTGCCAATTATTGCCATACCCACAACTTGTGGTACGGGAAGTGAAGGCAATACCTTTGCTGTTCTTACGGATGAGAATACGCACAATAAAAAAGCTTTATGTTCATCCTGTTTATTGCCGGTCGTTTCTATTATAGATCCACAAATGATGAGTTCTATGCCTCTATCTGTTTTTTCAGCAGTAGCTTTTGATGCCCTTTGTCATCATATGGAATCTTTTTTAAGCAGTGCTTGTCAGCCATTTGTGGAAATGCAGGCCCTATATGCAATACAATTATTTCGCGGGAATTTTTTCAGAGCATATGTCGATACAGAGGATAAAAATGCATGGTGTGCGATGTCTTTGATTAGTATTTTGGGAGGAATGAATATTCAGATGGCGGGAGTAACAGCTCCTCATGGGCTGGAACATCCTGCCAGTGGTCTTAGAAATATTGTTCACGGACGTGGATTAGCAGCATTGGTACCTTGTATTTTTGAAAAATCAATTTCCGCTGCTCCGCATCGATTTGCTGATTTAGCGCAGGCGTTAGGTGGAAAAAATGAACATGACTGTGTGCCGATTTTAAAAGCTTTTTTAGCAAGGGCAGGGTTGACAACGACATTGTCCCATGAAGGAATATTTCCATCAGACTTAGAGTGGATGGTTAAGAATGCGTTGCGTATTTCCAGGAGTTCGTTACTGTTACATCCTAAAGTATTTTCAAAAGAAGAAGTTAAAGAGATATACATGGAATGCATGTAACAATAATCTATGCAGTTTGAATACATGAAAGAATATACAGAATATAGCGGTTTGTGGAGCGGTCAAGGTATGGAAGAAGCATAGTGCTTCTGAATATTCTTGGCCGCTTTACCTATATAGATTGCGAAAGCTTGGTTTTTTCTTAGTGTATATAATGTAAAAATATGATATAATACACTATAGTGTACTGTAATTAAGACCTTATATTAATAGTTGGTTTTAGAATAATGAATGATATGTTTTAACGGAGACAGTCTGTATGTTGCTGTATCGTTAAATAGGGAAATATATAATGCAATTCAGATGGAGGATATGACATGGCAAAGATTAAAATCACAGAAACGGTACTTCGTGATGGACATCAGTCTATAGCGGCTACGCGGATGCGATTGAATCAGATGCTCCCGGTTTTGGAAGCGATGGATGAAATAGGGTATAATGCAATTGAATGCTGGGGTGGGGCTACGTTTGATACCTGCATGCGTTTTCTTGATGAAGATCCGTGGGAGCGACTTCGAACAATTAAAAAATATGTAAAAAAAACTCCTCTTCAAATGCTTTTACGTGGACAAAATGTATTAGGATATCGCCATTATGCTGATGATGTGGTTTATGAATTTGTCAATCGTGCTGTGGACAACGGTATTGATATCATTCGCGTGTTTGATGCGCTTAATGATTCGCGCAATATGGAAGCGACAATCAAAGCGGCAAAAAATACAAAGGTACATGTTCAAGGGGCTATCGTTTATACTATAAGTCCTATTCATACGATGGAAAGTTTTACTCAGGGAGCCAAAGAATTGCAGGATATGGGAGTTGATTCGTTGTGTATTAAGGATATGTCAGGATTATTGTCTCCTTATGATGCATATAGCCTGGTGCGTATGTTGAAAAAACATCTTACCATTCCTATTGAACTGCACACCCATTGTACTTGCGGATTTGGTGAGATGACCTGTATGAAGGCAATTGAGGCAGGCGTTGATATTATTGATACCGCATTATCACCCTTTGGTGAGGTTACAAGTCAGCCAGCTACAGAGACAATGGTAATGGCTCTTGAAAACAGCATCTATGATACAGATATTGATATTGAAAAATTATGGCCATTAACAGATCATTTTAAAAAAGTGCGAAAAGAATTGGGCGATGAGTTTAAACTTACTATGCCCGGTCAAATTAATCCGGCAGTTCGTAAGTATCAAATTCCCGGAGGTATGTTGACGAATCTGTTCAATCAGCTGAAAAACCAGGGGCAGGAAGACCTCTTTGATGAAGTGCTAGCGGAAATGCCAAATGTTCGCCGTGATTTAGGGTATCCGCCCCTAGTTACGCCGACTAGTCAAATTACCGGTTCAGCGGCCGCTCTTAATGTTATGTATGGCCGGTATAAGATGATTTCCAATGAAGTTCGAGATCTTGTTCGAGGGAAGTATGGTCGTGTTCCCGGAAAAATTTCTGAAGAATTTCGAAAAATGGTTATTGGGGATGAACCGGTCATTGATCACCGTCCTGCTGATGATTTGAAACCAGAAATGGATAAAGCAAGAAAAGATTTGAGTGATGAAGGGTTCCCCAATGCTTCAACGGAAGATGTTTTAAGCTATGCGCTTTTCCCTGAAGTAGCATTACCGTTTTTTAACAGCCGAAAAGACAGAGAAGATTAATTGTATAAAAATTTTTATGTTGTATATTTGCAATAATAATATTATGCAGGGCACTTAAAATATTGAGTGTCCTGTTTTTTTATAAAAGCAAAGGTTTTTGCTTTTATGATACTAATATAACATATATGATGTGTATATGTTATTTACTGTCAATGGTTTAAAGGATTAAAATTGTATATATATTTATTAAGAGAAACATTGCTATTTACTATTTTTGTAAAATAGTAAATAATAATTATATTTTATTTGACAAATACATTAATATCAGGTAAACTATTAGTGCTGATAACGGGACGTGGCGCAGCTTGGTAGCGCGCTTCCTTGGGGTGGAAGAGGTCGCGAGTTCAAATCTCGCCGTTCCGACCAGATAACATAAACCGGAGTTGTAGTTACTATGCCTCCGGTTTTTTGCTGTCTATTTTTCTGGCTTTTTGAATTGTATCAATTATTACAAAATATTATTTGACAGACCGTGTTTTGTTTAATATAATATATAAAACTTCTTTTTGAAGAAGCATAGTAAAAATCTGATGATGGGAACGAGTAATTGACTCAGTTAAACTGCAGAGAACCGGTGGATGGTGCGAACCGGTGTTTACAGGTTGATGAAAATCCTCCCTGAAGAGAGATGCTGAATTTCGATTAAGTGTCTACGGTATTTCCACGTTACAGGAAACGCGTATGTTGGTACGTTGTAGAGCGCCTGTCGGCAGTAATGCGGCAGGAATCAGGGTGGTATCGCGGAATTATTATCCGTCCCTTTTATAGGGACGGATTTTTTTTATTCAATTTTAGGCTCTAAAACTGACAAACAATATAATGGGAGACAGGTGGGGAAAATGATTTTTAATGGTGCGCAGATAATTATGGAGAGTCTAAAGCGAGAACATGTTGATGTTGTTTTTGGTTACCCAGGAGGATCGGTACTTACTTTATATGACGAGTTGTATAAGCTTCACTTTCCTCATATTTTGACGGGGCATGAACAAGGAGCAGTACATGCTGCTGACGGGTATGCGCGAGCTACGGGAAAAACAGGTGTTTGTTTTGCGACTTCCGGTCCCGGCATTTGTAATATGGTAACAGGTATTGCTACTGCCAATATGGATTCTGTGCCGCTGGTTATTATTAGCGGGCAGGTGGCGACTTCCTTAATCGGCCGGGATTCTTTCCAAGAGGCGGATGTTTCTCAAATAACCAAGCCGATAACCAAGCGGAATTATTTGGTCAAGAAAATTAAAGAACTGCCGAGTATTTTGGAAGAAGCATTTCAAATTGCCGCATCAGGCCGCCCGGGACCAGTTCTTGTTGATGTACCCAAAGATATTTTTGATGCGACAGTGGAATATGAATTTACGGAAAAACAAAAAAAACAGGAAAAACAAGAACTGCAACCAAGACAAGAGGCAGATTTGGATGCAGTAATCGAGGTATTACAGCATGCGTATAAACCTATTATTTTGACGGGGGGAGGAATTATTCTTTCCGATACGTCAGAGTTATTGCGTCGGATTGTGTGGCATACAAAAATTCCCGTAGTTACTACTTTAATGGGAAAAGGCGCTATGGCTGATAGTTCGGATCTGCATTTGGGCATGGTAGGAATGCATGGCTCCTATGCTGCTAATATGGCAGTTATGGAATGTGATGTATTACTAACTGTGGGAGCACGGTTTGATGATCGGGTTACCGGGGATGTGAAGAATTTTGCTCCGCATGCCCGTATTGTTCATTTTGATATCGATAAAAATGAAATTAATAAAATTATTCATGCAAACATCAGTGTACAAGCTGATTTGCGATGTTCTTTATTGCGCTTTGCGGACAAGTTGGAAAATTCAGGTATTGATTATGGGAGACGATTTTCTTTATGGCGCCGGCATACGGAGAATATGAAAAGGTCCCATCCCTTTGCGTCACGTAAAAGACTTCATGAAATTACGCCGCAGCAAATATTTGAGGTTGTCCGAAAGCATACAGATAAAGATGCCATTGTTGTAACGGATGTAGGGCAGCATCAGATGTGGACGGCTCAATTTTATGATGTGGAAAAACCGCGGCACTTTATTACGTCTGGTGGATTGGGTACTATGGGGTATGGACTTCCTGCGGCTATAGGTGCAAAAATTGGATGCCCTCATGCGACAGTACTTCTTTTTTCCGGGGATGGCAGCATTATGATGAATTGTCAGGAATTTGCAACTATGGCACGATATGGTGTAGATGTAAAAGTTTTTATTTTACATAATCATGTGCTGGGGATGGTGAATCAATGGCAACGCTTTTTCTATGAACACCGATGTTCTTGTTCCGTATTTAACGATAAAACACATATTCCCAGTTTAACGGCAGCGATGGGGGTTCCCGGATTTACTGTTGTAGACTCGGGAAAATTGGATTCTGTTGTTTTTCAGGCGATGGAGCATACCGGGCCGGCTGTTGTAGATATAAAGATAGCAGAGGATGAAGATGTTCTGCCTATGGTGCCTGGAGGTAAACGATTAGATCAAATGATATTATAAAGTGTTTAAATTATTACAATAAAAAGCATAAAGCAATCAGTAAGAGTAATTAAATATTTTATAGACGGTTCGTGCATACTCCTTTTCCCATGACAGGGAAAAGGAGTTCTTTGTTTATTTGTAAAAGTTAAAGAAACAGAAATATGTTGAATATGGTACAATATATATGATACCATTGCAGAAAAAGGAGAAATAGGATGAGACCGTTCGTTCACTTACATAATCATACACAATATAGCTTGTTTGATGGACTCTGCCGTATTCCTGATATGGTAAGCAAGGCGGCGGCAATGAATATGCCGGCGATTGCCATTACAGATCACGGTAATATGTATGGCGTTATTTATTTATATAAGGAAGCCCGGGCGCAAGGAATTAAACCTATTTTGGGCTGTGAAGTATACATGACACGCGGAAGCCGTTTTGAACAAAAAACCAAGGAACGTCTTTGCCATTTGATTTTATTGGCTAAAAATTTACAAGGATATCATAATTTAGTGAAAATTGTATCCAAGGGATTTGTGGATGGGGAAAATAATTATCATCGGCCGCGGGTGGATTATGATCTTTTGGAACAATATCATGAAGGATTAATCGCTATGAGTGCCTGCATTGAAGGGCACATTCAGCAGGATATTTTAAACCGGAATGAAGCAGGCGCACGAAAATCATTAGAAAATCTGGTGCGTATTTTTGGCAAAGACGATTTTTATTTAGAAGTACAAAATCATGGATTGCCGGAAGAAGGGGAAGTACGTAAACTTTTTAAAGAATGGGCAGGAGAATATGGACTAAAGCTTGTTGCAACAAATGATTTTCATTATTTGGACAGAAGTGATGCAGCAGCTCAGGAGGTAAAACTTTGTATTTCTACGGCAAGTACGCTTGATGATCCGACGCATTTTCGCTTTTCTAATGATGAATTTTACATGAAAAGCGGCGATGAAATGGCAGCGCTATTTCCGGACATGCCGGAAGCATTGGAAACCACCTTGGAGATTGCCGATAAATGTAATGTGGAGATTAACTTTGATGAAAGACATTTGCCAAAGTTTCCTGTACCTGAGGGAGAAACAGATGTTACGTATTTGCGTAAACTTTGCAGACAAGCTTTGCCAAAAAAATATGATCCAGTGACCGATGAGGTTCAAAAACGCTTGGAATATGAATTAGACGTTATTGAAAAAATGGGATTTCCTTCTTATTTTCTTATTGTATGGGATTATGTGAAGTTTGCCCGTGATCATAAAATTCCGGTAGGGCCTGGAAGAGGTAGCGCGGCAGGTTCTGTTGTAGCGTATCTGCTGGGCATTACCGGGTTGGATCCATTGAAGTATGATTTGCTTTTTGAACGGTTTCTTAATCCTGAACGGATATCTATGCCGGATATTGATATGGATTTTTGTTATGAAAATCGCAGTAGAATAATTGACTATGTTACTTATAAATATGGCAAGGATCACGTGGCTCAAATTATTACTTTCGGGACGTTGGCGGCTAAAGCTGTGTTGCGCGATGTAGGACGGGTATTAGCCATTCCGTTGAATGAAGTTAACCGTATTGTGAAAATGATACCGAATGAATTGGGCATTACCCTTGATAAAGCGTTAAAAACTAATAAGGATTTTAAAAAAGAATATGATACGGATCCAGTTGTACATCGGCTTGTTGATTATGGAAAAGCGCTGGAAGGGTTAGTGCGTCATTCTTCGACACATGCTGCCGGTGTAGTTATTTCAGCAGCACCGGTAGATGATTATGTTCCTCTGCAGTATTCTAAAGAAGGATATTTGACGACACAGTTTGATAAAGATTTGGTTGAAGAATTAGGACTGCTGAAAATGGACTTTCTGGGGTTGCGTACATTGACGGTTATTGGTGATGCCATCAAGCTTATTAAGCAGAATCGCGGTGTCGATATTGATATTAATCATATCCCGCTGGATGATTTAGAGACATGCCGGCTTCTTACTGAAGGCGATACGGCTGGTGTATTTCAGATGGAATCCAGTGGTATTACTAATCTGGTTAAAGAATTGCGGCCCCGTCATTTTGAAGATATGATTCCCTTGGTTGCATTATATAGACCCGGTCCCTTAGGCAGTGGCATGGTAGATGATTTTATCCGAGGCAGTCACGGGGAAAGGAAGATTACCTATTTGCATCCTTTACTGGAACCCATCTTAAAGGATACGTATGGTGTTATCTTGTATCAGGAACAAGTTATGCAGATTGCTTCTGTCATGGGTGGGTTTACGCTGGGACAAGCGGATCTTTTGCGCCGAGCTATGGGGAAAAAGAAAGAAAGCGTATTGAAAGCACAGCGGGAAAATTTTCTGTCTGGTACGAGACAAAATAATATATCTGATGATATAGCAAACCAAGTTTTTGATCTTATGGTATATTTTGCCGGGTATGGATTCAATAAGTCGCATAGTGCCGCTTATGCTTATGTGGCATGGCAAACAGCATACTTAAAAGCTCATTTCAGACCGGAATTTATGGCAGCTACTATGACCAGTATGATTAATGATATGAATAAAATAAGCTATTATGTCAGCGAGTGCCGTCGCCATGACGTACCTGTATTATCACCGGATGTTAATGCCAGCGGGTCCATGTTTTCCGTCCAAGGAAAGAGTGTTAGATTTGGTTTGGCGGGTATCAAGAATCTTGGGGAAAATGCTATTGATGTGATTGTTAAAGCACGTGATCAGGATGGGCCTTTTGTGTCATTAGCTGATTTTTGCAGTCGTGTTGATTTTCATGTCATCAACAAGAGAGCAGTGGAAAGTCTTATTAAATGCGGTGCGATGGATTCTTTTGGATATAAACGGTCACAGCTTATGGCTGTTGCCGATCAGGCTATTTCGTTGGGGTCTCTGAATCAGAAAGATCATGCTTCGGGGCAGATGGGACTTTTTGATATGGATGAAGAATCGGTGGTAGAGCTTAATTATCCTGATGTAGAAGAGTATCCTATTGAGATGCGGCTTGCTATGGAAAAAGAGTATGATGGATTTTATTTTAGTGGCCATCCATTAAATAAATATAAAAAAATTATGGATACACTAACTCCTATAGCCGCATTATTTGGCGAAGGAAATCGGGATTATGACGGTAAAGTTGTGCATGTTGGAGGTTTAATAACGGCAAAGCGGCAGGTTACGACAAAACGAAATGATCAAATGGCGATTCTTACAATTGAAGATTATACACATCCTCTTACCGTTGTTGTTTTTCCGAAAACATATAGTCTTTATGCAGATTTAACGGTACCCGATATGGCGGTTGCTATATCGGGTAGAGCCGATATCAATGATGATACGATACAAATATTAGCGGAAGATTTGAAATTGTTGGATCAAAGCCAGCCTAGTGTGGGAAACATATCTGTTGGTAAGAAGGAATATATAGATCCGGGATGGAAATCGGGACAAGGGAAAAAGCTGTTTATTAAAATACCCGCTCATTTGGAAAAATCCGATATTAGCAGTACTATTGTTGATATTTTACAGCAGCATCCAGGCTCGGTACCTGTATACTTTCATTTGATGGGGAGCCGCCGAACCATTCGAACGGATGAAAAGTATTGGGTGCAAATTAGTGAGGAACTGCATTACCAGTTGCAATCCATTATAGGTTCTCAAGCTCTTGTTTTGGAGTGAATTTTGGATAAGATTGTATGAAAAACTGCTTTTTGAGTTTTTTCAATCAATGTATGAATAAAAAAGCTGTAGCAGAAATTATGAAATTTCTGCTACAGCTTTTTTCGGAATAGAGTACTTTTTATTGAACGCTAATCAATAAAAAGTTTTTTTGAGTGAATACTTTCCTCTGGAATAAATTTAGCAATGACGACACGATAACGAGGATTAAATGCAATAATAGCGGTATTAATGTTTTTTCGTATTTCTATCATTTGTTCTTCCGTCATTTCTGTGGGAGGAATGTGTAAGTCACAAATAACATTAAGACGGGCTTTTCCGTAGGTGATTCGTAAGTGATTTGTATGATAACATGGATATTCCTTTTGAATAAGCAGATCCAGAATGTGTCGTACACGAGTAATGATTTTTAAATCTGTACATAATGGGTCCATATGTATATTAATATCAATTTGAAATTTATCTGAGAGTTCCTCTTCTAATTCGTCTAGAATGGCATGAACCTCTACGAGGTTGGAGGTATCCGGCACTTCTGCGTGAATAGAAGCAAAAATACGGCCCGGTCCGTAGTCATGGATTTTTAAATCATGGGTACCGACGATATACTTTCCGTTCATGACACAGGAACGAATTGCTTCTGTCAATTCAGGAGAAGCTGCTTTTCCTAACAAAATATTTACGGTTTTTTTGACAATTGTAAAACCCGTATACAGGATCAATACGCCGATGGCAGTACCTGCAATGGCATCGATCGGTAATGTCGTATATAATTGGATGATTGTTGTAATGAGGACGCCAGTGGTAGCAATCACATCATTGATACTATCAGAAGCTGTAGCTTCGTTGACACTGGATTGAATAATGCTGCCGATATAGTTGTTATAGAAATACATCCATCCTTTTATTGCGATAGATAATAATAGTATACAGAGGCTCCAATAATTAAAAGTAAGGGGTTCCGGATCGAAAAATTTGTGGACAGAGGCATTGATTAATTGATAGCCGACAACCATAATAATAATGCCGATGGTCAGAGAAGCTAAGTATTCAAATCTCCCATGCCCGAACGGATGTTCTTTATCGGGCGGTTTATTGCTTAGTTTAGCACTGATAATAATAATAGACGATGAACCCATATCACTTAGGTTATTGAATGCATCGGAAATGATGGCGATGCTATTAATAGAGATACCAACGAGAAACTTACTGACAAATAAAAATAAATTGCAAATAATACCTAAAACACCGCTTAAAATACTATATTTTTCACGAACATGCTTATCTGTAGTGTTTTTATAATCTGTAATACAAGAACGAATAATATATTTAATCATGTAAATTCTCCTTAGAAATACTTACGTTTGATGTTTACGATACCGCGAATCAGGAATCTTCAGTGCTCGACGATATTTTGTCAAGGTTCTTCGTGCAATAGAAATATGCAGTGCTTGAAATATTTTTTCTAACTGGTAATCTGAGTATGGATGTTCATGGTCTTCTTTGTTCAAGATATCGGTTAGTAACTGCTTAATCTGAAAAACAGATAAAAATGTGTTTTCCTTCTTTCCTGTAAATTCCCTGCTTAAAAAGAAACCAAGACTATAAATACCTTTATTTGTATGTATATATTTGTTTTTTACGGTACGGCTGGCAGTAGAAACACTAACGTGGCAAGCATGTGCAATGTGTTTTAAAGATAAGGGTTTTAGAGGCAAACCATATATAAAATAATCTAATTGTTGAGTGACGATGAAGGTACCAACAGAGAGTAATGTCCGTTTACGCATTTCCAGTGCTCTGTGTATGAATTTATAGTGAGACAAACGTTGTCTGGCAAAATCACGGACATCTCTCGTCATTACTTCATATCTATTGTAATCCTCTTGGAGAAAACGAACACTTGGAATTGTTTCGTCAGCATACCGCAAAATAGGATGATTATTTTCCAATGTTAGAAATAAATCAGGATATACACAAATTGTTGTCTCATTATTGAACAACTTTCCGGGAGCTGGCGAAAGTTTATGGATAAAATGCAGCATAGCATATAATTCTTTTGGAGGAATTTGTGTAGCTGCCGTTATTTTTGACAGTCGTTTGTGTAATAGCTCGTCTCCGTATTTTTGTAAAATTTCTTCTAACCGAGCTGGTTTTTTGTTGATACGGCTTAATTGTAAAAGATAGCATTCGATAAGTGTCCGAGCCCCGATGCCGGCAGGATCTAAAGATTGCAGAAGCGCAATGGCATCTTGTATCAATGGTAATGGTACATTGAATTTTTTGATCAGCGTATCGATATCAATGCGTAGAAAACCACTTTCATCTAGCTGGGAAATCAAATATATCGTAAGTGTTTTAACAGGTTCTGCAATATTTTTTTCATAACTTAGTTGTTTTTTTAAATGGTCATATAAAGACTCATATTGGCTGGAGTATGTAGCTTCAATGACCGTTGTGGCTGATTTACCAGATAACGGAAAATCTGTATTGTAAGATTCATAAGAAGAGTCTAATGAGTTCTGGTAGGTTTCAGGCACTACAATTTCAATCAATGGATTATCTAATGCTTCATTTTGCAGGTAGGATAATATATCAGTACCGTTCAACTCTGTTAATTTGATAGCCATAGATAAGGATTGAGACAATGTTTGCTTTTGTTTTTGTTCGATGGATACAGTATGGTCTCTATACATATGCAACTCCTTTTATAGTTATCCTTTAATAAAAGTATAACAAAATAAAAGGGATTAACAAGTTAAAAAAGAATAGAAATCATTTTTTTTGTGAAATACATGTTTTTGAATATGTAATATTGGTTTTTGTGTTTATTTAAATTAGAGAATGCAGAATACTAATTAAAGAGATTGTATTTTATCAGATGTGGAATATTAACTTTTCTTTTGGTAGAAAAAAAGTGTTTTATTTGTAAAATATAAATAAATAGTATAATATATGATATATATTAGGCTATTTCGTGTTTTATTTTAAAAATTTAATATATCACCTAGTGTGTAGTAAATGCCCTTCTGGAAATGAAGGGCATTTACCTTAATTAAAAATCATAGTCATATTATAATATTTTTGCGCATTCTATTCAAAGTGTTCAAAATTGTTGCAAATGATACAAATTAAAGCTTTTTGTCTAAAATTGAGAATAACAAATAGCATCTGTTTATTATTCTATAAGAAAAAATGTATAGAATGTGAACGGTGTTGTTCTGAAAATATATATGTATATTTTTCGAGCAGTAATTTTTTTTGTCCAGAGCAGTAAATATTAAAATAGTAAAACGTTTAATTTAATATAAAGAAAAAAATTTTGAAATATTCATTCTTCTAAAAAATAAGCATTAATCGAAAGTTATAGTCGGTATTACTTTTTTTTATGATGTAATAGTGTAAAATAGGCACACTTTTTGCATTATTATTGGGCAAATAAAAAAAGGAGCTGATAGTATGTATGACAAAGATTTATTAAAAGATGCGTATCGCAAAATGTCGCTCATCCGCGCTTACGAATCTAAGGTCGAAGAAATTTTCCTGGCCGGTGAATTACCAGGCTTTACACACTTGTATATTGGTGAAGAAGCCAGCGGTGTCGGTGTATGTGAAAATTTAACCGATAAGGATTATATCGAAAGTAACCACCGCGGTCATGGTCATTGTATTGCCAAGGGCGCAGATGTAAAAAAAATGATGGCTGAATTGTACGGCAAATCTACGGGATATTGTAAAGGAAAAGGCGGATCTATGCATATTGCAGATTTTTCTATCGGTATGCTGGGTGCTAACGGGGTTGTCGGTGCCGGATATAACTTGGCCATGGGGGCAGGGCTTGCTGCAAAGTTACGCGGCTCCGGTGAAATAGCGGTAGCCTTCTTTGGTGATGGTGCCTCTAATCGCGGTACGTTCCATGAAGCTTGCAATATGGCATCTGCTTGGAAGCTTCCTGTGCTTTTTGTATGTGAAATGAATGAATGGGCTTCTACAACCTATTATAAGAGAACAACTTCGGTTGACCAGATTGCTAAACGAGCTGTCGGTTATAATATGCCGGGGAAAACAGTCAATGGAAATGATTTCTTCGAAGTATATCCGGCAGCTAAAGAAGCCATAGAATATGTACGGAGCGGGCAAGGTCCCTATCTTCTCGAAAATCATACCTTCCGGGTGAAGGGACATTTTGTAGGGGATCCGGAATTATATCGTTCTCATGAAGAAACTATGAAACGTTTTGAAGCGGATGATCCGATTCAGAACTTCCGTAAAACTGCAATTGCTAAAAAATTATTGGTAAAGAAAGATATGGATGCCATGGATAAAGAAAATGCAGAGTTGATTACGGAAGCAGTAGCAGAGGCGCAAGCAGCTCCGTATCTGGATACATCTGCTTTAATGGAAGACTACTATTGCGATTAACAGAGAGGGAGGAAAATATATAATGAGACGTATAACATTTTCGGTTGCAACACAAGAAGCCATGCAGGAAGAAATGAAACGGGATGATCGCGTTTTCCTCATGGGCGAAGATATTGCCAAGCAAGGCGGTATTTTTGGGCAGTTTAAAGGATTGGCACAGGAGTTTGGAGAAGAACGGGTTCGTGATACGCCGATTTCAGAAACGGCTATTATTGGCGGCGGCGTAGGAGCGGCATTAGCAGGAATGCGTCCTGTCGTTGACATGCACTTTGCAGATTTTATTGGTGTACCCATGGATGAAATTTTCAACCAGATGGCTAAAGCCCGCTATATGTTCGGCGGACAATGCAAGGTGCCACTGGTATTGCGGGCCCCTGATGGCATGACCCGCGGTGGTGCGGCACAGCATTCACAGTGTGTTGAAGCTTGGTTTATGCATATTCCTGGAATTAAGGTAGTGATACCTTCTAAT
This sequence comes from Megasphaera sp., assembly GCA_022649055.1. Lineage (GTDB taxonomy): Bacteria > Bacillota > Negativicutes > Veillonellales > Megasphaeraceae > Megasphaera_A > Megasphaera_A sueciensis. The sequence continues at coordinate 18,779 of JALCNL010000034.1, forward strand.
CCGGCAGATGCAAAAGGGTTGTTAAAATCAGCCATTCGTTCGGATGATCCCATCCTTTATTTTGAACATAAGAAATTATTTTCCCTGAAGGGGGAAGTTCCGGAAGGTGAATATTTGACACCTATCGGCAAAGCCAATGTGGCTAAAGAAGGGAGCGATATGACAATTGTCTCGTATTCCTTCTATATGACGAATGTTCTTACTGCCGCACAGCAGCTGGAAAAAGAAGGAATTCATGTGGAATGTATCGATCTTAGAACCATTTCCCCGCTGGATATGGATACAGTCTATGAATCCTTGAAGAAAACCAAGAAACTCATGGTTGTCCATGAAGCGGTTAAACAAGGAGGTGTTGGTGCTGAAGTAGCTGCCCGTACGGCAGAAGAAATGCTGGATTATCTGGATGCTCCGATTGTTCGTCTAGGTGCTCCGTTTGTTCCTATTCCGTATACGCCGCCGTTGGAACGATTGGTTAAAATCGAACCGGAAGACATCATTGCTGCAGTGAAAAAAATGCTTGGACGTTAACGTACTCATATGAATATTTATTTCCCCAACCCCTTTTGTGATGGGAGGGGTTGGGATGATGGTAAAGTAAAAGGAGGCAAAGTAAATGGATGCTAAGTATGCAAATATAAATTTTGAAAATTTGTATAATAAACGTAAATTGCACGTTATCCTTCCTGTTTTTTTTGTGTCGGTCATAGCATTTCTTGACCGTGTTAATGTTGCGTATGCCGGTATGACGATGACAAGAGATTTGCCGTGGCTGACACCTGAAATATTTGGTGCTGGGGCCGGCATGTTTTTCCTTGGTTATTTCTTCTTTGAAATTCCTGGTTCTTTGATTGCGGCAAAGTTTGATGCTTGTAAATGGATAGCTCGTATTATGTTTACATGGGGGTTGGTTTGCGGCTTGCTTGCTTTTATGACTTCCCCTTTCCAATTCTATTTGTTTAGATTTTTGCTGGGGGCTTGTGAAGCCAGCTTATATCCTGTCATTTATGCAGTACTTTTCCCACGTTGGTTTCTTGCTGGTGAACGCGCCAAGGCTATTTCACTTATGCTTACCTCATTGCTGATTGCTGCTATTGTAGGGGCGCCTGTCGCAGGTATTCTTTTGGATTTAAATCTCTTTGGTTTTGCTGGATGGCAGACATTGTTCTTACTTGAAGCAATACCGGCCTTAATTTTTACGTTTGTATTCCTCCTTTGGGTAAAAGACCGTCCAGATAAAGTATCTTGGCTGTCTCAGGAAGAAAAGGATTATTTAAATGAAACGATTGCGGCAGAAGAAGAAGCAAAAGCAAATGTAAAAAAATATACGATTATGCAGTCTCTTACAGATAAGCAAGTATGGCGCTTATGTGTTATTTACTTTACTTGGATTACCGGTTTCTGGGGCTTTAATTTCTGGATGCCGCAGGTGTTGAAGAGTTTGTCCGGCTGGTCAGCTACTATGGTAGGAATTTCGATTATATTCCCGATGGGGGCGGCCTTGATTGCACAGATTATTATTGGGAACCACTCTTCTAAAACAGGTGAAAAACGGTGGCATGTTGCAGGTTGTATGTTCTTGGGCGGTATCGGATTGGTGTGTGCACCGTTTATACAAAGCCCGATATTGAGTTTGGTATTTATTTGTATTACGGCTATTGGCGTATATTCTGCGATGGGAACATGGTGGTCTGTGCCGACGACCTTTTTAAGTGGTGCGGCAGCGGCGGGTGCCACTGCTCTGATTAACTCAATAGCTAATCTCGGCGGCTATCTCGGACCCTATATGCTGGGCGTTATCAAACAAAACACGGGGTCTACAGATGGTGGTTATTTGGCATTAGGAGCCATGCTCTTTATTTCCGGAGCGGTTATGTTGACTCTTCCGAAAAAGTCTGCAGTTGATATAGCGCAGGAACAAATGACTGAAGAAAAATAATAGGTACGTTTATTGACAATAGTTCAGCAAGGAGGTAATGATTAATGGCGACAGCACTTACGATGCCACAATTGGGCCTGACGATGACAGAAGGAACGGTCTCGCAATGGCTTAAAAAAGTAGGCGACCCGGTAAAAAAGGGTGATGAAGTCGTAGAAGTTGAAACAGATAAAATCAGTAATATAGTGGAAGCCCATGAAGACGGCATTCTTCTTTCCATTGTCATGCAGGAAGGCGAAGCCGGACCGGTAAAGGCCGTAATGGGGTATATCGGCCAAGCCGGTGAAACCGTACCGGGGGGTTCGGCAGCAGCAGAGGCAGCTCCTCCAGAAGCAGCGGCGGCACCGGTTCCAGCAGTAGTTGCCGGCCCGGTGCAACATACGATTGTCGGCGGCTGGGTATTGGCGACTCCGTATGCTCGTACATTAGCGAAAGAAGCCGGCATCGATCTGGCCCTCGTTTCCGGAACCGGTCCGAACGGGCGGGTCGTAGGCCGGGATGTGGAAGCGTTTGAAGCAGAAGAAAAAGTACGTATCTCTCCCACTGCGGCTAAAGTAGCGGCTGATCTGGGAGTAGATACCCAAACGGTAACTGCCGACGGACGGATCATGAAGAACGATATCCTTACGGCCGCCGGAATTGTTCCGGCACCGGTTCCGGCAGCGGCAGCTACTCCGGCGGCGGGGACAGCGGAAGGTAAAGGGGCCCCGAAAAACGGGGTCCTGCTCAAAGGGATGCGCAAGGTCATCGCCCAGCGCCTGGGAGACTGCTGGAGAAATACGCCGCATGTCCATCATACGGTAGAAGTCAATATGACCAAGGCCACGGAACTGCGCAGCACCTTCATTGCCATGGACAAGAAATTCTCCTTTACCGACCTGATCATCAAAGCTATGTGCAAAGTTCTGGAAGAATATACGGCAGCCAACGACAGTCTGGTAGACGGGTATCTGGTCCATAACGAAGGGATTCATATGGGAGTTGCCGTTGCGGTGGATAAAGGCCTCATCGTGCCGGTCATCAAGAATGCCAATCATAAAGGGCTGATGGATATTCATCGGACTGTTGGCGAACTGGCACGGGCGGCTCGTGATAATACGCTGTCGCCGGATGATCTGACAGGCGGCACCTGTACCATCAGCAATCTGGGCATGTACGGCTGCGATCATTTTACACCGATCGTCAATCCGCCGGAAGCCACGATTCTCGGGGTATGCCGCACGGTAGATAAAGCCGTAGTACTAGATGGCAAGATTGTGATCGCTCCGATGATGAATGTCATTCTGGGATATGATCACCGGGTAGTAGACGGAGCGTTAGCCGGATTAATCACATCGCGGCTCCGCGAATATTTGGAAAATCCGTTATTGTTACTCTAATAGAAATACTGGGGAGGTGTCCTTCTCCCGGGAGGGACACTTTTCTATTTAACCATTAGGAGGTAATTTTTCATGGCAACTAATCTTACGATGCCGCAA
>JALCNL010000035.1 GCA_022649055.1 Megasphaera sp.
CTTATATGTTTCATGTATTTAATTTTAAAAAAACATGTTTAGATCCGGTCTTTTGTCCTGTGGAACGAGGGATATATCGAATTTTGGGAGTTGATAAACGGCAGGAAACAAATTGGAAAACGTATACGATCGATTTATTATGGTTTAACTTTATTGGTTTCATAGCCGTTATTTTATTGCAAGTATTGCAAGGGTATCTGCCGTTGAATCCGGAACATTTTGAAGGAGTTACGCCGTTTCATGTAGCATTTAATACGGCGGCTAGTTTTGTGACAAACACAAACTGGCAGGCTTATGGCGGAGAATCCACCATGAGTTATTTTACACAGATGACCGCATTAACGGTGCAGAACTTTTTATCAGCTGCGACAGGCCTATGTGTTGCCATTGCTTTGATACGAGGACTTACACGAAAAAATACGGATAAAATAGGGAACTTTTGGGTTGATATGGTTCGGGGTGTTTTGTGGATTTTGCTTCCACTATCCATCGTTTTTGCCTTACTGTTTGTTCAACAAGGGGTATTGCAAAATTTTTCTTCGTATGTTACTGCGCATACGTTGGAAGGTATCGAACAGCATATCCCTATGGGTCCGGTAGCTTCGCAGGAAGCAATCAAATTATTGGGAACGAATGGCGGTGGATTCTTCAATGCTAATTCGGCTCATCCGTTTGAAAATCCTACTGCTTTCACTAATTTCCTGCAAGTAATTTGTATTTTTTTAATTCCTGTTTCATTGTTATTTACATTTGGTAAATTTGTGAAGGACAAAAAACAAGGATATGCGATATTAGGTGCTATGCTGACTTTATTTGTCATTATGTTTGGCTGCATCTATGCGGGTGAAGCAACCGGCAATCCCTTGATCAGTCAATTCGGAATCAGTGGTTCTTCGGTAATGGAAGGACAGGAAGTACGATTCGGCTTAGGCGGGACGGCTTTGTTTACAGCTGTTACCACGGGAGCTTCCTGCGGAGCGGTGAATGCTATGTTTGACAGTATGACGCCTATTGGCGGACTGGTGCCGATGCTGCAGATCATGTTGGGAGAAGTGGTAGTAGGTGGTGTAGGAACCGGTTTTTATGCGATGATGGCATATGTATTCATGACAGTATTCATCGTAGGGTTGATGGTAGGCCGCACGCCGGAATATTTGGGGAAAAAAGTAGAATCCTGGGAAATGAAAATGGCTATATTGGCACTTCTGATTCCGTCTTTTGTCATTTTGACGGGATCGGCCATAGCTTCTACAACAGATGCGGGTCTTGCAGGAATCTTGAATAACGGGCCCCATGGATTGAGTGAAATGGTGTATGCCTTTACTTCTTCTGTTGGCAACAACGGCAGTGCTTTTGGTGGATTGACAGCAAACACCCCGTTTTACGATGTGGCTTTAGGCTTCGCTATGCTGATAGGACGGTTTGGCGTCATCATTCCGATGATGGCGATTGCCGGAAGTATGGCAGAAAAAAACACCGTACCCATAGGACCGGGGACTTTTTCTACAAAGAGCAGTCTATTTGTCGTATTATTGGTTATTGTCGTGCTTATTATTGGTGCACTTACCTTTTTCCCGGCATTGGCATTGGGACCTATTGTAGAACATTTGTTGATGCTGCAGGGAGTTACTTTTTAATATAACGGGAGCATAGAATATGAATAAGAAAAACACATGGAATCAAGCTATTGTTATAGCTGCGATAAAAGATTCTTTTCGAAAACTAAAATTGAATACACAAATAAAAAATCCGGTTATGTTTGTCGTATACGTGGGAGCCATATTCCTATCCTGTTTGACACTGGTCAGAGTCGTCTTGGGACAGTCGGCAGAGCATCTGGGTTTCACGATACAAGTGATTGTGTGGTTATGGTTTACCGTGTTATTTGCCAATTTTGCGGAAGCCATCGCAGAAGGACGCGGTAAAGCGCAAGCGCAGGCATTACGAGATGCCAGAGTCAATACAAAAGCAAAAAAAATAGCAGCGGGAAAACAAGAAATCGTTGATGCTACGACGCTAAAGAAAAATGATGTTGTATTGATCGAAAGTGGTGATGTTATTCCCGGCGACGGAGAAATCGTAGAAGGTATGGCCTCTGTGGACGAAAGCGCCGTTACCGGCGAATCAGCTCCTGTCATTCGGGAGGCGGGAGGCGATAGGTCTTCCGTTACGGGAGGAACCGTATTGCTTTCTGATTGGATTAAAGTACGGATCACGGCTAATGCAGGTGAAACCTTTTTAGATCATATGATTTCGCTGGTAGAAGGAGCTAAGCGCAAGAAAACTCCGAATGAAATTGCATTAACGATTCTGTTAGTGGGGTTAACTATTATTTTTTTAATCGCCGTTACAACGTTGGAACCCTTTGCAATCTATTCGCAGACTGTTATTCCGGCCGTTTCACTGGTTGCGTTGCTGGTATGTCTGATTCCGACAACTATTGGAGGACTTTTGTCTTCTATCGGAATTGCGGGAATGGATCGGCTTTTAAAACGGAACGTATTGGCTATGTCCGGACGTGCCGTAGAAGCGGCCGGTGATGTCAGCGTACTGCTGCTGGATAAGACAGGTACGATTACACTGGGAAATCGTATGGCCTCTAATTTTGTACCTGCTATGGGTGTCGATGAACAAGAATTAGCGGATGCTGCGCAACTTTCTTCTCTTGCAGATGAAACGCCTGAGGGACGTAGTATTGTTATATTAGCTAAAAAGAAATATAATTTACGTGAACGACAGTTATCTGCTTCGGAAACGGAGTTTGTACCGTTTACAGCGCAAACCCGTATGAGTGGCATTAATTGGCAAGGCAGGGAAATCCGTAAAGGCGCAATGGATGCTGTTAAGAAATATGTGGAGAAAAATGGCGGTCACTTCCCCGATGATGTGCAATTTTCTTGTGAAGCCATTGCAAAAGAAGGCGGAACCCCACTCGTTGTTGCACAAAAGGATAAAGTTTTAGGTGTTATTCAATTAAAAGATATTGTTAAACGAGGGATTAAAGAACGCTTCTGTGAGCTTAGAAAAATGGGGATCAAAACGGTCATGATCACCGGAGATAATCCATTGACAGCAGCAGCCATTGCAGCAGAAGCGGGAATGGATGATTTTTTAGCAGAAGCGACACCGGAAACAAAGTTGAAGATGATACGGGATTATCAGTCTAAAGGAATGTTGGTTGCCATGACCGGTGATGGTACAAACGATGCACCTGCTTTGGCACAGGCGGATGTTGGTGTTGCTATGAACAGTGGCACACAGGCCGCTAAGGAAGCAGGAAATATGGTCGACTTGGACAGCAATCCGACAAAATTGATAGAAGTAGTGGAAATCGGCAAACAGCTGCTAATGACTCGTGGTTCTTTAACTACCTTTAGTATTGCCAATGATGTAGCAAAATATTTTGCTATTATTCCGGCTATGTTTATGGGTGCGTATCCGGTATTGGGAGCACTCAACATCATGCATCTGGCAACACCGGAAAGTGCGATTTTAAGTGCTGTTATTTTTAATGCGCTGATTATTATTGCCTTGGTACCGTTATCTCTCAAGGGTGTTGCCTATGAACCGATCGGGGCTGCTGCCATTCTACGGAAAAATCTGTTGATTTATGGTCTCGGCGGATTGATTGTTCCTTTTGTGGGCATCAAGATTATTGATATGCTTATCGTCCTGTTAGGGTTAGCGTAAAAAAGAAAGAAGGTATAAACTTATGTGGCAGCCTATAATAAAGTCCATTAAATTAATAGTTATATGTACAATAGTGACAGGTCTTATCTATCCGTTTGCTATGACAGGGGTAGCGCAGCTATTATTCCCAACACAAGCAAATGGCTCTTTATTAATAAATACGGATGGAACTATTGTTGGTTCCGAGCTGATTGGACAAAATTTTCAGAGTGATCGATATTTTCACGGCCGACCTTCTGCGGCAGGCGATGATGGATACGACGCGATGTCCTCCGGCGGTTCCAACTTGGGACCCACGAACGAAAAATTAATTAGCCAAGTTCTGGATAATATGGACGATGTGCGCAAGTCGAATGATATGTTAGATTCCGCAGAGGTTCCCAGCGATTTAGTCTTGGCTTCTGCAAGTGGACTTGATCCGCATATTACACCTGATGCTGCCTATGTGCAGGCTAGACGAGTTGCGGAAACAAGACATATGAATGTGCAGACGGTGAAAAATTTGATAAAAGAGCATATAGAAACAAAACAATTAGGATTTTTGGGTGAAGACAAAGTGAATGTATTAGTGTTGAATCGTGCGTTAGATACGGCGGCTCAATCATAATAAATATAATAGACAGGACGTCGTTTTATGACGCCCTGTTTGTTGCATGTCATGCGCGAAAATAGGCGTGGTGATTATACCGTAAGGATGGGGATAGATACAATGACGATTGCAAAAGATAACCGGCCAAATCCGGATGAACTTCTAACGCAAATGAATCAGGAAAACCGAGGCAGGCTTACCGTTTTTTTAGGAGCTGCCGCTGGAGTAGGAAAAACATATACGATGCTAAAAGCAGCACAGGAAGATTTGCTGAAAGGAAAACAAGTATATATCGGTTGGATTGAAACACATGGCAGAGTAGAAACAGAAAAATTGTCAACCGGAATTCCTGTTATTCCTCCTGCTTATGTATCGTATCGCGGGCAGCAAAAAAAAGAAATGGATACAGATGCTATTCTGCATCTTAAACCGGAAATTGTATTAGTCGACGAATTGGCACACACTAATATTCCCGGCTCAAGACATGTACGAAGATACCAGGACGTAGAAGAATTATTGGATGCGGGAATACAGGTATATACAACAATTAATATTCAACATATCGAAAGTCTGAATGATATTGTAACACAGATTACCGGTGTTGCCATTCATGAGACAGTTCCTGATTCTGTTTTGGAACAGGCGGATAGTATCCAGCTGATTGATATTCCACCGGAGGAACTTGTCACACGTCTGCAAGAAGGCAAGGTATATTCGCATGAACAAGCTGTACGAGCATTAAAAAACTTTTTCCGCTTGGGGAATATCAATGCACTTCGTGAATTGGCACTGCGTTTTATGGCTAACCGTGTGGATGATACGATGTCTGCCTATATGAAAAAGAAAAAAATTGCCGGACCTTGGCAGGTTACGGGACGTGTTATGGTATGTGTCAGTGCCAGCCCCTTTTCAACACAATTAATCCGAACAGCCAGACGATTGGCGGATGGCTTGCATGCTGATTTTTTGGCGGTTCATATTGAGATGCCTACCCCTCGATTTCCTATGGGAAATAGGGAAAGGGCACGATTGGCTGACAATATAAAATTAGCGGAGGAACTGGGCGGAAAAATATTTACTGCCGTAGGAAATGATTTGGTACATGAGATTTTGGATATTGCACGAACGCATAATGTAACCGCCATTGTTGCGGGAAAATCACAGCACGGTCGGCTTTGGGATATATGTCATGGGGCATTTTTGGAAAAATTGATCCGGTATAGCGGCGATATTAATGTATATGTTGTACAAGGGGAAGAAGAAAAGGAAAAAGAAAAGGAAAAAGAAAAAAATCCAATACAGTCACATCCATTAGAATACAAAAACAAGCATAAACAGATTTGGTATACAGTATGCGGGATTAGTATGGCACTTTGCATTACGGGTGTGGGATGGATATTTCAATCATCACTGGAATTGATTAATATCGCATTTTTGTACTTTTTGCCAGTCCTTTTATCGGCGTTATGGTGGGGACGATGGCCATCCTATATGACCGCTGTTGTTAGTGTGTTTTTGTTTGATTTTTCTTTTATTCCGCCTATATTTACGACTTCCGTCAATGATATCCAATATATATGGACATTTGGTATTTTTCTTATATTTTCATATTTGATCGGCAAACAGACAGAAAAATTGCGGAAGGAATCAAAAATTGCACGGCAGCGAGAAAAAAGCATGCGTACCTTATATGATTTCAGTCAAGAAATAGCGGCTATAATCAAACCGGGCCAGATATGCCAAAAACTGGCCGAATATGTGGGAGAAACATTAGATCGTTTTGTGGTAGTATTATATCCGGACAAAAAAGGACAATTAAAACAAGCTGGGCAGTATATTCCGGAAACGGGAGGCCATGCGCTAAGGCTGGTAGAGCAAGAATACGCGGTAGCTGTTTGGGCGTTTAAAAATAAAAAAATGGCAGGATGTTCCACAGATACCATACCGGGTGTTCAAAATTTATATATTCCTTTGCAGACAGGGGCACAAATAGAAGGCGTATTTGGCATACAAATTGGAGATAATCCTTTATTACCAGAGGAAAAACGTATTATTGATTCTTGGATTCGATTGACTGCTATGGCAATTGAACGATGCAAGTTGATTTATCAGTCACAGCAGGCGGCATTGGCGGTCGAATCAGAACGACTGCGGACTTCGCTATTCAACTCGGTATCCCATGAATTGCGGACTCCGCTTGCTTCTATTATTGGGGCTGCTTCTGCATTATCGGATACGACTGTCCAATATAATCCAAAAGAACAGTTGGAATTATTGGAAACTATTTCCTATGGAGCAACACGAATGGAACGGTTGGTCAATAATTTTTTAGATACGGCACGGCAGGAAAGTGGAATTTTGCAATTAAAAAATGACTGGTGTGATATAGAAGATATTATTGGTGTCGCGCTGCAACGTGTTGAAAAAGTCAGTGTTACGCATAATATCGTATCGGATATATCTTCTCCATTACCTTTTTTCAAAGGAGATTGCGGATTATTGGAACAAGTGCTTGTCAACTTGCTCGATAATGCAATAAAATATTCTCCGAAGGGCAGTACTATTGCGATACGAGCTTACTTAGAACATGCGCATTTGGTTGTATCTGTAAAAGACCAAGGAATAGGTATCTTATCATCGGATCAAGAGCATATTTTTGAAAAGTTTTATCGCTCGTCGAATGTTAATACCATTTCAGGGACGGGATTAGGATTGTTTATTTGCAAAGGTATCATTGAAATGCATCATGGGACAATATGGGCCGAAAATAATCCGGGAGGAGGTGCAGCTATTTCATTCAGCTTACCCGTAGATGTACAGGAAAACGGCATTCAAGTAAAAGGAAGAGATACAAATGGATGTAATAAAAATACGGATATTAGTAATTGACGATGAAATGCAAATCTGTAAATTGCTGCAGGTATCGCTGCATGCGGCGGGATATGAGGTGTATATAGCAAAGACAGGAAAAGAGGGTATTCAAAGCGCGGCATATGTACAACCCGGTTTAGTTATCGTAGACTTAGGATTACCGGATATCGATGGTAAAGATGTAGTCAAAAAAATCAGGGAATGGTCACAAATTCCCATCATTATATTAACGGCTCGCGATCAGGAACAGGAAAAAATTCAGGGGTTGGATGTGGGAGCAGATGATTATGTGACAAAACCGTTCAGTATGGGGGAATTAATGGCTAGAATACGAGTATGTCTGCGTCATTCGACAACAAATGAACAAGAATCTATCTTAACATGTGGGGGGCTTTCTGTTGATTTTCCGCAGCATCGTGTTACTTTAAACGGTGTAGAAATAAAACTCACTCCCACCGAATATAAAATTATTACCATTATGATGCAGCAAGCGGGACGTGTTTTGACACACCGACAGCTTTTGAAGGCTGTCTGGGGGGAAGGCTATGGAGAAGATACGCAGTATATTCGAGTCTATATAGCACAATTACGCCGAAAAATTGAAGCAGATCCGACAAAACCTAAATATATTATTACAGAATCAGGAATTGGCTATCGATTAATGGGGGAAGAGTAAATAAATGTTGATTTTAGCCGAAGCGTAGCAGGCAATACGTTACGCTTCATGTTACCTGTTTATGAGAGAACACCTTTTCTGTTGTGTGTGACATGGCCGCCTAAGCATAACACAAGGTGTTCTCTTTTTTCTGTTTTCGTAACTATAGCTACGGTAAACCGTTATAGATTGTTACTATACAACAAACCTATTTATCAACATGTTACGCTACATGTCAATGGACGGTGCTTGTGTCAGGGTGCGTGCCGTGGCATCGAAAATATCTGCTATCGGGAATGCTTGGATTATCTTATAGAAAAAGCTGCTTTTAAGATTAATCGTTTCTGTCAAATACGCGAAGAGATAATTTTCATTATAAATGCAGTGAACAATTTCCATATCTTCTCTCATAACGGGTTGAATAATTATTTTCAATTTGTTATACTATAAACAAGTTGATATAGTCAAATTGTTTATAGAAGGAAGGGATCGTATATGGATTATCGTGATGCAGCACATCATTTCGGTGTGTTATACAGACGTTCCCAGGCATTTATTGTAAGTGCCTGCCTGCCATGGAATATTGGGTTTTCTGAATTTGTTTTTCTTACTAAGTTATATGAAAACGAAGGAGCTACATTGGATGAATTAGCCTATCTTTTAATAACGGACAAAGGGCTGATGGCTCGGACTATAAAAAATTTGGAAGATAAAGGATATATACGGCGTGAACAGGATATTCACGATAAACGGCAGAAACATATTTATTCTACGCAACAGGCATTAGGCATCAAAGATAAATTATATGCCGTATTAGAAACGTGGATTACCAATATCACGGCAGGCTTGGAACCGATAGTCGTCGAACATACGATACAGGGACTGCGAAAGATTACGGAAAATGCCGCCACGATTGCTATTAAATCAAACAAGGGGAGTGAGGTAAAATGAGCCGTTTATATACAGCAGCGCGTATGGTTGTTGTTTTTGCTGCGATGATTGCATTAACCGGCTGTGGTCAGCAGCCGGCTGATAAAGAACTGCCGCAGCTGGTCAAGGTGACAACTGTTGGCGCAGGACAAAACACCAGTGAGGCGCAATATGCCGGAGAAGTTCGCGGCCGCTATGAGAGCAATTTGGCATTTCAAGCAGGTGGCAGGATATCTGCCCGTAATGTACAGCTGGGCAGCCGGGTAAAGGCCGGCGATGTACTTATGACGGTAGATCCAAAAGATGCGGCTCAATCGGTAACTCGTTCACAGGCAGCCGTAGAATCAGCAAAAGCACAGAGGGAGCTGGCTGCGTCTAATCTATCCCGGTATCAGGCATTGTATCAGCAAAATGCGGTTCCTGCCGCTGTGTTGGATCAATACAGCACGGCATATAATCAAGCTGTGGCGGCATATGATCAGGCACAGGCTACCGCTTCCCAAGAAGAAAATCTTTTGTCTTATACTGATTTAACAGCTGATGCGGATGGTGTCATATCGGCTTTATCCGGAGAAGTCGGTCAAGTCGTGGCTGCGGGACAGACGGTTTTAACATTGGTACATACTGGAGATTTAGAAGTGCAAATCAATGTTCCCGAAAATAAAGTACAGAATTTTGTGATAGGCAAAGAAGTAAGTGTTTCTTTTTGGGCACTGCAGGGGCAAAAGGTAACGGGTACCGTGCGGGAGGTGGCTCCCATGGCCAACCAGATTTCGCGAACTTATAAAGTCAGTATAGCGCTGCCGGATCCACCTGAGGACATGCAGCTGGGAATGACAGCAACAGTTACTAATCTTTCGCAGGAAACAGGCGATTCTGAGCCGACGGTCATATTGCCGCTAGCGGCAATATATCAAACAGGAAACCAAGCTCAAGTATGGATCGTCGGCAGTGATAAAACTGTCGTGTTGAAGAATGTGACAGTAGAAAACTTTAGTGATAATAAAGTCAAAGTGACAGGCTTGAAAAGCGGAGATAGTATTGTGACTGCGGGCGTACATCAATTAAGTGCAGGGCAGACGGTCCGGACGGAGAGTGAGGATCAATGAGAAATCTTTCGGAAATTGCTTTAAAGAATAAAGCTCTTGTCTGGTATTTTATTGTTGTCATTGCCATTGCCGGCATATTTTCTTATATAAAGCTGGGACGTATGGAGGATCCGGCATATACAGTGCGGCAAATGGTAGTCACGGTTGCTTGGCCAGGGGCATCGGCACAGCAAATGGATGAACAGGTCAATGACAAAATTGAAAAAAAACTGCAGGATACTCCCCATTTGGATTATATAAAAAGTTATGCCAGACCAGGGCAGACTGTTATCTATGTTACCTTAAATGACGAAGTTGACTCCAGTAAGGTACGCGATACATGGAAGGAAGTCCGCAATCTGACGGAAGATGTAAAGAAGGATCTGCCGCAAGGTGTTTACGGTCCGTATTTCAATGACCGGTTTGATGATGTATATGGTTCCATTTATGCAGTGACCGGTGATGGGTATTCCTATGAACAGCTGCGCATCAAGGCAGAAAAAATACGCCGTATGATGCTGGATGTCAAAAATGTCAGCAAAGCGGAAATCCTCGGGGAACAATCAGAAAAAGTGTATATTGAAGTTGAAAATTCTAAACTTTCTGAATTAGGTATCTCCCCGACAGTTATTTCCAATGCGGTAAAAGGGCAGAATGAAATGACTCCTGCCGGTATGGTCGACACAAAATCAGATAATGTGTATCTGCGGATAACTGGGACTTTTAAAGATATGGATGCTATTAAAGCGCTGCCGATTAACGCGAATGGCAAAATTTTCCGTCTGGGGGATATCGCTAAGGTAGAACGCAGATATACGGAACCTGCTGATCCAAAAATGTTTTATAACGGAAAACCGGCTGTAGGTATTGCTGTATCTATGACACCCGGCGGTAATATTTTGACATTGGGGGAACAACTGCACCGTTTAGTACATGAAGTTAACAATAATGACTTGCCGGCAGGCATGGAAATCCATCAAGTTTCTGATCAGCCACAGGTTGTTAAGGATTCTATCAGTGACTTTGTCAATACACTGCGGGAAGCTATTATCATTGTCATGATTGTTAGTTTTCTCAGTCTTGGTTTCCGAACGGGACTTGTTGTGGCCGGATGTATTCCGTTAGTATTAGCGGGTGTATTTTGTGTCATGGAAATTACCGGTATCGATTTGCATAAAGTTTCCTTGGGATCTTTGATTATCGCCTTGGGCCTTATGGTAGATGATGCTATTATTGCGGTCGAGATGATGAGTGTCCAATTAGAAAAGGGGAAAGACCGTCTTGATGCGGCTTGCTATGCGTTTAACGCTACCGCTAAACCTATGTTGACAGGGACGCTTGTTACTTGCGCCGGGTTTATTCCGGTGGCATTTGCTCAAGGAGCGGCTCCGGAATTCTGTAAAGCGTTATTCCCGGTTATTTCTTCATCCCTATTGATTTCTTGGATTGTTTCCGTTATGGTAGCACCTCTTTTCGGATATTATCTGATTAAGGTCAAACCGGAGACTATGGCCAAACCTTTATATCAAAATAAATTTTATCATTATTTCCGCGGGGTATTAAACTGGTGTTTAACCCACAAATTACCGGTTATTGCCGGAACGGGTGTTTTATTTGTAATTTCTCTTTTCGTATTGAAATTGGTACCGCAGGAGTTTTTTCCTCCTTCGTTGCGTCCGGAAATCATAGTAGGGATGACACTTCCGGAAGGATCTTCCATGAAGGCTTCCCAGGAAGAGAGTAACACGCTTTCCCACTATCTGGATTCTCACATGGATCAAATAGATAATTACTCTTACTATGTTGGGGAAGGCGCCCCTCGCTTTGTATTGACAACAGAACCCGTTTTACCGGCAGATAATTATGCTCAATTCGTTGTCGTTGCCAAAGATGTCAAATCCCGGAAAGAGCTGACAGAAGGAATCCGCAAAGAAATAGCGGAAAACCAACCTAATGTGCGTAGTAATATACAATATATCCAAACGGGTCCGCCGTCAGATTATCCGATGATGCTCCGCATATCCGGCTATGATACAGACAAAGTTAAAGCATATGCACAACAAATTCTGAATCGCCTGTCTAAAGATCCCAACTTGGAAAGCTTGCATTTGAATTGGAATCAAAAAAATAAAGTGATGCATCTTGAATTGGATCAAGATAAGCTGCGGGCTATGGGGCTTGCAGGACAGGATGTGGCGCAGACCCTATATACGGAATTATCAGGGGCTACGGTTGCGGAATATTATGCTGCCGATAAAACGATTGATATTCAGGTTCGATTGAAGGGCAGTGATCGGGATGATTTAGCCCGCATCAAAAATATACCTATTTATCTTGGTTCCGCCGGATATGTGCCGTTGGAACAGGTAGCAAAAATAAGTTATGCCGCAGAAGATGGATTCATCTGGCGCAGAGATTTGAAGCCGACTATTACCGTTCAAGGTAATATTAAATCAGGCACCAGTAATGACGCAACACAGAAAGCCTATGATTCTATCAAGGATATCCGTGACAGTCTTCCCTTTGGCTATTCCGTATCTGTTGATGGTACATTGGAAAATAGTCAAAAATCATTGAACTATCTGCTGGTTCCTGTTCCTATTATGATTCTGGTTATCATGACCTTGCTTATGTTCCAACTGCGACGTCCTTCTCTTATGTTTTTAACGTTGATTACAGCCCCTATGGGAATCATCGGTGTTGCGTTTGGGATGCTTATTTTTGGAAAACCGCTGGGTTTTGTTGCTGATTTGGGGATTCTTGCTCTTAGCGGCATGATTATCCGTAATTCCGTCATATTGATTGATCAAATAGATAAACATATGAAGGCAGGCGAGAGTCCCTGGGATGCCATTATCGATTCGGCTGTTATGCGTTTCCGTCCCATCATGTTGACAGCGGCGGCGGCTATACTGGGTATGGTGCCGCTTATGCGCAGTATTTTTTGGGGCCCTATGGCAGTGGCTATTGCCAGTGGACTTTTTATAGCAACTATTTTGACCTTGCTTGTTTTGCCGACATTATATGCTGCCTGGTTTAACATAAAAAAAGAAGGATAGTGATAAGCCATAACCGTGTAACAGATTATATACGGCTGCAAGTACAGCAATCGGCACAGAAAAACAACCGCTGATACGTGTATCAGCGGTTGTTTTTCTGTGCCGATTGCTGTTTGGTTAACGGGTAAACTTAAGAGGAACGGTAGAAACCACAACATCCAAAAACTGCAGCATACGGATTCTCAATATCCAGCCGCTCTGATTATGAAGCAGCCGATGCCATAATTTCTTTGTCTCAAATTCAGGAACAAGTACCGTTATAATATCATTCGGGTTTATCGTTTTGCGAAGATTTTTAATAAAGTCGATAAGCGGGTCTGTTAATTGCCGGTAAGGAGATTGAATCATGATCATTTCAATATCCGGTTCTAGTTCCTGCCACAATTTTTGAATTTTTAACCCGCGGGCTTCATCACTATATACATGGACAACGTAAATTTTATCTTCCTTGCTGCTGATTGTTTTAGCATACCGAATGGCACGAGCCACGGCTTGTGTGGGGGAGGCTATCGGAATTACAATGATACTGCGGCCTAAACTTGTGTGCATGAATGTCTTGTACTCATTAGGAGTTAAAACTAATTGTTCCCGTACATCATTGTAATGATGGTGAATTTTAAGGAAAATTTTTACAAGAACGGGAATAAGTAAAACAATGATCCATGCGCCGTAAATAAATTTCGTTAGTAATACAATAATTACGACACAAGCAGTCACCATGGCTCCAAACCCGTTTATGCCCGCATATACCTGCCAGTTGCGCGGTTTACTTTTATGCCAATGTACAACCATTGCCGATTGAGCAATCGTAAAAGATAAAAATACACCGATGGCATATAAGGAAATCAAGTGTTCTACATTTCCATCAAAAGCAATAATCAGTATAGCTGTAGCTAACGTAAGCAATTCAATTCCGTTGGAATAATTGAGACGTTCGCCGCGGTTTGCAAAGTATCGGGGAACATATCCGTCGACGGCCATATAGGATAATAGCGGGGGTAATCCGTTGTAAGCAGTGTTTGCCGCCAAGTACAAAATCAGCATCATCATGATTTGAATAAAATAAAAAATAAAACCTCTGCTGAAAACTTCTTCAACAAGCAGGGACAGTAATGTGTATCCCTCTACCGGTAAAATATGGAAATAAATAATTAAATATCCCAGTCCGCCCAGCATGCCTGCTAAAATTACTGCCATAAGGGCCGTTGTTTTGATAGCGTTGTTTTCCTGCGGTTCCTTAAACATGGTGACGCCGTTGGCAATGGCTTCCACTCCGGTCATAGAACTGCAGCCGTTGGCAAACGCACGCAGAATGATAAGCATAGTAAACGCGTTCATTGGCATGGAGGAACTCGCTGCGGTTACCGTACTGGCAGGAATCTGTAATACAAAAATTTGATAAAAGCCGCCTAAGATCGTCATAAACATGGAGACGATAAAAATATATGTCGGCCATACAAAAACAGTCGAAGCTTCCTGTGTCCCCCGTAAATTAACAAGCATCATGATCAATAAAACGGCAATATCTATATGTAGATGATAGGGCATCAAAAAAGGAAACGCACTGGTTAATGCTTCCGTACCGGAAGAAATAGAAACAGCTACGGTCAACAGATAATCGGCGAATAAAGCAGCCCCGGCAATCAATGCCGGATACACGCCTAAATATTTCATGGCGATGCCGTAAGAACCGCCGCCGCCGGGATTTACTTTTACTACTTGTGCATAGGAGAGTGCTACGACAGCCAATAAAATAATGATCGCTATGATGATCGGTCCAAAATAAGAATATAATTCCAATGCCGGTACGGAAGCTAATACAAGGGCGATTTGTTCCGGTCCGTATCCAACGGATGACAAGGCATCAGAGGAAAAAATCGGCAGCGCCTTCCATTTTGGAATGCGTTCATTTTCCAGTTGTTTATTTGCTAAGGGTTTGCCGATAAGATAGCGGCTTAGTGTCTTGAACATCATGTGTGTTCCTCCTGCTGAAATATAGCACATTATTTGTAAATAAAAATTGTATTATTACCTTATTCATTATATGTTCATTTGCCTTTTTGTCAACAGAAGGAATCGTATATTGTAAATATAATGTCAAAACCGCAGAATTTTTATGTACAATACCTTTCAGTCATACTATAATGTATATGGTATTTCTTTCATTATCTATCCAATTAATTTTTATACATAAAGGGGGGAGTAAATATGGACGACGGAGGTAGTCAAGAGACGCGGCATATATATCGTTTTTCTAGTTTCTTTTATGAGGAGGTAATCGTGTGTCTATATTTACGGAAAACCCTGAAAATCAACGTATTCGAATGATAGATATCATCTTGTTAGCTTGTATATTTTTTATTTTATATGGTATAGTTCATCTGAGCGCAGGCATGATCATACCTTTTTCCGTTGAACATGAACCGAAAGTCAACTTGCAAATATCCATGCTTCCCTATTATGGCGGCAGATCACTGCTTAGAATGTTTATTGCTTTTATTGCTTCTCTTATTTTTTCTATTGTATATGGTTATATTGCGGCTAAAAATGAGTTTGCCAGAAAGATATTGATCCCGCTTTTGGATATTTTACAATCTATCCCTGTCCTGGGTTTTTTATCGGCAACTATTCTTATGTTTATTAATTTTTTCCCCAATAGTTTATTGGGTGTGGAGATCGCATCCATTTTTGCTATTTTTACCAGTATGGCATGGAATATGACATTTAGTGTGTATCAATCTATTATGACGGCTCCCAAAGATTTGCAGGAAGCGACAGAATTGCTGCATTTGAATTGGTGGCAGCAATTTACTCGGTTGGAACTTCCGGTTTCTATTATTGGCTTAATTTGGAACAGTATGATGTCTTTCGGCGGTGCTTGGTTTTTCTTAGCTGCCAGTGAAGCCATCAGTGTATTGGGACAGGATATTCAATTGC
Source organism: Megasphaera sp. (assembly GCA_022649055.1). Taxonomy (GTDB): domain Bacteria; phylum Bacillota; class Negativicutes; order Veillonellales; family Megasphaeraceae; genus Megasphaera_A; species Megasphaera_A sueciensis. The sequence continues at coordinate 15,820 of JALCNL010000035.1, forward strand.
CCGGAGTGGGATCGTATCTGGCTGCGGCCATTGATGCCGGCAACGTATCTGCTATGCTCTACGCTATGCTGACAATGTTGGTTATGATATTTTTAGTAGATCAATTGTTTTGGCGTCCTTTAGTAGTTTGGAGTCAGAAATTTAAGGTTGAGTTTTCTGAAAGCGATGTGCAGCCGACTTCTTTTGTGTATGACATTTTACATGCGTCATGGCTGATGGATCTTCTTCAGCATTTGATTTTTGCACCGATTCGCGGCTTTTTGAATTATTGCGGCAATATGTTGGCAGATATGACGGCTAAAATCACCGGAACAATTCATAACAACAGGAAGGAACGAAGCGTACATATCGTCATTAAATTATTTATTTTTATTTTCGTCGTTTCCGAGTTATATAATCCGGCAAAAAATTCTGCTGTCATGGTGTATGATATGGGGTTGCATGAAATTTTTACTGTATTTTCATTGGGTTTATATACATTTTGTCGAGTTATGGCGGCATTGGCAATAGGTGCTTTATGGACTATACCGGTAGGTGTGAAGATTGGTCTCCAACCTAAATTATCTGCTAAACTGCAGCCGATTATTCAAATGGTAGCATCTTTCCCTGCCAATATGATCTTTCCTTTTGTGACGATTATTTTTTTAAGATATCAATTGAATTTTGAGACCGGATCTGTTTTTTTAATGATTTTAGGGACGCAATGGTATATTTTATTTAATGTCATTGCCGGGGCCATGAGTATTCCCAACGATTTATTGGAAGCTGCTTCTGTATTTAAAATTACCGGTTGGAAAAAATGGAAATCTTTCATTCTTCCCAGCATTTTTCCAAGTCTGGTAACCGGGTTGATTACGGCTTCCGGGGGTGCTTGGAACGCCAGTATCGTCTCCGAGCTGGTCACATGGAAAGACGTTACCCTGACAGCTACTGGCCTGGGCGCATATGTCAGTCAGGCAACAACCGCCGGAGATTGGCCGCATATCGTGCTAGGGGTCATGACAACCTGCATTTTTGTAGTGTGTGTAAACCGACTTGTCTGGCGTCGGTTGTATCGTTTAGCAGAATCAAAATTTCATTTGGATTAGGAGAGTGGGCAGAATGAGTGAATTGCTTACATTGACAGGTATAGGACGTACATTTAATATAAAAGGTTCTGCTAATACAGCGGTGTTGGAGAATATAAATTTTTCCGTTAAAGAAGGCGAGTTTTTGGCTATTTTAGGTCCGTCCGGTTCAGGAAAATCTACATTATTACGCATCATAGCCGGATTAATACCGGCGTCTTCGGGTACTGTTGCCTATTTAGGCAAACCGATTACCGGCGTAAATCCGGGAGTCGCCATGGTGTTTCAATCGTTTGCGTTATTTCCATGGCTTACGGTACTGGAAAATGTAATGCTCGGTTTGGAAGGGAAGGATTTAAAAAAAGAAGAAAAAGAAAAAAAATCGTTAAAAATATTGGATATAGTCGGTCTTGATGGGTTTGAAAGTGCATTCCCGAAAGAACTTTCAGGCGGCATGAGACAACGTGTAGGTATCGGACGGGCTTTAGTAAGCGAACCGGATATATTGCTGATGGATGAAGCTTTTTCTGCTTTGGATGTGTTGACCGCAGAAAATTTACGTCGTGACTTATTGGAGCTTTGGCTGGAAAAGCAAATCCCTACAAAAGCCATTATACTTGTTACGCATGGTATTGAAGAAGCTGTATATATGGCTGATCGTGCCATTATACTTTCTACGCGCCCGGCAACGGTAATGGAAAATATGCTGATTCCTTTACCGCGGTGGCGAGATAAGAAATCACCTGAATTTTTGTCTTATGTAGATCAGATTTATTCTTTTATGACCAAGAGGCCCGCTGTGCGTGAACCAGTAACAGCCGCTGCCAGAATCAAAACATCACCATCTCAATACACATTGCTTCCCAATGTTACGGCCGGTGCACTTACCGGTTTTTTGGAACTACTGGAAGATTTAAATGAAAAAACAGATTTATATAAATTAGCCGATCGTTTTGTAATGGATATAGAAGACTTTTTTCCATTGGTTGAAATGTCTAATCTATTGCGGTTTACAATCGTATCTGAAGGAGACATTGAATTAACACAGGCAGGGATCGCATTTGCCAGAGCCAGTGTACTGGAACGCAAAGAGCTATTCAGAGCGCATTTGCTGAAAAATGTTCCTTTTGTGGGAAAAATGGTAGACAGTTTGGAAAAAGACACCGACAACGAAATGGATATCGACTTTTTTGAAGAACAATTAACGGAAGCTTTCGGTGAAAAAAAGGCAGCGCAGCAAATGGATTTGATTATAGGCTGGATGCGATATGCGGAACTTATCGAATATGATGATGCTACGGAACGAGTGTATTTGGAAGAGGAAGGCGATAAATAACCGCTTTGTTTTCCATTAGAAAGAAAAACTGCCTGCAGCATACGCAAGATGGATGAGAAGGTAGCTTTTACTCAAAAATATACGTACTATGACTAGTTGTATCCCCGAAATTATAGCTGATATACTGCGTATGATTCGGGGATATTTTAATGGGAATTATACTGACGGAATGTATCGTTTGTGGTAAAATATAATAATGACAAAAAAGTATTGGAAAGTATGGAAAGGGATTTTGTAATGAGCTCTATTTTTTCGCCGTTAACAAAAAATATAGGTATAGATTTAGGAACTTGTACTACGCAAGTCTATGTAGAAGGACGAGGTATCGTTCTTTCCGAACCTTCTTTGATAGCGACAGATGAACGTAATAAGAAAGTAATTGCCGTAGGCAATGCTGCTGCCGGACTTCTGGCGAAATCACCGGAAACGGTGAAGGTGCATAAGCCTTTATTGAATGGAGTAATTGCCGATTATGATGTAACGAGAACTATGCTTGGCTATTTACTCAGTAAATCCGTGCGCAGTGTACAGCGTTTGCGGATTATCGTAGGCGTTCCTTCCGCTGCTTCCAATGTGGAAAAACGAGCCGTGTTGGAAGCTGTTTTTCAGGCAGGGGCTAAAGAAGCCTATTTAATGGAAACGGCGGCGGCGGCTGCCATTGGTTCTAATCTTCCCATATTTGAACCGTTAGGAAATATGGTTATTGATATGGGAGGCGGTACGACAAGTATCGCAACCTTATCATTGGGCGGCATTGCGGTGGCAAAATCAATTCATTTAGGCGGATTAGATTTAGATGCAGCGATAAAAGAGTATCTGCGTGAAAAATATGATGTAGTGACAGGTGATTCTACCGTAGAAGAAATTAAAGTCCGTATTGGTTCTGCCGTACTGCCGCTGGAAGATCAACCGTACTATTTTACAGGCCGGGGGCTGGATGATGGTTTGCTTAAGGAGGTCACCGTCAAATCCAGTGAGATTTATCAGGTAATCGCCCAACCATTGTACCGTATTTTGGATTTAGTCCGAACGGTACTGCGGGAAACGCCGCCCGAATTATCGGCAGATGTGATGGAACATGGTATTGTACTGACTGGTGGAGGTGCACTGCTTCACGGGTTGGACAAACTTTTCAGTCAAGAACTGCGCGTGCCCGTTATGATAGGAGCTAATCCGGAATTAGCAGTAGTGACCGGCATAGGAAAAGCGTTAATGAATAGAGAAAAGTTGCCGGCTCTAGTTGAAGGCGCGCAGCATATCTACAGGAGGAGATTTTAAAATTGTTTTCATTCGGTAAAAAAAGTATCATTATTATGTTGATACTATTTATATTAATAGCCGCTGTTGGCTGGATTTGGAACCGCCGCGAAGCATTTCCCTATATTACCAGACCGCTGGCACTTGCAGCAGAACCATTTGAATACAGCTTTAGTCGTATTATGAACGGATTTTCTACAGGTATTCATATCGTCGATATTAGCCTTAAAAATCGTATTGAATGGGAAGCTTTGGAAAAACAAAATGAAGAATTAAAGGAACGGAACGTTAATTATGACGAACTGCTGGCAGAAAACAAGCGTCTCCGTGCCTTGCTTGATTTTCGTTCGAATAGTCACCAATACAAATTATTAGCAGGATCCGTTATATCCCGTGATTATGGAACATGGAGCAATACCTTGATCATTGACCAGGGCAGTGCAGAGGGAGTAGCCAAAGATATGCCGGTAATTACGCCTAAAGGCGTAGTTGGATTTATCAGTGATGTATATCCTCATTCTGCCCGGGTACAGCTGATGCTTGATCCGCGTACTAGTATCGGTGCTATTGTGCAGCGTCCGGAATCTCGTGTGTCTTCTGTCGTTCGCGGCAATGGCAATACACCGACGGAACCGCAATTTGTCAATATTGCCAAAGATTCGGATATTCTAGAAGGCGATACGCTGGTTACTTCCGGGTATGGTTCCATTTATCCGAAAGGTTTGTACATCGGCACGATTATTTCTATTCATCAAAGTGATAATGACTTTGTTAAATATGCAGTTATTCGCCCCAGTGTTGATTTTTCAAAATTGGAAGAAGTATTTGTGATCGTAAAATTTTCCGATACGGGATCATATGAGAAACCGACGGTGGATCCTAAATTGGTTCCACAAACGCAGCGTGATAAAGTGGAAGGCATAAAAGGAGCTGCAGCATTATGAGGAAGATGGCATGTTTTATGATGGCGCTTGCAGCATTTATATTGCAAAGTTCGATTTTCCCCTTTATATTTAACGGTATATATCAGCCGAATATTATTTTTGTCCTTGTTGTCCTTATTGCGCTTCATCACGGACAGCGTGCAGGTATTATTGCTGCTCTTTTAGGCGGATTCTGCCAGGATGTTATTATTGGCAATTTCTTTGGACTTCATTTGCTGCCATACTTGGTCATTGCTTTTATTTGCAGTGCCATGGGACGTAATGTAGAACGTGAACAATGGCTTTTATCTTTGGTCATCGTTTTAGTGGCAACAGAATGTTGTCTCTTACTTACTTGCGGCGTTTTATTGATGTCCGGTCAATTTGTAAAAGTGATGGCATATTTGTTTGAATATAGTGTACCAATGCTTGTTTACCATGGCATTCTTGCACTTCCTTTAGATCACTTCGTTTGGAAATTAAGACGGGAAGATGCATATGGTTTTTTTGGATATCGTTGGTAAGCAATATTGTACAAGGAGTGTAATTCATGCTTGAAGCGTTAATGAAAAAGAAACATCAAGACGGCCGATTCAAATATCTGTATTGGATATTGATTTTTATTTTTTCCTTGTTGATCAGCCGTCTGATTTATTTGCAAATATTTGCCGGGAATTATTATCATTCATTGGCAGAGGGAAACCGCTTGCGCACGATTCCTATTGCAGCTATGCGGGGAGTGATGTATGATCGCAATGGTCAGATTCTTGTTGGTTCACGACCCAGTTTCATTCTTACCTATGTTCCGACAAAAAAGAACATGCCGGACAGTGAGGTAAAAGAATTATCCC
>JALCNL010000036.1 GCA_022649055.1 Megasphaera sp.
CATCTTGTGTTATGCTGTTCATGAGAGAGCACCCTTTCTGTTGTGGTTTGGTATAGACAACTTAAGCATAACACAAAATGGTGCTCTCTCTTTTCTGTTTTTGTAACATATCTATGGTAAACCTACATTCTTGATACATACCAGCTACAATTTTTTATTGACAAGTTTGATATTTCGGAGTAAGATACATAGCAACAACAAAACATCGTCCATATAAACCTGTGAAGCGGAAGTAAAAACGATGTCGTGCACGTACAGAGAGCCGGGTAGCTGAGAGCCGGACGGACGCAGCGCGTTAAATGGACCGCCGAGGGTGCAGTGAAAAGGGTGACCTGAGTATTCTGCAACGTGGGGCATACGTCAGTTGCCGGGAATATGTTGGTATTCCGTCGAGTGTAGGGATCAAACCCTAAAACAAGGTGGCACCGCGGGTGAATTATATCCGTCCTTGACAATTTTATTGTCGTGGACGGATTTTTTTTTGTTATCTGAATATTGAAGGAGGTTACAGATGCAAATGATGTCACTGGAAGAAATTAAAACGTATGCAGTAAGCTACAAAGTTGTACCGATCAGCTGCAGCATGTGTGCCGACGTGCGTACTCCCGTTGAAGTACTGCGTATTTTGAAACATGCCAGTTCGCGCTGTTATATTTTAGAAAGTATGGAGGATGCTAAGCGATGGGGAAGGTATACTTTTCTTGGATATAATCCCCAAATGGAACTTACCTGCAAGGATGGAACGATTCATGTTAAATCAGCAGCTGGTACTACGATTTATACAGAATCTCCAGATAACTGTATCCGAAAAATATTAAAAGAATATGTGTCTCCCCGCATTCCGGAACTGCCTCCTTTTACGGGGGGGCTGGTAGGATATTTTTCTTACGATTATCTTAAGTATAGTGAACCTACTCTTCAAATCCGGTCTGTCGATGATGAAGAATTCAACGATTTTGATCTTATGTTATTTGATAAGGTGATAGTTTTTGATAATCTTAAGCAAAAAATTATTCTTATTGCCAATGTCCGTCTTGATAATGCAGAGGAAAATTATAATAAAGCACGACGTGAATTGAAATCTATGGCGGCTCTTATTTGTAACGGCGTGAAGGCAGAATCGGAACCGCTGGTGCTGCATAGCTCGTTTGAAGCATTATTTGATAAAGCCGCATATTGTGCTATGGTCGAGAAAGGCAAGCATTATATACAGGAAGGAGATATTTTTCAAGTAGTGCTTTCTAATCGTCTGCGAGCGGAAGCATCCGGCAGTCTTTTAGATACCTATCGAGTACTGCGCACCGTAAATCCGTCGCCGTATATGTTTTATTTATCGGGGGATAAAGTGGAAATTGCCGGTTCTTCACCGGAGACATTGACACGTCTGCAGGAAGATAAATTATATACCTTCCCTTTGGCCGGGACACGCAAAAGGGGAACGACAGCAGAGGAAGACGAACAGTTGAAGCAAGAATTACTGCATGATCCCAAGGAATTGGCAGAACATAATATGCTTGTTGATTTGGGACGAAATGATTTAGGACGCATTAGTGAATTCGGCAGTGTACGTGTGGACACCTATCTTGATATTTTAAAATTTTCCCATGTGATGCATATGGGATCTACTATCAGCAGTCGCATACAAAAAGGAAAAAGTGCTGTTGATGCAATTGACGCTGTTTTACCGGCCGGTACTTTATCAGGGGCACCAAAAATTAGAGCCTGCCAAATTATAGACGAATTAGAGAATAATAAACGCGGTGTTTACGGCGGCGCTGTTGGCTATATTGATTTTACGGGAAATATGGATACCTGCATTGCGATACGGCTGGCATATAAGATAAAAAATCATGTATGCATTCGGTCCGGGGCAGGGATTGTTGCCGACAGCGTGCCTGAACGGGAATATACAGAATGTTTAAATAAAGCACAAGCAGTGATAATTGCATTGGAACAGGCAGAAGGAGGGATTGATCATGATATTGCTTATTGATAATTATGACAGCTTTTCTTTTAATCTGTATCAGCTGCTGGGACAATTTGATTCTCACATACAAGTTGTCCGCAATGATCAACGAACAGTGAGAGAGATAGAAATGATGAAGCCGAGTCATATTGTTATATCTCCCGGACCGGGGCGCCCCTCATCTGCCGGGATTTGTGAAGAATTAATCCAAAAAGAAGCTGGAAATATTCCTCTTCTTGGCGTGTGTTTAGGGCACCAGGCCATTTGTGAAGTCTTTGGCGGTATTGTTACATATGCTAAAAGACTTATGCACGGCAAACAATCCTGGGCACATCTTGCTGCGGAAAATCCTTTGTTTCAAGGATTACCTGAAAAAGTAGAAGTCGGACGATACCATTCGTTGGCGGTGGAGCCGGATACACTGCCTTCAGAATTATCGATAATAGCTGAAACAGAAGAACATGAAGTTATGGCAGTTGCTCATCGAGAATTTCCTTTATATGGATTGCAATTTCATCCGGAATCTATTTTAACTCCGATGGGGCCCCTTATTATTGAGAATTTTTTAAAAATACAATAAATGTTGCGGCGTGGGAGAAATTTAATATGATAAAAAAAGCAATACAAAAATTGATTAATCATGAAAATTTGGCAATGGATGAAACAATACAAGTTATGGATGAAATTATGAATGGACAGACGACTCAAATTCAGACCGCCGCTTTTTTGACTGCTTTACAAGCAAAAAAAGCTACCATTACAGAAATTACAGCTTGTGCATCCTCCATGCGTGACCATGCATTGAAAATTGAGCCGCATATGGATTTATTGGAAATCGTCGGTACCGGTGGAGATGGTTCCAATTCATTTAACATTTCTACCACGGCAGCCTGTGTATGTGCTGCCGGAGGAGCTAAAGTTGCTAAACATGGGAATCGGGCAGCTTCTTCTAAAAGTGGAGCGGCAGATGTGCTGGAGGCATTAGGGGCCAATATTTCTCTTACTCCGGATGCCTGCATTGCATTATTGAATAAAGTGGGATTATGTTTTTTCTTTGCACAATATTATCATCGATCCATGAAATATGTGGGGCCTGTTCGCAAGGAAATGGGAGTTCCTACGGTATTCAATATTTTAGGACCGCTAACCAATCCAGCTCATGCTACACATCAAGTTTTAGGGGTATATGATCAAGCGTTGGTAGAACCTATGGCACATGTTTTGCGGGGACTGGGCGTAAAACGCGGAATGGTAGTTTATGGACAGGATAAATTGGATGAAATTTCTGCTTCTGCGGCAACTACTATCTGTGAATTTGAGGGAGATGATTTTAAAAATTATGTTATCACACCGGAACTTTTTGGTTTTACCCGTTGTGCTAAAGCCGATTTATGCGGCGGCACACCGGCTGATAATGCCCGTATTACACGCGATGTTTTAAGCGGAGCTGCAGGACCGCGGCGAACAGCTGTTGTTATGAATGCCGGCGCAGGCCTTTATATTTTTGGTAAAGCTGCAACGCTCGAACAAGGCATGCGGCAGGCAGAAGCTCTTATTGACAGTGGTCAGGCAGCAGCAACATTGGATGCCTTTGTAACGCAAAGCCGGTTTGTTTCGTAAGGAGAAAAGAAAATGATTTTAGATGATATCATACAAGCCGTGCGCCAGCGAGTTGAAGCTGATAAAACCCATAATTTACTGCAGGAAATGAAAGAACAGGCACTTGCAATAACATCCTATGGCGAATTTCCTTTTGAAAACGTGTTGTCTGCAGCGGAGATGTCTTTTATTTGTGAAGTAAAAAAAGCATCTCCTTCCAAGGGACTTATTGCGCCGGATTTCCCGTATCTCGCGATTGCCGAAGAATATGAAAAAGCCGGTGCGGCAGCTATTTCCGTTTTGACGGAACGTGATTATTTTAAAGGATCACCACAGTATTTGCAGCATATTGCGGAGACCGTTTCCGTTCCCATTATACGGAAAGATTTTATTATTGATGCATATCAGATTTATGAAGCCAAGGTATTGGGAGCTTCTGCGATTTTGTTGATTTGTGCTGTTTTGGATGATGAAACCTTATGCTCTTTCTTTTCCTTGGCCGATAGGCTGGGGTTGTCAGTTCTTGTTGAAGCGCATGATGAAGCTGAAATAGATAGGGCACTGCGCTGCGGCGCCCGAATTATTGGTGTTAATAACCGTAATTTGAAGGATTTCACAGTATCTCTTGATACGAGCTGCCGGTTGCGGCGTTTAGTGCCGCAGAATGTGCTGTTTGTCGCAGAAAGTGGAATTAAAACGGCTGAGGATATAAGACGGCTGAAGACCTATGGAGTTAATGCTGTTTTGATAGGAGAGACGCTTATGCGAAGTAGAAATAAAAAAGAAATGTTACAAGAACTTCAAGGTGGAAGTTATGATTAAAGTTAAACTTTGCGGAATTTTAAAACCGTGTGAAATTCAATGGGCCAATGAAGAACTACCTGACTATGTAGGATTTGTTTTTGCAGGTGAAAAAAGGCGCATAGAAGATAAGACTGCAGGTATTTTACGACAAATGTTGAATCCCCATATTCCTGCAGTAGGGGTGTTTGTTAATGAAACATTTGAACATATACAACAATTGGTTCAATTAGAAACGATTCAATGGGTACAGCTTCACGGACAAGAAGATGAAATATATATAAAGCGGCTGCGGCAACATAGTAAAGTTCCTATTATTCAAGCGTTTTCCATAGAATCTGCAGCAGATGTACAGAAAGCGTGTCAGAGCAGTGCGGATTATATTCTGTTTGACCATGGCAGAGGCGGCACGGGCGAATGTTTTGACTGGACACTTATCGAAAATATAAAACGGCCTTTCTTTTTAGCAGGAGGAATATGTATGGCTAATGTGGAAAAAGCACGGCACCTTCACCCCTTTGCATTAGATGTAAGCAGCGGTGTTGAAATACAAGGATGTAAAGACAGGGATAAAATCAGACAATTTATAAGGCAGGTCCATTACGGAACTGCACAATAGGAGGAACTATAATGACAACGGGACGATTTGGAGTTTTTGGCGGACAATATATACCGGAAACATTAATGAATGAGATTATACGTTTGGACAAGGCCTATACGCATTATAAAGAAGATGTTCAGTTTCAAGCGGAATTGAAGGATTTATTAGACAATTATGCAAATCGACCGTCTCTGCTGTATTATGCGGGTAAAATGACGGAAGATTTGGGAGGGGCCAAGGTATACTTGAAGCGTGAAGACCTTAATCATACAGGTGCTCATAAAATCAATAATGCCTTAGGGCAGTGCTTATTAGCTAAAAAAATGGGAAAATCCCGGGTCATAGCCGAAACCGGAGCGGGACAACACGGGGTGGCAACCGCAACAGCGGCAGCTTTTATGGGACTTGAATGTGAAGTATTTATGGGAGAAGAAGATACGATTCGCCAAGCTCTTAATGTATATCGTATGGAACTTCTTGGTGCAAAGGTTCATGCTGTAACGAGCGGGACAAAAGTCCTTAAAGATGCTGTTAATGAAGCCATGAGAGAATGGGTAAACAGAGTAGAGGATACGCATTATGTTATTGGATCGGTTATGGGGCCGCATCCTTTTCCTACGATGGTACGAGACTTTCAAAGTGTTATCAGTAAAGAAGCACGACAGCAGATACTGGAAAAAGAAGGGAAATTACCTCGTGCTGTGATTGCCTGCGTAGGCGGCGGCAGTAATGCTATCGGTATGTTTTATCATTTTATTGATGATGCGCAAGTGCAGCTTATTGGTTGTGAAGCAGCTGGACGCGGGATAGATACCCCGTACCATGCGGCAACAATTGCCAAAGGCTCTATAGGCGTATTTCATGGCATGAAGTCGTTGTTTTGTCAAAATGATCAGGGGCAGATTGACCCCGTGTATTCTATTTCTGCGGGATTGGATTATCCGGGAATTGGGCCGGAACATGCACATCTCCATGATATTGGACGGGCACAATATGTACCCGTTACCGATTCACAAGCAGTGGAAGCCTTTGAATATCTGGCTCGTACGGAAGGGATTATTTGTGCTATTGAAAGTGCACATGCATTATTTCATGCCATGCAGATGGCCCCTAAAATGAGTAAAGAGGATATTCTTATTGTATGTTTGTCAGGACGGGGAGATAAGGATGTAGCGGCGATTGCCAGATATAAAGGGAGGAATTTGCGCGATGAGTAATATTGGAAATGCATTTAAAAATGGAAAAGCGTTTATTGGTTTTTTAACAGGCGGCGACCCATCTATTGAAAAAAGCTGTGAATTTATTTTAACCATGGAAAAAGGGGGAGCTGATTTGATAGAAATAGGAATTCCTTTTTCTGATCCCATTGCAGAGGGTCCCGTCATTCAAGAAGCAAATATCCGGGCACTGAAAGGGCATACGAGGTTGGAAGATATTTTTCGCTTAGTTTCCATGGTACGTAAAAAAACACAAATTCCCCTTGTCTTTTTGACTTATTTTAATCCTGTCTTCACGTATGGAATAGAAAAATTTTTTGCTGCATGTGCGAAGATCGGTGTAGATGGCATCATTATACCGGATCTCCCTTATGAAGAGCGCCGGGAAATATCTGAAACAACTCATAGATATGGCATTGATATCATTTCTATGATTGCACCCACCTCAAAAGATCGCATCAAAGAAATTGCAGCTGTTGGAGAAGGGTTTCTTTATATCGTATCATCTTTAGGGGTTACCGGGGTGCGCAAGGAAATTGCGACGGATTTAGAAGAAATTATTCATATTGTCAGAACAGAGACCCACACGCCGGCTGCGGTTGGTTTTGGTATTAATACACCGCAGCAAGTTGCAGACATATCAGCATATGCAGATGGAATTATCGTTGGCAGTGCTATTGTTAGTATTATTGCCAAACAGGGAGATAATGCGGCGCCTTATATTTATGACTATGTGAAAACCATGAAGAAATCTATGAAAAATTGAAAAACATGAATAATTGGCATAAAGTATAAATTGCCGTATTTTTACCGAAATTACGTAAAAACAAATAAAGACTGCCTATTTAGACAGTCTTTGTTTGTTTTTACTTTCTGTTAATCAAAAATTATCAAAGCCATAAAAACAAGATCTTCCGTTCCTTTGTTTTCAATTCCGTGTCCCATGCCATGGGAAGTAAAAGTAACATCACCAGCGGTAATCGTGCGTGTTATGCCATTATCATCATATACGCCTTTTCCTTGAAGAATATAGTAGGTTTCGCTTTCTCCCTGATGTTCATGATAGCCTAGAGAATTACCAGGAGTAATTGTTACTTCTGCGTATAAACCGCATTTTTCGTTCAGCTGCTTTGCATCGAGAAGCTGTTTTACTGTAATATATCCTTTACCGCCCGAAGCATGTTCTTTCTGTATTATTTTCATGGATACCCTCTTTTATTAAATTCAGGACTAGTTCAATCGTAAATGATTAAAGCCATAAGTACCAGATTGGCAGAGCCTCTGTTGATCAAGCTGTGACCGATATCTGATGGGGTATAGGTGACATCCCCCTTTTTTATGATTCGAACTGTTCCGTTATCATTAAATTCACCCTCGCCGGATAAAATATAAAACGTTTCGGCATCTCCGTGGTGAACATGATAGCCGATTTCGCAACCCGGTTCCAGCGTTACTTCGGCATAAACCCGGCATTTTTCGTTCAGTTGTTCATTTGTAAGCAAATGCTTGAAGATTACATGACCGGCGCCGTCAAAAAAATGTTCTTTCTTTATAATTTCCATGAAATCAACTCCTCAGTGTAAAATTTAATATACTTATTTTACCACAAATAGTGATTGCAGGATACTAGCCGATCGTTTGGGTTTATTGTGCGAGGGTAGGAACTACTGTTGTACAATGTGTCATAATATTAATGGTATAATCGTTATTTTTTTGTTCTTCAAGTTTTTTCTGTGCCAGAAGCCAAGCCTCTTTTACTGTCGCAGCAGGAATTTGTCCGGTGCGCCGTATATCTTCGAAGTTTTCTGGACGAGTTACCAGAATTACAGTACAACGATGACATAGACAGAATAAATTATAAGCGACAAAAAATGGAATAGTAAATTCAGCACGCAATGCTTTTTCCATCTCTTCCATTGTGTCAAAACGAAAACTATCCATGTATGCAGGCGGTTCTTTTATATCCCGGGCTTCCATGATGGCAATTACAATGCCGCCGTCTTTGACGGCCATTTCAGCAGGATCATAGCATTTGCTGCCTTGATACAAACTTACATCTTTTGGATATCCACCGGCACAGGCAAATACGACATCTGTTTTTTGCTTCATGGGAACCTGCTGGATGCGGTGTACTTCCTTTGTGCCCTCTAACCAAGCATCATACCAGTCGCCTCCGACCATACGGCAGATCTCACCTTCGGCATTGATGATGGAATGGACAAGAAAACAAGGATTAATTTTTGCGCAGGCTTCAATCATATCATCATTCAATGGATTATGGTCTAGTAAGGTCGGACGAGTAAGCGGATTGACACCTTCGCCAAGTTGGGGAGCCAAGGCGTGACAATGATTACATTGGATAGTTTTATAACCGGAGACTCCAGGAAGGATGAGTTTGCGGCCACCGCCATAACCAGCAAATAAATGTACGGTAATACCGTCTACAATGATGACTTTATCAGCATCGACGACATGTTTATTAATGAAAAGCGGTGTACCTATTTTTGTTTTTCCCAAATCTACCAACGTAGGATCGTTACAGTCATGCTGGTACATTTTAATACGCCGGCACACTTCTTCACCGCAAACCTTGATATTTTCTTCCGGCGTATGAGCGCGATGAGAACCTTGCGCAAATACAATGCAGATATCTGTATCGGGAATGCCGGCTAAGTTTAGTTCATTGATAATATATATTAAAAATTTATTTGATTGGTTCCAGATGCGGGTACAATCCGCGACGACAAGACAAACCGAATCTCCTGGTGTTACTTTTTTTTGCAAAGGTTCACTACCTATCGGATTGCGCATACAGTCGATAGTGGCCGTTTTGATATCAACGGCCGGGACACTTTTTCCTTCCATGACGTCGGAAATGTGTTCTTCCGGCAAACATACCTTTTGAAAGGTATCTCCGATACCAAATGTAAATTCTCTTAAAGACATTTTCCATCATCTCTTCCTTTTAAAGTATTAGCACATATTATAACGCTATTTACTCGGATTTTACAGAGGACAGAAAATGGTATATCGTTTAACGAGTATACGACTTAAGTATAATGAAATTTTGTTTTTCTTATACTTGATCTAAATCGTCATCAGGGACATTTCCAATGTATACATAGTCAAGCCATTTTTTGGCGGCCGCCGCACCGCTGCGCAACGTAGAAATGGGTGTGGCGGGAAGACTCATTTTATACTGTGGGAAGTATCGTGTCAAGTGAAAAGGAATTTGGGAATCAATTTTTGAGAGCCAATGCGCTGTTTTTTCTATTTCTTCGATTCCATCGTTCTCGCCGGGGATGAGCAGAGTTGTTACTTCTACATGCGCAGCGGCGGCAGCTAGTACAATGGTACGTTTAACGGGAGAAAGTGTACCATTGCAGCGGCGAAGATAAAAATTTTCATCAAAAGACTTTATATCAATGTTCCAGGCGTCTATCAAAGGGAGAAGTTCTCGCAGGGGAGCTTCTTCTATAAAACCGTTTGTAACAACAACATTATACAATCCGGCTTTATGGACAAGCGGCGCTGTCTGACGGAGAAATTCATACCATATGATAGGCTCATTATAGGTGTATGCAATACCAATATTTCCTCGTTCTTTCAGTTGTATAGCTAAATGCACGGCATCTTGCGGAGATATTTCTTCATAAGACGGCGTATCTTGCGATATCTGCCAATTTTGACAAAAAGAGCAATGAAAGTTACAGCCCCATGAGCCCAATGATAGAATGAAGCTGTCGGGATGAAAGCGCTGCAGCGGTTTCTTTTCAATGGGATCGAGAGCTATAGATGTGCATTGTCCATAGTTTAATGCCAGAAGTATCCCCGCATCATTGTAACGTGTGTGGCAGCGCCCGCAATGTCCGGGAAGGATAAGGCAATGATGAGGACAAAGTTTGCAGTATATAGCTTTGGTCGGTCTTTTTTCATAATATAACGCTTCCATGATCAACGCCTCTACTCATAACGGGTTACGGTAAACCGATATAAATCAGGGTGAACGGCTGCAGGGATATGGGCTTTTTGCTTTGCGATGGCAATTTGTTGTTCTACCGTATCAATTCCTTCTAAATTAGGCAGCAGCAGTCCGGTGTTAGCATGACTCATGACGATGACTCCGTATTTTTTGGGATCAAGTTGCGCGGAAGATGATATAGCTTCAGGGATGCCAAGGACATCAACGGAAATAGTAATATCCTTCAGTTCGTTTAATTCTACAGGATAAAAGCGGGGATCACGGACAGCAGCAGCTACCGCGTTGTGAATGATTTCGGCTGCTTCCGTAAGCTGTATGGGGAGATATGTTCCGATACAGCCTCGCAGTTCCCCTTGCTTTTTCAGAGATACAAACACGCCTGATTTTTCAGTCAATTCTTCGGGAAGTGAAGAAGGCGTAGATAATATGGCATGATGGGATAAGTAATATTCTATACTTCGCCGGGCCAGTTGTATGCGGATATCTTTTTCTGCGACTGGTTTTTGCGGAGCCCTGTTTTCGTTTAAATATAAGGCAACACCATAGCCGACACCAAACGGACCTTCATAAGAATATACCGGCATATGAGATTGAAAACTGCACAGTATTCCAAATAAAAAATAAACAGATGGAAGACCGCACATGCCAGCTTCTTCGATGAGAGAATCAGGCATAGAACGCAGCAACGTAATATCTTGTTTTTTTAAGGAGTCCATGACGGTATTGTCGAATACGGCTCCTTGAGGAGTATATCCATTAGGCGAATGAGGCAATAAACGATGTGATAAATCTCCGGAAGCAATTACGGCAATACGGCGGCCTATTTTTCCAGCGGCTTTCATGACAATATCACCCAGGGTTGTCATCATATTATAATGATAAAAACAAGGTGAAAGTAAAACGATGGAACCTTGAAAGCCTGCTTTTTGCAAATAATACATAGGGACAAAGGTACCCTGATCAATGGAAATAGAATAACCATAACGGTCGCCCCAGTCTTTTTGATTAAGTTGATGCAAGGGCAAGGTTTTGTTTGTTTCATAGATAATTTCATTGGCAAGTGTCATATCCGTGTTAAGAGACATAGATAATTCGGGAAATCCGAATTTTCCTAAGTTGCCGCATAGGGTAGGCTCTGTAAAAATGGCGGCACCATCACTGAAGATATAATTATGCGGTGACATAATGATGATTGTTTCAGGATGTTGTTCGATAATCAGCTGAGAAGCATGGGAAACAGCTTGGACAGTAGCTTTTATTTTATCCAGCTCATCCTGTCCGATTTCTGGCAGCATAATGGGGGGATGGGGAAATAATGCAGCACCGATACACGTTGATTTCATTTGTGATACCTCCTGTCTTTTACGAATTAATGGGACCATACTGTTTTTTTATTATAACATATACACATATATGATATGGGAATTAGTTAGTAATAATAAAAAAATGCAGGATATATTGACAAATGCCCACGGATAGTGTACTATTTACTTGTAATTTAATACGGGCAATGAAGCCTCTGCAATGTGCTGCAGAGGCTTTTTGCGTGTTAATTACAATATTGTGGTTTTGGCGGCTGCCTGAAATATAGGGAGACAACAAACTATCATTGGGGGATGATATCTTTGTTGTTATTTCGACAGCTAAGTATGGCTACAAGATTATTCTATCATTGTTCGGATGCTTGCTTGGAGTCGGTGGAATGGTATGGTTGAGCGGATGAAAAAATACCATTCCCGGACCGCCTCCTTGAATTGTTTGATATCTACCTGTTAGGGGACGGGATATATACGACGGGAGATTGTGTGAATGAAAGAATTATTAAAGGTTGTAATTATAACTCGTGCCGAAAAGCTTACAGATTTAAAGGAAGCCATGGATGAGCTTCGTGTACCGGGAATGACAGTAACCCAAGTGTATGGATGCGGTATTTCCCGGGGATATACGGAATTTTATCGGGATACACAAATTTCACTTAATTTATTGCCGAAAATAAAAGTAGAAATCATAGTGGGAGATGTTCCCGTGCGAAAAATTATGGAAGCAGCTCGTAAAGCTTGTTATACAGGCCATATAGGTGATGGCAAGATTTTTGTGGAATCGGTGTTGAATGTTATGCGGATCCGGACCGGTGAAGAAGGACTGGCAGCATTGATTGATACAGATGGGGAAGTTGATTTGGTAGATGATATTATTAGTGATAAATATATATACCATATCACGGATGACATATAGGCGGAATGTAAAAATCTCTGCCAAGCATAGGGTATATATACCACTTGCTTATGCAGAGATTTTTTGTGTTAGAATTCTTTGTCATCCATCAGACTGGTCTGTCCAAAGCGGGTGACGAGATCCTGCCGTTTCATTTTCCATGCGGGAGAAGCCAAACTGTAGGATGGATCGTAATTAGGCGATTGAATATTTAATATGCCGCAAATAAATTCATATTCCAAATCATTGGTAAAAAAAGAATTTTGATGGGCTTTTAACGTATCTGCAATAACCGGGTTACGTTCTATATAGTCAGAAGATACATAACAAAACATAGGAATTCGCAATACTTTAAATCCCGTTTCATCAGGTTTTCGGCCTTCTAAAGGATCAGAGCCATGGTCAGAAAAATATACCATCGCATCTAAATTAAGATGTTCTCTGCCATAGTCAAATATTTGCGATAAAATCCAATCGGTATATAATACTGTATTATCAAAATCAGCTTCTTCATTTAATTTTCCGTCATTAAAACGCTGAAATTCAGCTGGATAGCGGTTGCGATATTCAATGTGGCTGCCCATAAGATGAAGAACGATAAAGTTATTTTCACTCGGGTTGACGCGTTGTAAAAAACCTAATAATGCATCATCGTGACAAGATTCTTTTAAATCACGGTCAGTCCATTCGGCGTTGTCAACGGTATTAGCCACAAGGGTAATCGGAGTATCGGCGACTCCAACAGAACCTTGATTGCTAAACCAGTACGTTTTATATCCTATTTTTTTTGCCATATCAATAATAGATATAGATTCATTGAATTCTTTATTATTATAAAAATTTGATTCAGTTAAGGCATGTTCTAAGACCGGTACTGTATACCAAACACAACTGTATACGTTATTGAATAAGGTAAATTGAGGATTGTTTTTTTCTGCCGTAAGCCACGGTGTATTTTCTACATGGCTAGAATTATACGCATTCATGAGTGTTCGTGTTTCTGATTCTCCAATAACTACAATAACGGTGTGCGGATGATCGGGTTTGTGAAGCTGAACTGCTTGCAATCCGGCAAATTTGGTATCGTGGTTTTCTGCATACAGAGAAGAGCGATTCATGTAGTCTCGCGTATCAAGAAATAAGCGGATAGGAAAACACTCTGGGAAAATTTCACTGCCTAAAGCGTAAAAAGAAGGAAAAATAATAATAAGCGACAACAGCGCGATTATTTTCGGTTTCCAAGAAAGTCTGGAGCAATGAATCCGGTGACAATTTGCTTTTGCAAACACAGATATAATGATCGCAAGTGCAATTATAATAAAAAACAATTTTGAATAACCTAGAGAATGAAAATATTCCAGCATTTCTGCCGGATTGGTTTGATAAATCAGTAATGCTCCCGAAGTAGTGATGCAAGACTGGTACAATGCATAATATACCCATTGCACAGCCGGAACCAGTAAAGTTGCCAACTGTACCAGTGTCATTAAGAAAATTCCTGTTCTTTGAGGAAGGTGCTGTTTAATGAGCATGTTGATGCAAAAAACGATAGCAAATACATAGAGACCAACATAGACATCATAGATATTATTCAAATAAATCGTATTGCTTTTGATTAATGTTGAAAAATTGAGTAAGGGTCCTGTTACGATCCAGGAAATACCAATGATGGCGGTAGGAATGACCGAGGCGATAGAGATATTCTCCCAATACAGTGCCAGCGCTAAAGTGACGGCTGCTACGGCAGGAATCAATCCAAATGTAAATTCTTTAATATTATCTTCACCCAGCCCCAAAGATATTAATAATTCCCATTGAAAACAGAGAACATAAATGACAAGAAAAATACAGAATAAATAAAAAATCCTTCGTGCAATTGTTGACCTAGGCATACATCCATACCCCTTTTATTAATAAAAAATTTACATATTACTTATCTATTATACATCATTAATAAAAGATTACATAGTAATATATATGATTATTTTATCCGTAATTTTACAGAATTATATAAAAGCACTCTTGTCAAAGATAATTACGTATGGTATAATATCCAAGTGTTCAAGCCATTAAGGCTTGATTATATAACTATGCGGCCTCGTGGTGTAGCGGTTTAACATGTCGCCCTGTCACGGCGAAGATCGTCGGTTCAAATCCGATCGAGGTCGCCATATTTGCTTAGGTAGCTCAGTCGGTAGAGCAGGGGACTGAAAATCCCCGTGTCGGCGGTTCAATTCCGTCCCTAAGCACCAAAAACACGCGGTCGTGGCGGAATGGCAGACGCGCTACTTTGAGGGGGTAGTGGGTGAAAACTCGTGCTGGTTCAAATCCAGTCGACCGCACCATAGATGTGTAAAGCCAGCAATATATGCTGGCTTTTTTTGTGTACAAAAGGTAATATAGATGCGTATAAATATAAGTTTTGGCTAGACTATGCAGCTATATGGTTGCAGTGCGATACTATTGGAAAATATATCCCATGTAGAAAATGAAAGCAACTACGCAGAAAACACCTAAGGTACGAATTAAATTTAGTTTTTGACGCTTCGATTTTGTCATGTTTTTATCTTTATATCGTCCCATCGCTAAAACAGAACGGATTGCAGATATTGCAAACAAACAGATTATAAATAATAAACCGTAAAACATGATATCATTAAACATAATTCCATCTCCTCATCAGATAACACAATTATTATAATCATAATACTATTTTTTTCTATGAAATTCAATCATCTATCATATATCAAGAAGGTATTCATGATCAATACGTTGACATCAAATTAAAAGTGTTTAATAATAATATAATAAAAAATGTATGCGGTTATAGTTATTTGTATATGTTTACATCAATTACCAGAGGTGAAGTGTATTGACACGTTTATTGAAAAAGATATGTATAATTGGTTTATGGAGTATGTCGATTTTATCCTGCGGGTTTATGATCAATGCTGTGCAGGCAGCGGTACCATCAACGGGAGCAGAGGCTGCCTGCATGATTGATGCAGATACAGAAACGATTTTATATCAAGTCAATCCTACAAAGTGGATGAACCCAGCTAGTACAACGAAAATAGTAACATTAATTACGGCTCTTGATACAGGGAAAAATAAAATGAATGACGCGGTTCACATAACAAGCGAAGCGGCCGATACAGAACCATCTTGCTTAGGTATTGCCCCGGGAGATTCCATTAGTTTAAAAGAAATATTACGCGGCATGATGGTTGTATCAGGGAATGATGCTGCTGTAGCAGTAGCACAAACCTTGGGAGGTTCTGTGAGCGAATTTGCTGATATGATGAATAAGGAAGCGGTTAAAATGGGAGCTAAGCATTCTCATTTCGTTAATCCCAACGGTCTCACTGCGATAAAACATTATACAACAGCGATTGATATGGCACGGATGGCAGCTTATGGAATGAAACATTATCCGGAATTTCGATATATTGTCAGCTTAAAAGAATATAATATGAAATATATGGATTCCCGCAAACCTAAATATGTTACTACTACTAATTATTTTCTTACGAGCGGTTATGCCGGTGCCGACGGCATTAAAACTGGTTTTACTGATGCCGCGGGAGATTGTTTGGTTGCTTCGGCGACCAGGGATGGACATACGTTGATAGTTGTATTGTTTAATGATGATGATCGTTGGACAGATGCACCTAATATACTTGATTATGGATTCCGGCGCATTGCTAAGGAATAATATTCAGAAAGGTTTTCTATGACGCTGAAGCAAAGGATGCTTATTTCAAATTTAATCATGATAGTACTGCCTTTTGTTATTTCCAGCTTGGTAGGTTTGTTTGCTGCGGCTATGATGCATGATGCCTATTGGAATCCCGTAGAAAATATGTTTTCCGACCGAGATGAGTTGGTATATGCACAAAGCTTACTCTATGAAGAACAGGGACCATTGACGGATACGGATCCGGCTCATGTGGAACAACGTGATGCAGCAGTGCGGCGTCTTGTTATTCAAATGGCTGACTTGGGATACCATGTGCAATATACTTTAAATGGTGAAGAACAATTCAACAATATTACTCCGGAAGATGATCAGATAGGTATTGGCATACTGGGAGAAGAAGCGCGCAAATTGGATTATATTACCGCAAGCAAGGGAAACGTGCATATTATAAAAACCCAGTGGATTAATGGAAATGACGTTGCTATTATCAGAGCTATTAATCCTGGAAAAGATATGGAACCGGTGCATTTTTCGTTTTTTTATACTTATGTAAGTTTATTTTTATTTATAATGTTCTTTTTTGTGCTTATTACGATGGTTATTGTTAACACAATCATGTATAATAAATCCAAGGAACTTATTCTTGATCCTTTGCAGCAAATCAGTAGGGCGGCAAAGGCGATACGTTCCGGAGATTTGACTACTCCCGTAAATCTAAAAGGAAAGCAGACGGAGGAACTGCTTCAAGTATGCCATGATTTTTCTGATATGCAGACATATTTGAAAAATTCTATGGCAAGACAAGCTGAATATGAAAAGTACCGTCGTGAATTATTAGCGGGGATATCCCATGATTTGCGGACGCCTTTGACGTCGATAAAAGGGTATGCGGAAGGATTACTTACGGGTATCGCCGATACAAAGGAAAAGCAGCAGCGTTACTATCGAGCTATACAGACACGGGCTGATGATTTGGAACGACTAGTAAATAATTTATCTCTCTATAATCACTTTGATACATCTATGTTTATGGCAAAACCGGAAATTTGTTCTTTTTCTGAAATACTCCAGACGTATATAATAGAAGAGAAAGAACGTTTTGAAAAAGATAATATTGTTGTTGAATGGAATATGGAAACGGACGAAGATAAGGTGTATCTTGATAAAACGGAATTCCATCGTATTTTTGATAACTTATTTAACAATTCTGTAAAATATCGAGTATGTCCGGTTTCACATATTCGACTGCACTTGGAAAAAGAAGACAATATTCTTGTTTTCTTATTTAGTGATGACGGACCGGGTATCGTTGCCAGCAACACGGATTATATTTTTGAAGCTTTTGTTCGTTTGGATGCGGCACGAACGCATACAGATCAAGGGAGCGGATTGGGTTTAGCTATTGTCAAGAAGATAATAGAAGCTCATAAAGGAACAATACGCGCGTATAATGATCGAGGGTTGACGATTTGCATTACGTTACCTTTATACAAAGAATAGACGAATAATAGACAGTAGGGAGGAAAATATAATGGCACATATTTTAGTTGTTGAAGATGATGAATTGATTGCGGCGTTGGAACGGGATTTTTTGGAAGCCAATGGCTTTGTTGTTACTATTGCCAGTAATGGTCTTGGTGGATTGGAAGCTATTGAAAAAGGAGATATTGATGCAGTGTTAATGGATGTCATGCTTCCAGGTGAAGATGGTTTTACTGTTTGTCGTAAAATCCGGGATAAAAGCGATGTCCCAATTTTATTTGTAACAGCGAAACGGGAAGATGTAGATAAAATTAAAGGTTTAAGTTTGGGTGCCGATGATTATATCGTTAAACCCTTTAGTCCGACGGAAATGGTTGCTCGATTAAAAGCTCATTTGGAAGTGCATAACCGATTATTGGGTAAGCGGAAACAAGTATCTGATGTTAATACTCCTGATGTTCATATTGGTGATTTACGAATTTTTATTAGCCGTCATCAGGTATTTCGTGGAAAAATAGAAATATCTCTGACAGGTAAAGAGTTCAATCTGCTGTTGTTTTTAGCACAACATCCTAATCAGGTTTTTTCGAAAAAATATTTATTTGAAATGATATGGCACTTGGATGCACTAGGTGAATTAGCTACGGTTACAGTGCATGTAAATCGACTGAGGGATAAGTTAAATGAAGTAAAACCGGAGTTTACGGCAATTGAAACGGTATGGGGAAATGGATATCGGTTTCGGGCCAATGAAAATGCATAGAGAATATTAAAAAAGATCCTGCCAATTTATATATTGGCAGGATCTTTTTGAAAATTATAAAAAATAGATAGTATAGTTTATGAAAATTAATCAATTAGTAATTAATTTTACGGACTTCAAAGTAAGCCTGGGGATGAGCACAAACAGGACACTTTTGCGGAGCTTCAACACTTTCGCAGATATAGCCGCAATTACGACACTGCCAAACTGTTTTCCCCGTATGGTTGAATACTTGTTTTTTTTGGATATTATTTAGAAGTGCCAGATATCGTTCTTCGTGATGTTTTTCGATTTCACTTACTTTTTCAAATTCAAAAGCAATATCATTAAAACCTTCTTCTTTTGCTACTTTCGCAAAAGAAGGATACATTTCGGTCCATTCATAATGTTCACCGGCTGCTGCATCCTTCAATGCACTATCGATGTCCGGCATACCATCCATGAGGTGTTTGAACCACATTTTGGCATGTTCTTTTTCATTTCCCGCTGTTTCTTCAAAAAAAGCGCTGATTTGTTCATAACCAGCTTTCTTTGCTACGCTGGCATAATACGTGTACTTATTTCTAGCTTTAGATTCACCGGCAAAAGCGGTTTCTAAATTCTTTTCTGTTTTACTGCCTTTTAATTGCATATCGGACTACCTCCTTGACATAATTACAAAGTAAACAATAACAATTACTTATTAATAAAATTATAACGCATGTAGTATAAAAAAACAAGTGTGCAATACAGTCAATTTTTGTTATTCTTGTTTTTGTTTGTTATTCTGATTGTTTTGACTGTTAGAGCGGGCTGAATCCGTATATGATTGTTTCTGAGAAGCACTAACGGCCGGCTGCTTACGAGGGACGGCAGTATCTTCACTGCGTGTCTGTGATGAGGCAGCATTTTCTGCAGAGTGAACATCCTCCTGAAGATCGCCATATTTACTGCGTAATTGCGATTCCCAGACCTTTGCTTTTTCTGGATACATGCGTTTTAACTTTTCAAATAATTCTGCTTTTTCAGCAGTTCCTTTATGTAAAGCTCCCTGTAATTCTTGGTATTCCTTATAATAAGTAATCCAGTTTTGCAGTGGCTGATAATCATTTGTCATAAAGGAAGTATAACTTAAAAAGGAAAATATACAAGATAACACCAGACAGATTATCACCTTCGACATTACTATCCCCTGCCTTTCTTGCGCTGATTAGATTTACCCGTATTTTGGCAAGCGGAGCCGGCATACATAGCGGACATGGCAGCAAAAAGAATTGCCAAGTTAGCAAAGATCAATGTTTTGGGGGTAATTGTCGGAAGCGGCAGCAAGTCAGAATATAAATATAGAGGCATACTGGTAATTGCAATGCTGCCAATAATAGAAACTGCAAAAAAGATGAAAAGGAATCCTCCTAATATATGAAACAGAGTTCCTATAATCTGCAAAAATGGATTTACAATTATGGATGCGGGAGACAGTGTGCTGTCCTTTCCCCATTGAAACTCTTCGCCATCTGATTCATTGGGATAAGGATGAGCTGCACGGTATCGTGATTGCGGATAAGTTCTGTACCCATGTGAGTCTCGGTACGAAGGAGAATCTTCTCCCGGACTATGCCGGTTTGGTGCAGGATAGGGCTGACGATAATATTGTTCGGATTCTGCCCGCCGGCGGAGATGCTGGGAATCATTTTCCCAATCGTACGCCCTGTTTTGTTTTTCACGGGGCGGAACGTTGTATTGTAGTGTTCTGTCATCCATATATTCGGTATCAGATGGATCATCATATGCGTAAGGCATTTTCGGGTTATCTTCGGGTACAACGGGTTTTCCGATATAATATCGGTATATATTCTTCGGATGTCCCAATTTACAACATATTTCTTCTTCTGATTTCCCTCCATCTGCGCCAATACGGAACTGTTCTTCACAATCTTCAAGAATTCCTTTCAAATCATCCTTGTCGCTTTTGCGAAAATAATATTTTAGAAGATCCATAAATTCAGTTTTTCTCATAAAGGACTACCTTTCATTTCAAATGTTGTTCATATTGTCCTTGACATTTGGCACCTAACTGCCATGCGATGATACTAATCAGCATAATTCCAAGAACAAGAAGAAATACGGCGGCGGTCGGCATAGGCGGCAAAAAAGAAATAGCGGCTAGCGGTTCAGCTTCCACTGCAATGCAATATGCGATCCAAGCTAACAGACAGAGAGTAAGAAGAGAAAAAATTCCGCCTATAGTATATAAACTTATGTATATATATCGCCATTTATTGTTAGATTGAGATACGGTCATTGTCCACGATCTCCTTTAAAATGAATGAGTAATAAAAATTATGAAATATATGGCTGTTGCCATTATAGTACCACATGTGTCAAGCCTCTTACAAGAATATACCGCGATATATGTTGCAGGGATGCTCTTATGCACGTAAAAATTTATACAAGCGGTATTACTTGCAGAACCCATATCTTTGCTGTAATATGAACATAGTAGTAAAAAATA
>JALCNL010000037.1 GCA_022649055.1 Megasphaera sp.
ATTCTCTATATGCTTCGTCCAGATAGTAAATTCACCGCTAAAGAATCCCGTCTTCTCGATGTAATGTTATTTCTTCATGCCGATCACGGCGGTGGTACAAATTCAACGTTTACCAATGTTGTTGTAGCATCCACTGATACCGACTTATATTCTACCATGGCTAGTTCTATCGGCGCTCTAAAAGGACCACGTCATGGCGGCGCTAATGTTAAAGTATCTGAAATGATGGAAAGAGTTATTGATACGATAGGAACAAAAGCTACGGATTCTCAGATTACCGATGTTATTCATCGTATTTTGAATAAAGATTTTCAGAATCATAGCGGCCTTGTCTATGGATTCGGCCATGCCGTATATACTTTATCCGATCCACGTGCAGAGATTCTTCGTCACTTTTGCGGAACCGTAGCTAAAGAAAAAAAAATGGAAGATATTTTTCACTTCTATCAACGTTTCGAAAAAATAGCCGTCCAAATCCTTTCAGAGGAAAAAGGTGCTAATATGTGCAGCAATGTAGATTATTATAGTGGTCTTGCGTATGCTATGCTGGGTATTCCGCGTGATCTATTTACACCACTTTTTGTAATCAGCCGTCTCGTAGGCTGGCTGGCTCATAATATTGAAAATAAACTCTATGATGATCGTATCGTACGGCCTGCTACAAAATATGTGGGAGATTTAATGGATTATATTCCTATGGAGGAACGATAACTATGACAACAATTACTGTATTTAAAGGAGATGGCATAGGTCCTGAAATCACGGATGCTGTCCTAACAATATTAGATGCTGCTCATTCAGGTATAACATATGAAATATTTAATGTTGGAGCCGCAGAATATGAAAAAAATGGTGCTCTTATTCCAGAAGCGGCATTTACTTCATTTGAAAAAAATAAAGTTCTTTTAAAATCACCTATCACCACTCCTATCGGTAAAGGATTTCGTTCTCTTAATGTTACGCTGCGCAATAAATATGATCTCTATGCAAATATCCGTCCGGCTAAAGCAAATGCCGCTGTATCCACTCCTTTTCCTAATGTAGATATTGTTACCTTTCGAGAAAATACGGAAGACCTTTACGTCGGCATAGAAAAGCAAATTGATGAAAATACCGTCCACGCCATTAAAATTATCACCCGTAAGGCAAGTGAACGTATTATTCGTGATGCTTTTGAATATGCCTTATCCCATGACCGTCATAAAGTCACTTGTGTACATAAGGCAAATATTCTTAAATTAAGTGATGGCATGTTTTTATCTATATTTAAAAAAATGGCTGCCTTATATCCTCAAATTGAAAGTGATGATAAAATTGTTGATAACGTATGTATGCAATTAGTAATGCATCCTGAATCGTTTGATGTCATGGTAATGCCTAATTTATACGGTGATATTGTCTCCGATCTTACAAGCGGGCTCATTGGTGGTCTTGGATTGCTTCCCTCCAGTAATCTTGGAACTGGATACGCCATGTTTGAAGCCGTTCATGGCAGCGCTCCTGATATTGCAGGAAAACATATTGCTAATCCTACAGCACTTCTTTGGTCTTCCTGTATGCTTTTAGAACATATCGGCAAAAATAATATCGCCGCTCATATTCGTATGGCTGTAGACGAAGTACTCTCCGAAAAACAATACATAACACCTGACTTAGGTGGAAATGCTTCCACTGAACAATATAGGGATGCAGTTATAGAGCATTTAAAATAAAAAAATCGTTTTAAGCCTAATCCGCTTAAAACGTATTTTTTTATAAAAACAGAAATAAGAATGAAAGAACCTAATTAACTTGTCCTAATCCTACAATAAAAATACTCCTACCGTTGTTATTAGAGCAGATACTCCTTTACGAAAGGTTATTTTCTCGTATAAAATAAGTTTCGAAAATATAACCATACTTATTCCATTAGATTGAAAATATTTATTACAATTTTACTTATTACATAAAAAACATCCCATATAGAAGTTTGTATAATAAGAGGACACCGGCCTATATACGGTTTCATAATATATTGCTCAATTCCATATACCATAAATCAAAAAGCATCTAAATTTATTTTATTTTTTTAATTAACATGCTATAATCAAAATTGTAATTTATGCAGAATATAGAGAAAGGCGGGTATTAATTATATGAATTTCATTGAATCACCCAGTACAGATCCATATTTTAATTTAGCCATGGAAGAATATGTTTTTGAAAAAATGGATAAAAACAAACAATATTTTATTCTTTGGCAAAATGACAATACCATTGTCATAGGCAAACATCAAAACACCGCAGAAGAAGTAAACCAAGCTTTTGTTGATGCTCATAATATTCATGTTGCCCGTCGTCTCTCCGGTGGCGGTGCCGTATATCATGATAAAGGAAATCTTAATTTCACGTTTATTGTAGACCAAAACCAAGCACCGGATTTTAATTTTAAAGTATTTGTCATTCCGGTTATTAATGCTTTGAAAAAAATAGGAATTCAAGCAGAATTTTCTGGTCGTAATGATCTGACCATTGAAGGTATGAAATTTTCTGGTAATTCCCAATATGCAAAAAAAGGACGATTACTTCATCATGGCTGTATTATGCTAGATTCCAATCTGACGAATGTAGCCGATGCTCTTCGTGTCAAACCTGCAAAATATGAATCAAGAGGAATTAAATCTGTACACAGCCGCGTTACTTGCATCAATGCCAATACAACGACTCCTATTACAATGGACAATTTTAAAAACTTGCTAAAAAGTGAAGTTTTTGCAGCAAATATTATGCATTCATTACTTTTTACAGAAAAGCAATTATACGAAATACAAGAATTAAGAAATAAAAAATATATCACATGGGAATGGAATTATGGAACGTCTCCTTCATATAATATGAAAAAAGAAAAAAAATTTTCTGCAGGATTAGTTAGTGTTTATATTCAATCTGAAAAAGCACGTATCAAAACGATCCGATTTTTTGGTGATTTTTTTGGAAACGAAGATCTTTCAGAATTAGAAGAAGCTATGCAAGAACTCCCCCTTGATCAACATCTGTTTGAAACGTTATCACTGCTTGATATAGGAAAATATATGAATGGGATTACTGCTAAAGACATTAGTGAGTTAATTCTCTATTAATCTAAAAAATTTTAGTAAGGAAATCTTTTTCACTGAAATTTTTCTTACTCTTCTATATATGCATTTATTATCATTATATTTCATTAAGGAGTTTTTTTTATGAAAATCTCAGTATTAGGGTGTGGTCGTTGGGGTACCTTTATTGCCTGGTATGCACATCATATCGGTCACGATGTACTAATTTGGGGACGTGAAAATTCTCCCCATTATCAAGAACTTGAAAAAACAAGAAAAAATGAATATCTAACACTTTCTTCAGATATTCATTTAACTCATAATTTAAAAACAGCTTTAAAAGAAGCAGATATTTGTGTCATTTCTATTAATTCTCAACAATTAAGAATTTTGGGAAAACAGATTTCTTCTACGAATATAACGTCAACCGTACCTTTTGTTCTCTGCATGAAAGGATTGGAAATCGGCAGCGGCAAAAGACTTACAACGGTCCTAAGTGAAGAAATCGGTATGAACTCTCCCATTGCTGTCTGGGTTGGCCCAGGACATGTACAGGATTTTTTATTTGGCATGCCAAATTGTATGATTATGTCTTCTCTTGATACTACTCTTACAAAATATCTTATACATGCCTTTTCCAGTCCTCTTATTCGTTTTTATTATGGAAAAGATTTATTAGGCATTGAAATCGGTGCAGCAGCCAAAAATGTAATTGGTTTAGCTGCCGGTATGCTAGATGGTATTGGATATAGTAGTTTAAAAGGAGCTCTTATGGCTCGGGGAACTCATGAGTTATCCTGTCTCATTGAAGCAATGGGAGGAAATCCTATGACTGTTTATGGACTTAGTCATCTAGGAGATTACGAAGCAACTTTATTTTCTGAACATAGTAATAATCGCCGTTTTGGTGAAGATTTAATTCTTGGAAAACCTTTTCATAAACTAGCTGAAGGGGTATATACTGTTCAAGCATTAATGGATCTTTCTGAAACATATCATGTAGAACTTCCTATCAGCAAGACCGTATATGAAATTATTTACAATCATACTGATCCTAGAAGACAATTAGAAAAATTATTTTTACGTTCTACTAAATCAGAATAAATGAAAAAAATTTCTCTGCGGTGTAAAAAACACCGCAGAGAAATTTTTTTTCTTATTCTTCTTCTTTTTCTTTTCTTGTAACTAATAATTTATCAACCCGAAGATTATCCATATCCATAACTTCAAAAGTAAACTCTTTCCAAATATAGATATCTGTTTCTTTCGGTATCCGCCCCATTCCATATGTAACCAATCCAGCCAAAGTCTTATAAAGATCTTCATCTTCTTCTGGTAATTTTTCATCAATATCAAAAAAATCCTTAAATTCTTCTACTGTAAGTAATCCTTCCATCAGCCATTCATTAGGTCCTCTCTGAATAATGCGATTTTGTTCTTCTCTTTTTTCTTCCTCACCTGCTGGCATAATGCCAACAAGTTCTTCCAATACATCATGAAGAGTTAATATGCCACTAAAATTACCATATTCATCAAGAACGGCAGCTTCATGTACCCCCTGTTCTTTAAATGAATGAACAACTTTCATTATATCCATAGATTCAGGAATAAACATAGGTCGATGAACACATTTTTCTAATAATGCATGTATGTGTATTATTTTTTTTTCTTTTGTCGTATCATAATACGTAATAAACATGTCATTAATAGATACGAAGCCAAGAAATTCATCTAGAGAACCTCTGCCTACAGGCAACCGAAAATGATTAGCATCCAAAAGTTCTTTCATAATTACCTGTTCAGTATCTTCTATATCAATCCAATCAACTTGTGTACGGTTAGTCATAATATCACTAGCATCCATATCCGCTAATCTAAATACTCGGTCAACAAGTTCCGGTTCTTCTTTTTCAAAAGCTCCCAATTCTGCTCCTTGTTCTAAAAGAAGTTTTATCTCATCTTCTGTAACAGGTATATCTTTAACTTTTTTAGTTCCCAAAAAAGCAGTAACAAAAGAGGTAGAAGCAGATAAAAACCAAACAATAGGTGTACATACACGTGAAAAAAACAACATAGGACGAGCAATAATACAAGCGATACGCTCTGGATTATCTATAGCAATCCTTTTTGGAACCAATTCACCTATAACCAAAGTAAAATATGTGATGCCAGTTACAATAATAATCATACTTATCGTATATGCATGCCCTTGTAAAAAAGTAATTTTTTCTACATAATGAGATAAAGGACCAGCCATAGCCGTTCCGCCATATACCCCTGTTAAAAGACTAATAAGCGTTATTCCAAATTGAATCGTCGAAAACATTTTATTAGGATTTTCTCTTAATTTCAATACAACAGCAGCGCTTCCGCTGCCTTCATCAGCCATAGATTCCAACCTTGTTTTACGACAACTTACGATAGCCATTTCTGACATAGCAAAAACCCCATTGGCAACAATAAGCAATAAGATAACCAATATTTCTTCACCTAGGGAGTATTCCACTATAAATCACATCCTTATTCGATATATAAATAGTTTATTAATAGTATAGTATCTTTTTTTCCTTCTTCCTGCAACTCCTCCTTCAATAAAAAATATAATACTTGATTTTAATTTCTACTGTTTTTAATCACCAACTTTAACATTTTTTATACAATACATACTGTTTTTATTGACTAATATCCTTTAACATGATACTGTTTTATATAAAATAATATATTTTAACTATGAACAAAGAGAGATATTCTATAACAATTTCTTTGTTTTTTTTATAAAAAGGAGGTATATATGTGTTAAAAGAAAAATTAGCTAAAAGAATGAAAGCATTCCCCATATCAGGAATCCGAAAAGTACAAGCGGAGGCAAAAGAATTAGAATCACAGGGCCAGCACATTATCCATATGGAAATAGGTATGCCTGATTTTGATACACCAGAATATATAAAAAAATCATGTATTCAAAGTATAAAAGACGGACATGTATTTTATACAGTCGGTGCCGGTCTATTAGATTTAAGAAAAGCTATCTCAAAAAAATTAGAGAAGGAAAATCATCTTATTTATTCTACAGATGAAATTGTTGTTACCATTGGCTTATCTGCTGGCATTTTTACTGTATATGCTGCACTACTTGATAAGGAAGATGAAGTTCTTATTCCAAATCCTGTATATCCTCCATATTTAAATATTCCTCATTTATTAGGAGCAAAAACCATAGATTATTCCTTACTGGAAATAAACAACTATCAGCCGGATATAACTGAAATAGAAAATAAAATCACTAAAAAAACAAAAGCTATTGTTATTATTTCACCTAATAATCCATTAGGAAGCATACTTACTTATGATTCCTTACAACATATAGCACAACTTGCAATACAATACAATTTAATAGTTATTACTGATGAGATTTATGAACGTATTTTGTTTGATAAGGCAACGCATTATAGTATTGCTTCTTTTCCTCATATGAAAGAACGTACCTTAACACTCAACGGTTTTTCAAAAGCATATTCTATGACCGGATGGCGTCTTGGTTACATTGCCGGACCTAAAGAAATTATGCCGGACATTAATAAGTTGCATGGTCATATGAATTCTTGTGCCACTACATTTGTACAAGATGCTGCCATAACCGCACTGACAGAAGAACATGACGAGGTTGAAAAAATGGTAGCTGCATACCAACAGCGAAAAGACTATCTTGTACAAAACTTAAATAAAATAGAAGGAATCAGTTGTACCAATCCACAAGGTGCTTTTTATTTATTTTTAAATATAAAAAAACTTGGAATGACTTCTGAAGAAGCAGCAAGTTATTTTCTTCATACGGCACATGTAGCACTTGTCCCTGGAACTGTATTTGGTTCCAACGGTGCCGGTTATATCCGTATGTCTTTTGCAAACAGTATGAAAGAAATAAAAACTGCTTGTTACCGTATACAAACTGCTGTAGAAAAATTAAAAAATAAATAGTATCAATAACATACAATCTCCTATATAAAGAAAGGACAGTATCTATTTTTAATAGTCTGCTGTCTTTTTTTTATATTACTTGCATATTAAAAATGTTAAAATTTTTGATTAATCCTGCAAATATTCTCGATTAGCTACTACTTTTCCATTTCTCGTATAAACACGAGGCACACGTCTGGCTAACATGCAAATAATTTCATAATTAATAGTTCCCAATATGTTTGAAAGTTCTTCAACTGG
Source organism: Megasphaera sp. (assembly GCA_022649055.1). GTDB lineage: Bacteria > Bacillota > Negativicutes > Veillonellales > Megasphaeraceae > Megasphaera_A > Megasphaera_A sueciensis. Next base: position 7,293 of record JALCNL010000037.1, read on the forward strand.
AAGTTCTGTCCCCTCTTGTTTGCCAAATAAAACAACTTCGTCATCTATCTTTATATCAGGAACAGTTGTGACATCAATCATACATTGATCCATACATATATTACCTACCTGAGGAACTCTTTTTCCATGAACTAATACTTCCGCCTTATTTGAAAGCATACGGGTATAGCCATCTGCATACCCTACCGGAAGAGAAGCTATGCGCGTAGGCTTTTCAGCAATAAATTTTCGACCATAACTGACACTTTCCCCTGCATCAATAATTTTTATATGATCTACACAACATTTTAATGACATAACTGTTTTAAGATTAAATCTTTTAATATCTACTTCATCAGAAGGTGCTAAACCATACATAATAATTCCAGCTCGTACCATGTCATCATGAAATTCTGGCAAATCAAGAATAGCTGCGCTATTACAACAATGATGAATATGAATAGACACCCCTTCCTCTTTCAACCGTTGGCATATCCATTTAAATTTTTTATATTGTTCTCTTGTATATGCTTTATTTTGAATATCAGCAACTGCAAAATGTGTAAATATTCCTTCTAAAATAACATTAGGTAATTTGCTTATTTTTTTTATTTCTTTGATACTTTCTTCTGTAGGTCTATACCCAATACGTCCCATACCGCTATCAACAGCAATATGCAAACTAACAGGACGATTCTGACGCACAGCTTCTTTTGAGAAAGCCAGAGCATCTTCATAATGAAATACAGCGGCATCTACCCCAAAATTAATTAATTCTTCTGCTCTTTTACCGGTTGTAGAACCCAAAATAAGTATTTTAGCTGTAATTCCCGCTTGTCGTAATTCCACTGCTTCATCTAATACAGATACAGCTAGTCGATCGGCCCCATTGGACAATAATTCCTTTGATGCAACTACAGCACCAGCACCATATGCATCTGCCTTTACTACAGCTGTAATTAACGTATTAGGACTAACAATACGTCGAATTTCCTTCATGTTATTATCTAAAGCATCCAAATCTATTTCAACCCACATAGGTCTTCTCTTTTGTATATCCAAAATAAGTCACCTCATAAAAGAAAAATTTCAAAATAATATCTTTATAGAATAAATACAAGATATTCTATCATTCTATATTTAAAAAAGCTATTTTCTTTTTTGAATAATTTTTTTCATTTTTTCTAATCGATTTAAAGCTTCATATAATGTTTGATCACTCTTAGCAAAATGAAGACGAATTAAATTATATACCGGTTCCTTAAAAAAAGAAGAACCAGGAACTGCACCTACACCAACATCACGAGCCAAAAGTTCACAAAACTCCAAATCATTATCAAAACCATATTCTGATATATCTAAAAGAATATAATATGCACCTTGTGGATTAGTATGAGAAATACCCAATGTATCTAATCCATCCATCATAATAGTACGCTTATGCGTGTACATAGATAATAAATCATCATAATAAGACTTTCCAAACTTTAACCCTACTATAGCAGCTTCCTGTAATGGACTTGCAGCCGCTACAGTAAGAAAATCATGAATTTGCTTAGCCCCATTAATAATAGCAGGAGGTGCCATAATATATCCTAATCTCCATCCAGTTATAGAGTATGTTTTTGACAAAGAACCACAAGTCAATGTCCGTTCATACATTCCCGGAAGTGTTGAAAAATAAGTATGTACGTAAGGCTTATATACAATATGTTCATATACCTCATCAGTAATAACAAACGTATCATATTTTTTTGCTAAAAAAGCAATATATTCTAATTCTTCTTTTGTAAATACTTTACCGCAAGGATTAGATGGATTACATAAAATGAGAGCCTTAGGCTTTTTTTTAAATGCTTCTTCTAGCTCTTCATAATTAAAATCAAATAAAGGAGGATGTAAAGGAACATAGATAGGATCCGCACCTGAAAGAATTGTATCAGCACCATAATTTTCGTAAAAAGGAGAAAAAACAATAATCTTATCACCTGGATTCGTAACAGTCATAACAGCAGCCATCATTGCTTCTGTACTTCCACATGTAACTACAATTTCCTTCTCTGGATCTATTCTTTGTTTCGTAAAACAATAATGATATTCAGATAAAGCCCTACGAAAATTTTCAGCACCCCAGGTGAGACCATACTGATGTGGTCCTTTTTGAGCTACTTCAGATAATCGATCTAAAATTTCTTGCGGCGGTGAAAAATCAGGAAACCCCTGGGATAAGTTAATAGCATGATATTCTTCGGAAATTCTTGTCATCCGTCTAATAACAGAATCAGTAAACAATGAAATTTTTTTTGAAAGCTCTGGCATACTATTCTCCTCCTTTTTAATTTTAAATCAAAAAGACGTCACTACTATAAGCTGACGTCTTTGTCACAAATAAAAAAACTTTATAAGTCAAGATTACGCACCTTTTTAGCATTATCTTGAATAAACTTACGACGTGGTTCTACTTTATCTCCCATAAGAACGGAGAAAATATGATCAGCTTCCACAGCATCTTCTAAATGAACTTTCAACATTGTTCTATATTCTGGATCCATAGTTGTTTCCCATAATTGCTCTGGATTCATTTCACCTAACCCTTTATATCTTTGAACAACAATACTATTATCATTTCCCAATTCATTTAATTTAGCTTGCAACGCATCATCATTATAAAGATACCATACAGATTTACCTTTTCTAACCTGATACAAAGGAGGTTGAGCAATATAAACATGTCCCTCTATAATAAGCGGTTTCATAAAACGATAAAAAAAGGTTAATAATAATGTACGTATATGTGCTCCATCAACATCAGCATCTGTCATGATAATAATTTTATCATATCTTCTTTTACTAAGATCAAATTCTTCACCAATACCCGTTCCAAACGCTGTAATCATAGAACGAATTTCTTCATTTGCCAATATTTTATCCAAACGCGCTTTTTCTACATTAATAATTTTTCCGCGTAGTGGTAGAATTGCTTGAAATTTACGATCTCTTCCTTGTTTAGCACTACCACCTGCAGAATCACCTTCTACTAAATAAATTTCTGTAAAATCTGAATTTTTTTCTGAACAATCAGCAAGTTTTCCCGGAAGACTGCTGATTTCCAAAGCATTTTTTCGTCGTGTTAATTCTCTGGCACGACGAGCAGCCTCACGAGCTCTTGATGCTGCTATTGTTTTTTCAATAATTCTCTTAGCTTCATTTGGATGTTCCTCCAAATACTCTTTTAATCCATCGGAAAGAATTGTATCAACAATCCCTTTAACTTCACTATTTCCCAATTTTGTTTTTGTTTGTCCTTCAAATTGAGGTTCTCTCACTTTTACGCTGATAACAGCTGTAAGGCCTTCACGAACATCGTCGCCGGACAAGTTTTCTTCATTATCCTTAATAATACCATTTGTACGTCCATAATCATTAATAGTACGAGTTAGTCCTGAACGGAACCCACTTAGATGTGTTCCACCTTCTTCTGTAAAAATATCATTAACAAATGAAAGAATATTTTCACTATATCCATCGTTATATTGCATAGCAACATCAACAATAACTTTATCTTTTTCGCCGTCAATATTAATTACAGTAGGATTAATAGCCTGTTTTTCATGATTTAGAAATTCAACAAATGAAATAAGGCCGCCTTCATAACAATATATTTCCTGCCGTCCTTCTCCGCGTTTATCTGTTAATGTAATATGCAACCCTTTATTTAAAAAAGCTAATTCACGAAGTCTTGTCTTTAATGTATTAAAATCATATACTGTTTCCGGAAAAATTTCATGATCAGGTTTAAACATAACTTTTGTTCCTGTTTCTTCATCTTTTTCCAATAAACGTATTTTTTTCAATGGAGAATCCGTTATACCTCTAGTAAAACTAATATTCCATAAATATCCATCCCTTTTTACTTCTACATTAGTAAAAATACTTAAAGCATTAACAACAGAAATACCTACCCCGTGAAGTCCTCCTGAAATAGGATATCCTTCACCACCAAATTTACCTCCAGCATGAAGTACAGTTAACACAACTTCTACTGCCGGTTTTCCAACTTTATGCATAGCAACAGGTATGCCACGTCCATTATCAACAACAGTAATACTATTATCTTCTTCGATTGTTACTTCAATATGACTGCAGTATCCAGCTAACGCCTCGTCTATACTATTATCAACAACTTCATAAACGAGATGATGAAGACCCCGGGAAGAAGTACTTCCAATATACATACCAGGGCGTTTGCGTACAGCTTCTAATCCTTCTAACACTTGAATTTGTTCCGCACCATAATCTATTTTTTTGTCTTCCGACATGAATTAATTCCTCCTATCCATTAACTGGAAATTATATTAATTATACTATATTTTACTGTATTTTAATATAGTTTTATGAAGAGAATAGCTGTTTATACCTGCATATAATAGTTTCTAATGTAATAGGTGTACCATACAGATACTCCTCCGTCACAATATAACATCTAACATCTTTTATATTTCCACTGCCAAGTATAATCAATTTTTTATAATAATGTTCTAACGGATTAGATTTTTCCGTTTTCTTCGGGTGTACTTTAAATATAGCTAAAATTTTTTTTATATCTACCATTTGATTATCACCGATATGAAGATACATTCTTATTTCTCCTATATTTCTCCGTTAAATTTTTTATAAATTTCTCTGTCAACTCCGAAGGTTCTTTTCTTACTATAAATAATGCTAAAAATAAATCATCTTCCTTAGTATCACTATCTGTACATATTTTATCAATAAGACGATAAATACAATCCCGTCGTACTTCATTGTACAATAGCTCACTGCAAGAAATTTGTTCTTGCAAATCTTTATAAGACAGCCAGGGAATTTGCATCAATATATCATATATATCTTTCTTTATTGCCTGTTTTTCTTTTAAACGACATAAAAAACACAGCTTTTCTTCCTCTTTTATCCAACGTCCGCATTTAGGACAGGTAATAAATTTTTCTGAACGATACGCTGTCTTTCTTTTTTCTTGAGAAAAACGTAATTTTCTCATTTTTTCTTTTAAATTATCCGGTAAATATTCTGTTTCTTGATTTATTTTTTCTACAACATCATCACATAAAACAATATTTTTTATATTTATTTCAGGAAATACTTTTTCTTGAACACCATCTTCCATTTCATATACAGGAAGATCATTTTTTTTTCCACTGCGTAAAAAAATAATATCCTGAACTATTTTTTCCTTTGCATAATTATTAAGATTATCAATTATCTTTTTTTTATAAAGGAATAAATGATTCATCCATACAGAATTCAATACACCAATAACTACCGTATTTTTTTTAAATTCCCTGATATAGGAATATTTAGCAATCTGTGGTCCCATAATATATTTCCAATGAGTTTTTATCTGATACATTTTGTAGGGAAATAATAGTTTATTTTTTTCCAACACATCGGGAATTGATATACCCGCCTTATCCAATCTACTAATACGCTTATCCATAGGATTTAACTCTTCCTCCTTCGAGACAAATAAAGGAACATCCTTCAATTGATCTAAACATATCAGGATTTGTTGTGGTAATCACGGTTTGAATACGATTACGAACAAAATTTAATAATGATTTTTTACGAAATTCATCTAATTCACTCATTACATCGTCAAGAAGCAGTATCGGATACTCACCTACTTCCGATTTTATATACTCCAATTCCGAAAGTTTCAATGATAGAGCAGCCGTTCGCTGCTGACCTTGAGATCCATATTTTTTTATATTATACCCATTAATAAAGAAGGATAAATCATCACGATGAGGTCCTACTGAAGTAGACATATGATATATATCCTGATCTAATTTTTTTTTCAACAACTTATAATACCATGCAGGACTTACTCTATCCTGTATAGTATCCTGCGACATCAAAAAATAAGATTGGTCATATGATAAATCTAATTTTTCCTGGTTTTCAGTTAAACGTCTATGAATAATTCCAGACAAAAATCCAATTTTATGGAGTGCTTCTAAACGTTTTTTCACGATAAAAGCAGCAAACTCGGAAATTTGTGTATCCCATCCTTCGAGTATATTTTTATTTACAGATTTCATTGATTTTAGCAAAAGATTACGTTGAGAAACAGCCCTATTATATTTTATTAAAGTATGATAATAAGAAGGATTGACCTGTGATATTTCCATATCCATAAAATGCCTTCTCAGTGCCGGACTCCCTTTAACAAGTTGTAAATCCTCAGGAGAAAAAAGAACTTCGTTAAGAGTGCCTACTAATTCTCTCTGCGTAACTTTTGTTTCATTAACCCATAATTTTTTTTTATCCATTGTTGACAATATAATTTTTATCTGCTGTTCTACATTATTTCTCATAAAAGAAATAATAATACTAGCATCCTTACATTGAAAATGGATTAAATCGCTATCAACTATCCCACGATAAGACTTTCCCATACCTCCAAGATACAGTGCTTCCAATATATTTGTCTTCCCTTGTCCGTTTTTTCCATAAAGAATAATAATAGATTGAGGAAAATTAATTTCTTCATCAATATAATTTCTAAATTGATGCAAACGCAGTGACTGAATTATCATTTTTCATTCTCCGGAAACACGGAAAATACCAATTTTTTTTATTTCTACAACATCATTTATATGAAGCTGCTTTCGCTTTTCAAGACAAAGAATACCATTAATATAAATTTTCTTTTCATCAAGCAATTCTCGAATCTGACCACCACTTTGTATAACATCAGCCCATTTTAAAAATTGGTCTAATTGTATTTTTTTTGTCTTTATAATGATTTTTTTTTCCATTATCTTGTCCTCATCGGTGTTACCACATAAATATACGAATCTTCGCCTTTTTCCTGTACAAGCATAGGACTATTTGCTTTTGATTTTAATATAATTTCATCTGATTTACAATGTTTTAAAATATCTAAAATAAATTTTCCATTAAAAGATATATTAAGTTGTTCTCCTTCCATATTACAAGCAACATAGTCTTCTACCGTGCCATAATCAGGATGTTGGCTGGTTAGTTTAATTTGGTTATCTTCAAATATAAAATTTATAACATCATATTGAGAATCTTTTGCAATAATAGAAGTTCTTTCTACCGAACCTGTAAATTCACTTCTTTCAACAATCACATTACAGCTAAATTCAGAAGGAATAACTCGTCTATAATTTGGGAATTCTCCTTCGATTAAACGAGTTTTTATATACACATTGGCAAATTTAAAAGCAATATTATTACGAATAGCTGTTATTTCTACAACTTGAGGCATGTCTGTCGGCATTTGACGAGATATTTCTGCTAAAAGACGACTGGGAATAATAGCTTTGATCGGCTGTTCAATAGCTTGTTCTAATATTACTTTTTTTAAAGCTAGTCTATGGGTATCTGTAGCAACCATCGTTAAGGTAGATTTATTAACTTCCATTAAAGTTCCCATAAAAATAGGACGGGCATCATCAGTAGAACAAGCATAAGATGTATTATCTATTAAATTTTTTAATGTAATGCTATCGGTAGAAAAATTACTATATCCACTATCGATAAGTGTTACTTCATTAAAATCATCAGGATTCATTGTAAGACATTCAAATTTTGATTTTCCCCCAATAACGGTTAATTTAGTATCAGCGTCCTGTTTTTTCATCTCTATTTCATCACTAGGAAGTCGACGGGTTAATTCAATTAAAAAAGGATTGGATATAAAAACTTCTCCAGGTTCTTCAATAATACCTGGAACAATTACTTTGATACCCATGTCGTAGTCGTTTGCTTGTATTTCAATAACATCCTTAAGTGCTTTGATAAGGAGTCCATTTTCATAAGAAATATTGTTGCTTTTGTTTTGAGCTACTTTTTGAACTGTTTGCAAACCTTTTGTAAGATCTTCTTTTTTAAATTTAAGTTTCATAGGAAATCTCCTTTTTATGATGATTATTTTTAGTTGTTGTGTACTAAAATCATAGTAATAGTCATAGGGACTGTGAAAATGTGTATATGTTCTGTGAATAGGTATATTTAGCTTATCCACCGGTGTTGATAATATGTGGATAACTTAAATTCAGTTATTCACATACGAACATATTTACAAAATCCACAAGATATACACATCTTATACCTCTATTTATCAACACCCTTTATCATAGTGTTTAATTGATCAATCATGCTTTTAAATTGTTCATTTTTTTCTGTCATTTTTATAACTTTGTCACAAGCATGCATTACTGTAGTATGATCACGTCCACCAAATGATTTTCCTATATGAGGAAAAGTATTTGTAGTAAGTTCACGGCAAAGATACATTGCAATTTGCCGTGGTAATGCAATTGTTTTAGTTTTCTTTTTTCCTAAAAGATCATCAATTTTTATTTTATAAAATTGACAAACAGTACGTTGTATTTCATCTATTGTAATATATTTTTTTTCTTCTTTCGATTGTACAAGATCTTTTAAAGCTCGTTGTGTCAATTCTAGCGTAATAGGTGATTTTTCTTCAGAAGCCTGCATAAGTACACGTACGAAAGCCCCTTCTAATTCCCTGATATTTTCATTTACATTAGAAGCAATAAAATCAACAGCGTCTTTTTTTATTTCTACATGTTCTAATTCAGCTTTTTTACGAAGAATTGCCATTCTTGTTTCTAAATCCGGAGGATCAATACTAGTCACCATACCTCCCTGAAAACGAGACCGCAACCGATCTTCCATTTTTTTTATATCTTGAGGAGGTCTGTCACTGGTAAATACCATTTGTTTGTGATCTTTATATAATTTATTAAAAGTATGGAAAAATTCTTCTTGCGTATGTTCTTTATTTTCTAAAAATTGAATATCGTCAACGAGCAAAACATCTATATTTCTATATTGTTGACGAAAACTTTCTGGATTTTTATCTTGAATAGAAGAAATTAATTCATTTGCGAAATCTTCACTAGTGATACATCGCAATCGAAGATTTGGAAATTTTTCTCGTATACGATGGCCGATAGCATGCATTAAATGTGTTTTACCTAACCCACTGCCTCCATAAATAAAAAACGGATTATATTTGACTGCCGGTGCTTCAGCAATAGATAAAGCGGCCGCATGAGCAATGCGGTTGCTATTTCCAACAATAAAAGAATTGAAGGTATAATTACTATTTAGTTCTTCTATTGCTTCTTCTGATGTTGAAGAAGGCGTTTCCTGAGAAAATAAAGGTTGAGCTTCGGTGATAGGAAAATCAGGTACTTCTTGTTCAGATAAGATATTTTGCTGTTTTTGACTGATAGTAACAGTATCAGTTTCATTTTCTTCTTCTTTAATTTGAATAGTTTCTGCTTCCGGTACAATTGGTTTTTTAGGTAAAGAAGCTTCACTGCTGATTAATATGACTTTAGTTGGGCGGCCGATAACATGACTAGCAGAATTTGTTAGAATCGTTGAATATTTTTTTTGAACAAAACCACATACAAATTGATTAATTGTATCTAATGTCAATATATCATTTTCATATGAATATGGAATAATCGAAGATTTTATCCAAGCTTCATATAATTTTTCCGGGATATAATTTTTTAATTCTGATAAAATTGACTCCCATAAAGTAGCCATTTCCATTGGATCCATGTTAGTTTCTTCCTATCTTTGTGTATATGTTTATAATACGGGGTAATAAAAGTGGATAATAATAGAGATATAGTATGTAAAACTTGTAGCCGAGTGTATTAACGAGTTATCCACAAATTGTTTATAACTTGTGGATAACTCGTTAATATCTATACATATTTTACACCAAATTTTCTAAATTGTGTACAGTTTATGCTATACTTTTTAGAGAAATCAGTCAATAGTGAAAAGTTATCCACAAATAAAATCATCAAAAGAAAAAGATAATTAAAAAAAACTATATACGGTATATTTCATAATTTTAAATAATACATATTGTTTTATTCAAAAATTGCAATGGAAAGGTGCATTAATTTTATGTTACAATGAACTTAAATCATTGACAGTAACTATCTTTTTGTCTATAATTACACTGTTATGGTGTAATTTCAATTATTATCGCTATTGATGAAGGAGGTGTCTAGCTTGAAACAGACATATCAACCAAATACATTGTGGAAAAAAAGAACACATGGTTTTCGTGAAAGAATGAAAACAAAGGGCGGTCGCATGGTTTTGAAAAGACGTCGCATGAAAGGCAGAAAAAGACTTTCTGCTTAATTATTACGAGATAAACAGAAAAGTTCCCAAGGGATTTTTCTGTTTTTCTGGCATTATTAGGATAAAATTGTATGTATGAGTTAAGTAAAAATAGACGGTTACGCAAAAATCGGGAATACCAATTTGTTTATCATAATAGTAAATCTTATGTAAATAAATTGATGGTCCTTCATGTTTTACCAAGATCATCTAGTTATCAGACCCGAATTGGATTTGTTACAGGGAAGAAAATTGGCTGTGCAGTGGAACGTAATCGCTGTCGCAGATTGATGAAGGAAGTATATCGATTGCATCAGCAGGAAATTGAAAATGGATTTGATTTAGTTTTGATTGGCCGCAGCTTTTTGAAACATGTTGGATATAAAGAAGCGGAACAAAGTATGTTACAATTATTTAGACGGGCGAAAGTATTAAAAAAGAAGCGTTCATTATGAAAAAAATTTTCATTGCTATGATACGTTTTTATCAAATTTGCATATCCCCATTAAAACCGCCTTGTTGCCGGTTTTATCCCACATGCTCAGCATATGCGATTGAAGCGTTGCAAAAGTATGGTGCAGTGAAAGGGAGTTATTTAGCAATCCGGCGTATTTTAAAATGCCATCCCTTCCATAAAGGCGGTTATGATCCTCTGCCGTAATTATCAGGTAGATGAAATGAAGGCTGTCTGGTAGGTAAATATTGTTTTTATTCGAACGGGAGTTGAGATTATTGAGTTTTTTTAGTGGTATCATGGATGTGTTAAGCGGCATTATGCAAGTCTTTTTAACATATTGCTACAATTTTACAAATGTAATAGGCTATCCTAGTTACGGTATCGCAATTATCGTGCTTACTCTTATTATTAAGCTGATTTTAGCTCCACTTACGGCAAAACAGATTAATGGTATGCAAGGAATGCAGGAATTACAGCCTAAAATTAAAGTATTACAACAGAAATATAAAGGGAATCAGAAGAAACTTCAGGAAGAAATGGGAAAACTGTATAAAGAAATGGGGATCAATCCATTATCAGGATGTTTGCCTATTATTATTCAGATGCCTTTTTTGATGGCAATATTTTATGCACTTCGTGAATATCCGTATGAAGAAGCTTTTAAAAGTTTTTTATGGCTGCCCAGTTTAGGAAGTCCTGATCCTATGTATATTCTGCCTTTTTTATCAGCCGTTTCAACGTTTGCAATTCAAAAACAGATGACGGGTACGACTGTTGCAACATCGGAAGCACAAGCAAAACAGCAAAAAATTATGCAGGTCGCAATGCCTTTGTTTATCGGCTGGATCAGCTTGAGTTTTCCCAGTGGACTTATTATTTACTGGATTATTTCTAATGTTTTCCAGTGGGCACAGCAATGGGTAATGTTCCATGGTAATAAAAAAGGAGAGAAAGCATGAGTAGTATAGAATCTACCGGCAAAACGATAAAAGATGCGGTTCAAAAGGGCCTTTTTCAGCTTGGAAAAAAGGAAGATGAAGTGATGATTGAAGTTGTTACAGAACCATCTCATGGATTCCTTGGTATTGGAAGTAAAATGGCGGTGGTTCGATTGACCGTCATAGAAGAACAAGAATCTGTTACAATACCAGCTGAAGAAAAAACGCAGGTAAAAGAAAAGATTATTTCAAAAGAAGCAGAGGTCACTACTGCTGGTTTTACCGCAGAAGAAGCAGCTGAAAAAGCAAAAGCGTTTTTACAGGATGTCCTGAAAAAAATGGATATAGGTGAAGTTTTTATTGAAAAAATGATTAAAAGTGATAAAGTGATCCTTCATCTTCACGGAAATAACTTAGGAATACTGATTGGTAAGCATGGACAAACGTTAGATGCACTTCAATATTTGACAAATCTTACAACGAATCAAGGACAAGATAACCGGTATTTCCTTATGCTTGATGTTGAAAATTATCGTCAGCGTCGTAAAGAAACGTTAGAACAATTGGCAGTTCGGCTGGCAAGCCGGGTAAAACATGAAGGAGATAAGGTTATGTTAGAGCCTATGAATGGATATGAAAGAAAAATTATTCATATGGCTTTACAAAATAAAGAGCATGTCCGGACTGAAAGCGAAGGGCAGGATCCTTATCGTCATGTCGTGATTTATTATAATTGATGGTTTAATAAACCCGGTGCGCAGGCGCCGGGTTTTTTAGACATATGGAGGAATTAAAATTATGTACGATACAGTGGATACAATTGCAGCAATTGCCACTCCTATCGGTGAAAGCGGTATTGGCATTATACGTATCAGCGGCCGGGATGCGTATGCTGTTGGTGATAAAATTTTTCGGAGTAAATCAAATTTTCCGTTAGCAAAACGCCGGGATCATTCAATACAATATGGGCATATTATTGATGAAAAGGGACATAGTATTGATGAAGTATTGGTATTATTGATGAAAGGGCCGAAATCGTATACTGCGGAAGATGTTATGGAAATTCAATGTCATGGCGGATACCAGTCATTAGAAGAAATATTGGCACTAATACTACGTCAGGGGGCTCGATTAGCTAATCCTGGTGAATTTACAGAAAGAGCGTTTATCAATGGAAGAATTGATCTTGCACAGGCCGAAGCAGTTATGGATATTATCCAAGCAAAAAGCAAAGCGGGCCTTACAAATGCGGTAAACCAATTAGAGGGGAAATTATCTGAATTAGTAAAGAAAATGCGTATTCATTTAACAGAACTTATTACACGGCTTGAAGTTATGGTAGATTATCCGGAAGAAGACTTGGAAGATATTACAGTACCTGAT
>JALCNL010000038.1 GCA_022649055.1 Megasphaera sp.
ATCCGATGTATACAGAAAATAATTAGCAAAGTATTCTTTTATAATATGCTGCTTGTATCCCGCACATATAATGAAGTCATGAAACCCATATGCTGAATAAATTTTCATAATATGCCATAAAATAGGCTGCTCCCCGATTTCAATCATCGGTTTAGGTTTTAAATGACTTTCTTCACTGATACGGGTTCCATATCCACCCGCAAGAATGACAACTTTCACTGGCATCACATCCTTTGAAGTCTCAATTATAGTATCCTACATTGTACATTATTTAACTTCTTCGTGATATTCTTCTTCTACATTGACATTCCATATATTTTCTTTGCTTACTGCACCATTTACGATATTCTTAACGGCTTCCATGGCAGTCAGCATGGAATGGTCCATATTGTTATAGCGATGCATACCGTTGCGGCCAATAAGGTATAAATTCGTGATAGGATCTGTAAAATTGCGGACCGTATCCATTTCCTTATACGTACCAAAGTAGGCAGGATAGGCTTTAGGAACTCGAACAACCGTGCTGTCACATACATCTGCTGCATCAATAATACCTATTTTAGCCAATTCCCCTGCCGCAAATGCTGCAAAGTCTTTGTCCTCCATGTTCCAAAGTGAATCGCCTTCATTGCAGAAATACTCCAGCCCCAGCCAAACCTTGGAACAATCGGCTACCATATAGGGACTCCAGTTATTCAAAATTTGCAAGCGGCCTATTTTTACATCGCGTTCCTGGATGTAGATCCAATTATCACGGATAAGCTGTCCATCCTTTTCCCGTATCTGCAGGCGTTTGACGAGCAGCCCTGCTGTCATGAAATCCCGATAGATCAAGCCTTCGGATACACGACGGACCTCCTCGGGTACGGTATCACCCATAGCCCGAATCAAATTTTTGACCGGCATTGTCGATATGACATATTCCGTCGGAATATAGGCACGCCCCGTTTCCGCATCTTCTATCCAAACCCCTTTTACCTTGTTATTTTCATACTCTACCTTATCTACCCGGCAATTGAGCCGGATAATTCCGCCTTGTTCCACGATCGTATCGGCTACGGTCTGCCACATCTGTCCGGGACCGTATTTAGGATACAAAAACTGCTCAATCAGCGAAGTTTCCACTTCTTTTTGCCGTAAGGAATAGCTTTTATGGAAAAACTGAAATATGGCATGCTTAACGGTTCCCATGATAGATAACCCTTTGACACGCTGTGCTCCCCAATCCGGTTCGATTTGATTGCACGGAATACCCCAGACTTTCGCAGTATAGTCTTTAAAAAAAGTTTCATATAATTCTTTGCCAAAGCGATTAATAAAAAAATCCTCCAGCGATTGTTCCGGTTTGATAGGATGTGCCATACATCTTAAATAGGAAAATCCAATGCGCAGCATGCGCAAGATTCCCAGATTATGGATCGTTTCCCATTGAAAAGAAATCGGGTATGCAAAAAACTTACGCAGAAAAAAAATACGCGACACGCGATGGCGTACCATCATAATACGATCTATATCATCGGCCTCCCGCATATTTCCAAAATCATCTTCCGAGCCTTCTATAGGTAAAAAATGAAGCCACCAATCAATGACTTCATCCGATTTGGAAAAGAAACGATGGCCTCCCATGTCAAGATGGTTTCCCATGTAGCTTACGGTTTTAGCAATCCCGCCAACCATGGTATCCGATTCCAAAACGATGGGGCGGATATCGCTTTTCTGTAATAATTCATAGGCAGCTGTCAAGCCTGCCGTACCCGCACCAATGATGACAGCTGTTTTCTTATGCTCCATTTATGATGACTCCTTATCATAGAGTACCTTATATATGATCCGGCCATTAGCCCATACAATAGGTTTGAATCTGATAGTAGTTGTATCAAGCGGCTGCAGATCTGTATTGTCTGATAAAATATAGCGCACACCCAGCCTCTGTACATCCTCGCGGCTCAGTGTAAGTTCTGCTAAGTCACCATGTTCAGATATATATGTCGACGGTTTTTCCGTAATTTCTCCGATTTTGATATGACCGCAGCGGTTCAATACCCGGCGTGCTTCGTCATTCAAATCTAATGTATTCCAATTATCCCAAGCCACATACGTATTGTAACTGTTAATTGTCGGAGCTCCGAAAATAGGAGGATAGTTATTCAACGTTGTTTCCTCTCCTATCACGATCCATTTTCCCTTATCGCCGGAGGCAATCTGTGAAATCGCCTGTCCCAGTTCCGTCTTATACACGCTGGCAGTCCCCTGCGCAACGGGATTGATCATGCCGCCGATACACAGAAACAGGCCCAGCAGCAGCGGTCCCAGATGACTGCGGTACCGGCAGAAACAAACAATTCCCACTGTCGTTACCAGGAGCAGGACGATCGTATTCATCGGCATATATGCCTCTTTACAATAATGAAACGATGCCCACGCCGAAAACAAAGCTGTCCCATCTGCCAAAAAAGCAGTCTGCCATCGGCCGAGCCGCTGCGGATATATGATAATCGTCCGCAATATCAACACCACATTGATATACGAAATAGGAATAATCATACGTCCTTCGGGAACTTCAAATAATAAGGTTCCCGCGGCCAGCCATCGCGGCCAGGGAATCAGGCAAAACGCCATGAATATCACATCCAGCAGCAGCAATGCTGTGATCAAGGCATCTATTTTACGCGCCCTCGCCATTTGATAGAGTGCCAATAAAAAACCAAAAGGAGCAAAATCAAAAAATTGGCTCAGGTTAAACGCATATTGCGGCTTTGTAATAGCACTAAACGGCGTAAATAATCCCAGTCCCGAATTAAACAGCCAATCCCAGGTCAATCCGCCGCCGGTAACAAAACGTTCCCCCGGATAGACACTGGAACGGATAAGTGCAATGGCTGCCGACGACATCTGTAGGGTATGCAGCAGCGGCAGAAGCAGCATACCGACAAAAATACCGCCGCAAACCACATCCAGCCGACCCCATTGATGAGCCCGCCAGTGGTGTCTTATGATCCATACGGCAAAAATGAGAAAGATGTAGGCAAACGGAATCTGCCACGCCGGATACATGACGTATACATAGATACCTGCCAAATACGAAAACAGCAGCCCCCAGCCAAGCTGCCGCCACCCCGGACGACACTGCAGGTATTGATAGATAACGAGGACTGCAGCCTGTCCGGCTATGAGCATTTCCACAAATTCATTGACGCCAAACCACCACTGCACAGCGGGAGACAAAACGGTCATCAAGGTATAGTACCACGCCCACGTATGGTTATCTTTCAACCACAACCGGCCAAATTCATAAGACACAAGTCCCAATATAATGAGCCGCCCTATCCAGAAAAAAGCTAGGCCGTTTCCCGGCGGCATTACCAGATATCCCAGCATAAAGGGACGAAACAGGGTACATATATCTCGTACCGGTTGGCCAAGGACAATAAACACATCCGTCGGTACCGCCCGCAAATACGGATTGAAATAGTTGAATGTACTTCCATCCGGTCCGGGGACATACTGGGAAAACGCAAAAGAGGTCATATTAAGCCATTCATCAAAGCGATCCGGTCGGCTGAAACCGATAATATCTGTATTTACCTCGGGATCGTTAAGTAATGTTGCATATACGCCGATAGCCGAGCCATGGATTTGAAGCAATGTCAGCAGTCCCCAAGTTCCCAGGCCTACATACCAGCGATGCCGATACAACCAGCCCGGCCATCGTTTGATCCGCTGCCCCATGGCATGCTGTATAATAAACTGCTGCAGAGGGTGTCTTACTTTATACAACACCCAGCTGATCATCAGGTAGCTCACTACGGACGGAATAATAATAGGAATATATTCAGCAAAATTATATCGCTCTTCACTGGGAATAAAAACAGCAATAGGAATAACAATAAAATAGGCCAATCCCAATAAAAACAGCAGCCATTTTTTATTTACTTTTTTCTCTCGTGTATGCAGCATGCAGATAACCCTCAATTATTTGTTAGTAAATCACTTTTATTATATCACAAACCCCTTTATAATATAGATAAGTTAAAATAAAGAATTTGGTACATGAAAGGATTTCCTACCATGTTTATCCCACATCTAACATCATATCTTACCCATCAACGCGGTGCTGTTTTCTTGCTCTTTACCACTGTTTTTTTGCCATTGGTTTTGATTGGTGCTGCCTTAGCTATCAATGTATCCACTATTCAAGTACAAAAAACACAGTTGCAAAATGCAGCTGATGCCGCAGCACTAGCAGGCGCATCACAATATGGCAGTGCTACGGATACAAACACCATAACGTCTAATATTAATACGTATGTCCGCAACTATGTTGAAAAAAATATAGTTAACGCCACTATTGGAGATACCCCCAATGCAGTTAATTTTCCTGACGATACTCATACAGTAAATATTAATATTACACAAGGAACACAAGACACAGCCAAAACAGTTACCGTGGACTTACGCAGGAAAGTACCGCTATATTTTTTTGGACTGCATTTTCTGCAAGATTTTACAAGAATAAATGTTGCAGTAAGGGCTACCGCAGAATACACTTCTGCTTCTACAAATTCTTCTACGAATCCTTTTGGTAATGCTATTTATACAAGCGGGAAAAATGCTGATATCCATTTTAATAGCAATAATATCTTTGTTGATGGTAATCTGACTACTTCTGGCCAAATCACCGTGGATGGCACAAATTCTAATAACTCTTTATCAGGAACTATAACTGGTTCTCATGAATTTGGTACACACTATTCAAATACAGCTAATAATGATTCAATCTGGTCTAAATATGATAGTGCTTGGAACAATAAAACTAAATTGTCTGATGTAACTTATCATGAATTAAGTAAAAGTACAAATGGTAAAACATTATCCTCTTTATCAACTATTGATTCAAATGGTAATGAAGTAAGTGACTCATATACAAAAGTAACCAGCTCTACTTATTTCACAAATGAAGATACAAATGCCCAAAATATTGTAAATAACTACATAAAAAGCATCGTTTCTACCACAGGAACAAGCTATATCAACGCAAATACACATGTTTATTATGATCCTTCGGGAAGTTTTTCAGGTCAATGCTGGACGACAGACACCGGTTATACAGGGTTAATGTCTGGGTCTGGTTGGAATCCCAATGCGGTGTATACTATAATTATTGTTGACGGTGACATTAATGCTGGAATGTACAACAATAAAAATAGTACGGCACCAAATAATGTTATTCTAATCTCGCTCCATGGTAATGTTATCTTTAACAACAGTTTTACTCAACAAACGGTTAATGGTATCATATACGCGCCAAATGGCCTCGTTTCATTTATGGGAAGCGGCCAAACTGAATTCAGTGGGAGTATTGTAGCAAACGCTTTTACTATAACAAATGGAAATAGTATTATAAAATACAACTCCAATTCGTTTTCGGGCAGTACCGGCGAAAGTTCAAATTATTCTATTCGGTTGATAGAATGATTATTTTATCTCCTATCTGCCATCCATACGTTTCTACTGTCCCTGCAGGCAACTCAATGACATGCCTAGCTTTACAACAGCCGCTTATGTGCCAAGGACGCAGATCCGCCACGCTCTTCACAATACGAAAATCGGCATCTACATACACAATATCGAGGGCATAGCGCATAAAAAACATATGGATGGCATAACAGTCTATAAGCAATAACCCCGTATGGGCTGCCAATGTTTGGGTTCCCAGAAGTCCCCGCAGGCGTTCTAAAAACGAGCCGGCAACATAGAGGTCTATGGCCGGCTTTTTATTTGTCATGATACGATATTTTTTCTTCATATCAGAAATTCCCCTTAAGTTGCGTCAATACAGTCAAAACCAAAGGGCCCAGCACTACAATAAAAATAGTTGGGAAAATAAAGAAAGCCAAAGGAAACACTAATTTGACCGGCAGCTTCATCGCTTTTTCCCGAATCATCTGCCGATGACGGTCCCGCATATTATCGGCTTGGATTTTCAGCATATTGGCCAGACTCACTCCCAAGCTTTCCGTCTGAATAACGGCAGCCACGAAGAGATACACGGAATCAACATGACAACGGCTCGCCATTGCTGTCAAAGACTGTCGGCGGGTCATCCCCATGCGAATATCACGAAGCATGCGGTTGGTCTCATCAGCCATAGGCCCTTTCATCCGTTCTCCGACCTGGGTCAATGCCGCATCAAAGGAAAGGCCGGCCTGTACACTGACGCACACCAGGTCCATCATATCCGAAAGCTGCGCGGTAATTCCTTGCCGTCTTTTTGTAATCATGACACTAAGACAAAACCACGGCAGAAACATACCGCCAAAGAACAGGACGAGGACGATCATCAGCCGCTGCATCAAAGGCAGCCTGTCCGTAAAAATAAAGCCCAAGGACAGTACCACCAAGCCTACCCCGCATAAAACCATAACAAAAAAGAAGGTTCCTGCATTCCAAAGATACTGCTTGCCTGCCCATGTGATACGCTGATCCAGTGCCTTATACAGGGCCTGCGGCGTCATTGCTTTGACGCGATTTCCCACAAGGGCCATGATCCAGGACCAGATGCGCAGCAACGAATTCCGTAACGAATTTCGTTGTTGTTGCCGTCCTGTTTTAGTATCTCCGCCCTGCTGCATAATATCAATAATCTGCAGACCTTGTACCCGGTTCCGCACCTGATAGCGCGTTGAAGAACGCCGCACAAAAATGATAAAGATGAGCAGAAAGACAGAGACTCCGGCTGCTATAGAAGAAAATACAATCATCTCTCTCACCATTCTTCCTGTTGTTCTGTAAGGTTAGATTCCTGCATATTCTCAGGAAATTTCACCCCATTGACAATAAACTTTTCCATAAAGTTTGGCCGCAGTCCGGTTGCCTGAAAATGTCCTAATACTTTTCCTTCTTCATCGACGCCTTCCGGAACAAATCGGTATAAATTCTGCAGCGTGATTACATTTCCTTCTAACGATTGCACCTCGGTAATATAGGTAATCTTACGGCTGCCGTCCCGCATCCGGGACTGATGCACAATGAGATCCAATGCTGAGGAAATCTGTTCCCGTATGGCCTTGATCGGAAGCTCCATGCCCGACATGAGGACCATGGTCTCCAATCGGCTCAGCACATCACGGGGACTATTGGCATGCGCTGTCGTCAAGGATCCGTCATGGCCCGTATTCATGGCCTGCAGCATATCCAGTGCTTCCCCGGAGCGAACTTCCCCTATAAGGATGCGATCCGGACGCATACGCAGCGCATTACGCACCAAATCACGGATAGAAACGGCACCGCGTCCTTCGATATTCGCCGGCCGAGCCTCCAAGGTCACGACATGATCTTGTTCCAATCGCAGTTCTGCTGCATCTTCAATGGTAACGATGCGTTCACCGGCAGGAATAAAACTGGAAAGAACGTTCAATGTCGTTGTTTTTCCTGAACCCGTACCGCCGGAAACAATGATATTCAAGCGGGCTCGTATACAAGCCTGCAGAAAATTCACCATGTCCTGATCCATCGTACCGAATTCCATCAGTTTTTCAGCACTGATAATATCCTTGCTGAACTTACGGATGGTCACACACGGCCCGATCAGCGACAGCGGCGGAATAATTATATTCACACGGGACCCATCGGCAAGACGGGCATCCACCAACGGCGATGCCTCATCGACACGCCGGCCCAACGGCGTAATAATACGTTCAATGATATTCATCAAATGCGCCGTATCATAAAATTGTACGTCTGTATGATGCAGTTTTCCTTTTTGTTCTACAAAAACATTTTTCGGTCCGTTTACCATAACCTCCGTAATCGTGTCATCCTTTAAAAGCGGTTCTATCGGCCCCAGGCCAAGAATTTCATCAATGACGTCATTAATAATGGTCTGCCTGTCCCCCCGAGGAACCACAAACGGGTTTTCGTCAATCACACGGTTGCAGTAACTGGAAATAACCTGTTCTACCGTATTCCGGTCCTGTCCTCCGTGCGTCAGCAGCCGCTGCTGCTCAACATTCATTTCGGTTACGATTCGGTGATGGATTTCCAACTTCAATGCACGATACTGATCGCTCTCATTGGCGTTCATCGTTTTTTCCCGTATAGAAAATATTTTTTTTGGTATATCTTGTTCCGGCAGTTTTCCGAGCCGTTTTACTAACGTGCCCATCGTAAGACTCCTTTATAAAAATAATATAATTACTGACTGGAGGAGGTACTCCCTTCCCAGTACATCGTCGAAGTAGCTTTGATTGTATTTGGCAGGATACTAAATATATCGTTCAGGCCGCTTTGCGTTTTTGTCGCCGTCATCGTAACGGTCACATATGCA
This sequence comes from Megasphaera sp., assembly GCA_022649055.1. Taxonomy (GTDB): domain Bacteria; phylum Bacillota; class Negativicutes; order Veillonellales; family Megasphaeraceae; genus Megasphaera_A; species Megasphaera_A sueciensis. The sequence continues at coordinate 8,327 of JALCNL010000038.1, forward strand.
TCACCATTCGTACTATTAGAATCATAGTTATACTTAAAGGCATCTTCTGTATCCTGTGAAATCCCTTGTATCGGATTCCACACATAATAACTGCCCAACAATGTCTTTCCATTCGCCTTACGGGTAATGATCGCATCTCTGGCTGTCGACATAGTCGAGGTCGTCTGTACGGATAATTCCCGCGCACTTTCTCTGGCCAAGGAGGCTACCGTGGTATAATAATAGCCAAAAATAAACACAAAATATACAACAAAAACAAACGGGATGGCAAGCATTAGGACAATGCCAAATTCCACAATACCCTGTCCTTTTTTATGCAGCAGATTCATCTCCATTGCTCCTTTCTTTTTTCTATTTTAACAAATCCAGACCTAAAAGGGAACAGGTTTAATACTTCTGCAAAAAAAAACAACTTCTCTCTAGGAGAAGCTGTCTTTACCAGTTCTTTGAAGTATAACCTCCGTGTTACCGTCGATATAAACCCATTATCTGATTTTATTACTTCGAAGTATTTGCAATGCTGGAAATATCACTGCCAATTTTGCTGTAAATCGTCGATAAGGAACCTCTGATATTAAATCCAAACCATACCATCACACCAATAAGAACTACAAGCAGTAAAATAATAGCGTATTCGGTAAGTCCCTGACCTTTTTCGCCTAAATAGCGATTCATCAAATACTGTACATACGTCAACATATCGTTTCCCTCCCCTCCATCCGTACTCTTTATATACCCTTGCATAATCGTAAGGTATATTACGTTTTGATTATACACTATGTATTTTTATAATTCAAGACTCATTTACTATTAATTGTTTCTTGTTTACATCTCGATATTGACCAATTTTCGGATAATCATCAGTCCTATAAAATCAAGAAAGATTCCTACCCCAATTAGAATCCTGCCTATAGTAAGCGTAAACAAAGGCATCATAAATTCAGGTGCCACCATAAACATGATCACAGCAAAACCGATCGGCAGACATGCCAGAATATACCCGGACAAGCGACCTTGTGCCGTCAGCGCCTTGATTTCCCGTTTCATGCGGATCCGATCCATAATCGTCTGCGCTACGGTATCTAAAATCTGCGACAGATTGCCGCCTACCTGCCGTTGAATCAGTACAGCCGTTACGACAAGGTCCAAATCCTTGCTGGGAATGCGCCGTCCCATATTTTCCATGGCTGTTTCGGTGCTGGCTCCCAATTGTATTTCCATGATCGTCTTGGTAAATTCTGTGGAAATAGGCGGACTCATTTCCCGTCCCACCAAGGACATGGTCTGATTAAAGCTGAACCCGGCTCGCAGGGCGTTGGCCATCATGACCAAGGCATCCCCCAATTGATTGCCAAAAGCCGTTCGCCGCTGCTGTATATGAATCTGCAGCCAAAAAAAGCTGGCAATCATAGCCATCAAGCCCAACAGAACTCCTGAAAACACATTCTGAAAGAGAATAGCCGCAACCACACCCGCAACGATGCCCACGAGAACCATCAATACGATAAAATCAGCCCCGCGAAACGGCAGATCTGCCTGCTGCATGCGCTGATCCATGGAAATGGCCTGCGGCATACGGATAATAGAAGATCCAATGGGACGGATCACGCGAAACAGTGCCGCAAAAAACTGTCCTGCCACCTGTCTTCTCGGCTGCGCCGCCTGTATATTACGCTGTTCCATATACGGCCGCATCTTCGCATTGACATCCACACGCTTCGTTGATACGCCGGCACGCAAAAAAAAGATGGTTATGACAATAAAGAAAAACAATCCGAGTGTCAGAGAAAGGAGAATTACCACAAGAATCACCCCTTTCTATCTGCTATATACATTTCTTTGGCAATAGCCGCAATACGTTTGGCAAATGCGGAATCCGGACGAATATCCGCCACAATACGACCATTATTAGCCGCCGTAGATAACAGAAGATACTCATTGGGAATAATGGCATAGATAGGATTTTCTAATTCAGCTTCCAACCGCTGCCGCATCTCTTCCGTACAAGGTTCTACGCGGGAAAAGAAAACCCGGACTCGTTCGGCATAATCATCCCAGGTTCGGAAGATGTCCAGACATTTTTTCATATGCTCGATCTCAAAACCGCCGCTGATCATCGCCATGACTGCCGTTGTATCGGCTATTTCACATGCCATATTGGAAATCGGACGAAAGGCTGGCGGTAAATCAATCAAAACATACGGGAATATACCGCGAGCCATCTGCACCAGCGCCATAAAATCGCTCGGCATGATTTGCTCCGCCATCTCCGGTACACGCGTACCGCAAAGAACACTGACTTTTTCTGACACGGGGATAAAATATGAATTTAACGTTGTCGGTGATAAAAAAACGATATCGCGGACAGCTTCTACTATGGTACTTTGCGGATTCAAATTAAAAAACATCGCCATATCGCCGAACTGCAGATCCGCATCTATGATGCCGACACGTCCCTGACTCTCTTCTGCCAACGCCATGGCAAGGTTAGCAATAAAGGTCGTTTTGCCGCTTTTCCCCTTCGGACTGAAAAAAGCAATAACTTTTGAATGGATTTCCTCTTCCTCAAAAGCCCGCACGCTATTTACTAATTCCATAGAAGAAAACGGTGCCACCAGAAAACCTCCGGCGCCGGATTTGATAACAGAGCGAAAAAGATTCAGAGACCACTTTTTTCCTAACGCCAGCAATTGCGTATTAGGAAATTTTTCCCGGAAATCTTCAATAATGCCATAGCTTTCTATATGATCGACATCAAGCAATAGCAGCGTCGGACGAAATATACCGCCTTGATTCAATGCATCGCGCGAATCAGGGTATGCCGCAGCCAGCTGAAAGCCGACGGTTTCCTGTATGATTGCCGCCATATCCTGTAGTAGTTCTGCATCATGTTCCACAAGCAAAACACGATATTCCTGTGTCGCCATGTTATATCTTCCCTTCTATCCTGCCTATACACCAAACAAATAGATACTGTTTCCGTATCTATTTGTGAAATAATCCAAAAAAACCACCGCCGTTCTGCTGAAGCGCTGCGGTCTTGGTACCCTGTGTTTTCCCCATCCTATTCGTATATTTATCGGTTAACGCTATGAGCCCTGCCGCTAGCGGAGAATCTTTCTTCGTGAGGTCCAATACAATCGGCACCGCCGAGTGGATGGATTCGACGGCTGCCTTAAAATCATTTGGCAATACATGATAAAAACTGGCATTCAGCAGATGTTCCACGTCACCGATTTCTATATTTGTCTTGGCATTGCTGCGATTTAAAATGAACCGGATTTTATTAGCCGCATATCCCATACGTTTCATAGCTTCATACCCCATTTTCATATTCTTGATAGTCGGGATAAAATCCACGATAGCTACGGCTGTAATAAGTGTACTGATATCCATGACTTCCAAATTCAATTCGGTAAAAGACGAAGTAGTATCAATAATCACGTAGTCGTACTCACGACGCAGTTCTCTAATAACTTTTCCCGCCTGTTTAGCAGAAACAGCATAGGCTTGTTCCAAGGTTTTTGGTGCCGTAATAACGGAAAATGTCGTTTCCCCGTATGTATACGGCGTTATATATGTCATCAGATCAAAGCTTTCCGGATTTTTATCTATGGCTAATTGGGCATCATATATCGTCTGCACCGGTTGAAGCTGTAAAAAGTTCGCTATATCGCCAAACTGCAGATCCAGATCAACCACACAGGCTCGAAATCCTTGATGGGCCAATTCCGCTGTCAGATTCACTGCTATCAAGGACTTTCCCACTGCGGAAGCCGTACTAAATACAGTAATAATAATACCGTTCCTACTTATTTCTGCCATTGCTGTTTCTCCTTTATAACCGATACTGCACAGGCTGCTATCAACATATATCTATTTATGTTTTATCATTTTTTGCGCGGAGGATTGCCAGTTTCTGTTCCAGAATTCCTGGCGTATATTCTGAGTGACTCGTATTATTCGTATCATTCATATGTTGGTCTAACCGCACGGGAACAATGCTGTTATTCGCATTATTAGCTGCCACGGTCTGCTGGTACAAATCGGTGGTCCTGCTCATCGTATGCATGCTGGTGATCCGATCTGCCTCGGAAGCTGCATGGATACCCCCGCCAGGAGATTTGGTCTCTTCCGCGGCTGCCTTTGCCAGCCGTTTGGCTCTCGCTTTAGCGATTTCCTGTTTTTCTTTCAGCTTCCGTTCTGCTCTCTGGGCCGCTAACGATTCATCTTCCTCCTGATATTCGTCTTTAGCAACGACGGTATGGCTGTCCATAATTTTAGGAATTACCGGCATCTGCTGTTCATCCCGGGTTATGGTATGCAATTCATGTTGCATAGCTTCAGAAACTTTTGTAGACGTCGAATTATCGACCATTGTCGGTGTAATAAAAATCAACAATTCTTTTTCATCATGTGATTCGGATACATCACGAAACAGGCGTCCTAATATGGGAATATCTCCTAATATCGGGATCTTATTAATAGATTTTGTGTCTTCTGTGCTGATAAGACCGCCGATGACCATGGTTTGGCCAGAAGGCAGGCTGATGACCGTTTCCGCTTTTCGCGTAGCGAGTCCCATTAATGAAGTACCGTTTACAATAATCCCCGCTGCGGAACTTAACGTGCTGACGGATACCATTACTTTGCTGGTAATCAATCCGTCCTCATTAGCAACGGGTTCCATATTGAGCTCAATACCATAATTTTTCCATTGCACATTGGTAGACCCATTGGAATTGGTAGAGGGGACCGGCATTTCTCCGCCAATCAAAATGCTGGCTTTTTGTCCGCTCATCGTCACCACATGCGGCTGCGATAATACTTTGGCATCGCCATTTCCGATCAATAAATTTAAAGTTGCCATTAAAGGGGCTGCGGAGTTATAACTCCGTGAGTTGATAGACGTAGGATTGCCGCTGGAATCATACGACATCGTTGTCGTATCAAATTTACTATACTGTCCAAAAGAAAAGCTGCCCGGATTAACGGAGGCAATCCCGGTCGTACTATCAACAGAAGAGGCATTGCCCCAATTAATACCTAAATTTTTGGTTTTATTTTTAGAAATTTCGACAATTCGCGCTTCAATACGAATCTGCATCGGATCTGTCAATGTCAGCATATCCACTACATCACTGCCATACATTTTTGCAATAGCAGCCGCACGCTGCTGCTGCTCCTGATCTTTTACTTCTCCTGTAAGGAGTATTTTGCCGCCGATCTTATCAACCCGCACGCCGGGATAGCCGATACTGTGTTGAATTACCTCTCCCGTTCCTACATCTTGATCTGTAATAACAACCGTATAGTCATGACGACTGCCCCCGCCATCCCACACATACAAGGAGGTCGAACCTACTCCTTTGGCAACAATCAGCAACTGCTGCCCGGATGTCACCGTCACATCGGCAATGGCCGGGTTAGCAATGGCAATGCGGGAAATCCCGCCATTTACATTCATCACTTGCGATTGATTGACATCTATCACAATTTCTGCAGCCGCCCATGCCACGGTACCGGACATCATCCATACGGCGGCGGTATATACGGGCAATGCCCATATGCTGTTTTTCAGCTTTTTCTTGTTCATAACTTCCTGCCCCCTATTGTACATGTACCTGACTGACCGAATTACCGCGGATAACTTCAATCCCGCGGCCGCCGCCATCGCTATATCCCGATGAGCCGCTGGAAATCACCTGCGCTTGTGCCGGTGGATAATAAGGCACCGAGGCTTGTGCCGATGGATAATAGGGTACCGAGGCTTGTGCCGACTGAACGGGCTGTGAAGACTGCTGTTGTTTTGGTTCTTCTTGTCCGCCGGCCATATACTGGAAATAATCAGGGACAACCGTATAGGATTCACTTGGTAAATCGGGCCGCAGCGCAAGGTACAGGGTTCCCTCCTGCAAAGCTCCCTGGACACGCATGACATCGGAAGGCTGCACAGCAATCGTAACCATTCCCAATTTTCCTGCAGGCTGCTGCTGTTTATCTTTATTGTCCTTCGCATCTTTGGCATCATTTCCCTGCCCATTGCCGAAAGACGTATTCACTGCCAACAGTAATACATTCTGAAGTATCAATTTTCCGTATACCGCATTTTTATATGCCTTGTTCGTACTGATCATAAAAATGTCTACATAATCCCCCGGTTTTACCAATCCGGCAACCCCTGTAAGATCATTGATAGGAATTGTAATCGCCCGCATATTATCCGGAATCGTCCCGGAAAAACCGTTTCCGCCGGTAAGTTTTTGTCCGGTAATAATATCTTCCTTCACAATCTTTACAACAGCCGCTTTTCCTACAGCATCATCGACCGAATGTACGGCATCCTGCGGTACTACATTTTTCGGAACGTTTATGGTTTTTAACATATCTTTGGTAATTCTTGTCCGTTCCGGTATATCCACTGCCGCAACAACAACATTCTGATACTGCGGCATGACAGCTGTCTCTTGCTTCGGTGTCAAAAATCCTGTCAAAATAACATAAATGATACTTGCAACGATTACACTCAGTACAAATGCCAGCAATACCAGTTTGCGGGGTGACATAACCGCCAGCTTTTCCGGCATGGTTTTGAGTTTATCCCATAATTTCATAACAAGGGCCTCCCTTGTATTCTATATCAAATCCAGGCAGTATGGTCACTTTCAAATTTTATGGATACATCATACATATTCAATGATACGCAACAGTACTGCTCTTCATTCAAGATATATTAATTTTAGTTTTTATTACAATTAAATTTAGTATATCATATTTGTTATTTCAATGCTATGCATGTATTGCATGTTCAAATCATGTACTGCGTATTTTGTCTGTATTCTGAAAAAATCCGCAAGCTATGCTATAATTAAAAAATAATTCACGTAGGAGGAGGACATCGTTATGAAGCCTTTTTTTTCCATATTTTTAATCGTTTTTATACCTTTTTTAGCATATGGAACAGCGATTGTATTAAATCATACTATCCTTTGGGGATATAAAAAAGCATCTTCCGAATTGGAATTTCCCGAAAAATTATCACCAAGAGCCACACACGCACGCCGACTGAAACTGACGTCCGTACTCTTTATCTTTTATGGATTGGTTTTGTGGACTGCAGTCTCCTGGCCGCTGTTATTGACATATATCATATATGCAGCCATCTTGGCCGCTATTATTATCATGGATTTTGAACAGCAAATTATTTTGAATACTTTTGTATTGACACTGGCACTCTTGGCATTGGCGGCCACTCCCGTATTATCTGCGGCACTGACCGAACGAATTCTTGCCGGAGCCGGAAGTTTTGCCGTTTTTCTTCTCTTAGCCGTATTGACCCGCGGCGGCATAGGCGGCGGCGATATCAAATTAATCGGGGCCCTCGGATTATTTCTCGGCTTAGACCGTATTATTTTTACCATCGTCTGCGGCATCATTGCCGGCGGCCTGGTCAGCCTTTTCTTATTATCCACTAAACGCAAGAAACGGAAGGATGCCATTGCCTACGGCCCCTATTTTGCAATCGCCGCCATGATTGCTTTATTTGTTTAATCTCCATGCAGCGTAAAATGATTCTTATGAAACTCGATGATTCCTTCATCCCGCATTCGACCTAATTCGGAGGACATGGCACTGCGGTCTACGGAAAGAAAATCTGCCAACTGCTGTCGGTCAAACGCAATATCAAAAGAAGAAGATCCGTGCCTGCGTGCTTCATCAGACAAAAACGCCATTAATTTCTGATGTGTCGTACGTTGTGATATATACCGTATTTTTTGTGTCAGAAAAATATTTTTTTCCGCCATAATTGCCAAAAGGTTTTTTGTCAATAACGCGGCATATTTCCCGGCATTGATTTCCGTTCTTACAAACTTATCTATATCTAAATACAGTATCTCTGTTGCCAGCGCCGCTACCGTATCTACTTCACTTGTAGCATTTTGTACGCAGGCAAAGCCCTCGCCAAACATCCCTCCGGGTGCCACACGCGCCAAAATATTACGGTTGCCCCAGAAATCTTCTTGTATAATATGGACTGCCCCGCTTAAAACAATTCCGATATGATGAATTTCATCGCCGGCATAAAAAATAAAGCTGCCTTTTTTGTAGCTTTTTTTTCTTGCCTCCAAGCCTTGCAGCATAGGCAAAAATTCATCTTGCTGTACCCCTTTGAACAGAGGATTTTTTTTAAAAATAGCGGTGTAACTTCCCATAATTCACCTCCATGTTGTAAAAACAACAGTGCTTTTCCTTTTATTGTACTATACTTACACCGTAAGGTAAAGGAAAAACAATACATGACACTAATTTTTATACAGAATGCTCATTTTTAAGGAGGATATTATCATGATCAGAAAAATTATACATATCGACCAAGATGCATGCAACGGCTGCGGAGCGTGTGCCCAAGCTTGTCACGAAGGAGCTATTGCTATGGTAAACGGCAAAGCACAGCTCATGCGCGATGATTATTGCGACGGGTTAGGTGATTGCCTGCCTACCTGCCCTACCGGTGCCATTACGTTTGTAGAACGGGAAGCCGCCGCGTATGACGAAAAAGCAGTAGAAACAAACAAGAAGGCAAAAGGTCTTCCCCCACGGGGTGGCTGCCCGGGAAGCCGCGCACAAACAATCAGCCATACTCCGCCCGCCGATGGCTGCCCGGGACACAAAACCGCAGTCATTACCCCGGCGCCTGCCGCCACTGCCGTATCTGCCGGAGTGTCACAGCTGCGGCAGTGGCCTGTTCAAATTAAATTGGCTCCGGTCCATGCCCCTTACTTTGAAAATGCACACCTTCTCATCGCGGCAGATTGTACAGCGTATGCCTATGCTAATTTTCACGAGGACTTTATTAAAAACAAAATCACGCTGATTGGCTGCCCCAAACTGGATGAGGGAGATTATGCGGAAAAACTGACAGAAATTATACGCCGCAATGACATCAAGGATGTCACGATCGTCCGCATGGAAGTTCCTTGCTGCGGCGGATTGGAAAACGCCGCCAAAAGAGCGTTGCAGGCAAGCGGAAAATTTATTCCTTGGCAGGTAGTTACCCTTTCTATCGACGGGAAAATAATAAGCTAGAAGGTACGCGTTCTTTTTTGCCGAATGGCAATTCCAGTACTTTTACTGCATTTTCCTTAAATTGCCAAATAACGGTATCGATATATATGTATATCGATACCGTTATTTTTACGCTTCTATTAATTTTCCAGGATTCAGAATCATATTAGGATCCATGGCCCGTTTTATCGTTTTCATCATATTTAATTCACCGGCAGACGTAAATTTTTCCATATAGGCTAACTTTTTATTGCCGATGCCGTGTTCTCCGGCTAACCGTCCGCCGACTGCATACGTATAGGCATACACATCTTGATGAAATGCTTCTACATTCTTATCCCACTCTTCATCACTCATATTCATTTTACAGAGAACGATGTGCAGGTTACCGTCCCCAATATGCGCATTAATTTTAACTTGGAAGGGATATTTTTTGCCCACTTCCATAATATGTTCAATCGTTGTCGCTATGTTATGTACCGGTACAACAATGTCATCCGTAAGTGATACCTTACTGATATGTTCTACAGAGGTTTGACAATTACGCCGCATATTCCATACTCGTTCATCGGCTTCCAAAACCTCTGCCGCCCCCGAGGCTTCACATACCTGACATACCGTTTCCATGCGGGTATCCAGTTCTTCTTCCCGAAAGCTTTCTACTGTTATAATAACATAAATACCATCTTCATAGTGCGGCATGTTGGTATACCCACAATAATCGGCACAGCCGCGCACATATGAATTATCCATATATTCAACACTTGTGGGTTCTATGCCGGCTTTCAACAGACGGGGTACCATTTCCAGTGCTGTATCAGGTGCTGTATAAATGGCCAAAACATCAAATTTGTACGGAGGTAAGGGAGATAATTTCAATGTCGCCTTAGTAATAACGCCTAACGTACCTTCGCTGCCGATAACCAGTTGTTCCAAACTGTACCCCGTAGAACACTTCTTCAAACAAGCACCCAGCTCAACGATTTCTCCCGTAGGCGTTACCATTTCCACGGCATATACCTGATTACGGGTGACGCCATACCGGACAGCCTTCAACCCGCCGGCATTGGTAGCTAAATTACCGCCGATCAGGCAGCTTTCCGAGCTGCTGGGATCTCCGGCATATAACAAGCCTGCCTCCCGAGCTCGCTGCTGCAGATCTACTGTACGGACGCCAGCTTCCACGACCATATACATTCCGTCTTCATTCAGTTCCAAAATAGTATTCAATCGTTCCATAGACAATACCAGTCCGCCGCATACAGGAATCGCCCCATCGGCTAAACTAGTTCCGCCGCTGCGTATCGTAACCGGAAAATCATATATATTAGCCAATTTAAGAATCGCGGATATTTCTTCAGCATCAGCAGGAATAACGGCGGCTTCGGGCATATGAAACCGCTTTGGATCCGATTCGTAGTCCGTCTGATACTGCGCTAATACATCCGTATCGGTTTTTATATAAGATGGCCCAACAATGGCCCGTAATTTTTCTATTATCTCTTCTGTAATTGGTTTGTAGTCTTTCACGTTACAGTCCCCCCTTATGCAATCTCTAATCCTACCCGGTCCTGTGCAAGTATTGCTGCCGCCTGCACAGGCAGAATACAGTCTGAATCTATATTGCAATTGCCTCTCATTGTATCATGTCCATAAAAAATTGCAATACCTATTGGTTTATACTACGGAACACATCTTCTCATCAAAAAACGATGCCACATTCCTGCCACATCGTTTTTTTTGTGTACTATCCCGCTATATTCAGATTTAATTTCATACATTCCATTCTTCCTTCAGTGTCGATAGACACATAAAAGTTTGAGACGAAGCTACTGTCGGTATTTCATTTAATTCGGTCATAAGGAAGTGTTCCAAATCATCCGGTGTATGAACCAATACTTTTAACAAATAATCAAAGGCACCCACTACATGATGGCACTCCAACACTTGCGGAAAATCAATGATTTTTTTACGGAATTCATCAACATCTCCCGATCGTTCCAGATTTACCATAATAAACGCCGTTACATTATACCCGGTCTTCCTACGACTGATTTTTGCACCATATCCTTCAATAATGCCGCTATGTTCCATCTTACGGATACGTTCCGCTACAGCTGGGATAGACAGACCTACAACCTTACTGATTTCTGTCGCCGAAACTTTACCATTCTTTTTTAGGATTGTTAAAATTTTGTCATCGATTTGATCCATTTTCTACTCCTATCTTCATGTAAATATTCCCTCCACCCGCTCTCTTTATTATCTTATATTATAAAGAAAAAGTAAAGGGATAATTTAAAAGTTAAAAAAGTACTGTCTCCACACTTGTTCAGACAGTGCCTTCTACCTTAATTCGATACACGAAACGCTCTATTTAAATCAGAAAATTGTTTTTTAAATCCATCTGTGACATATACGATCCCATTCGTTCCCGTTACCCTTAAGCGATATCGTCGTATCCATTGCAATTCCGCTTCTATCATAAGACTGCTCCGGACGCAAAGAGCATCCGGAGCAGCTTATCATCACCATAAAAACGGCCAGACATATCGGTCTGATATACCGTTTTCTTTTCATATTAACCTACATTTTCTTCTTTTTTTGTTCTAGCGACCAACGCAGCAATGGCATTCGTCGGGCATTTATCAACACAGGTCAAATCATCGCATATACGGCAGATGGA
>JALCNL010000039.1 GCA_022649055.1 Megasphaera sp.
TTAAAAGAAGAACGGATTTATCAGAGCATGTCCCGAAAGGGAACCTGCCTTGACAATAGCGTGATGGAAAATTTCTTTGGACTATTAAAGCAGGAACTATATTATGGCCGTACATATCACAGCTTCGAAGAGTTACAAAAAGCAATTCAGACATACATTATTTATTATAACAACCGTAGAATCAAGGCAAAGCTTGGCTGGCTAAGTCCGGTAAACTATCGGTTGCGTCATGTCGCAGCATAATAAAAACCGTAGCAGCAATAAATGCTACTACGGTTAGGTCTAACTTTATGGGGTCACTACAGTTAGAAGTCGTTGTTTTTTTGACGATATAACGTAAATGTGGTATAATAATTAACGTAATTAATGGGAATCATACAGTATAACAACAATATAAGGCTATCCTAAAAGTAATGTCAGTGTTCTTTTCGGATAGCCTGTTTAGTAGATATAAACAATTCACAATGATTAAATATGGGAAAGCATAAGCTTTATACTATCCAAAGGAAAGGAGTATTTGATGGGTAATTGGCAAAGAGTAGCAGGGATCACCTGTATAATTATGTTGACGGTTACGTCCTATTCGGGGGCAACATTTCATCCGGGAGAGCGGGGAAATCAGATAGCAGCTATTCAACAGGTATTAGGTATTGTTGCTGATGGCGATTATGGTTCGGGTACCATTCAAGCGGTCAAGAATTTTCAATCTAGTCATGGTTTGGATGTTGATGGAATTGTTGGTGCGCAAACGTATAAAGCGATTATGGGGTCTGATATTCCGGTAAATAATACAAGTCGTTTTGTACAAAAAAAAATTAATGAAATTGCAGATATGGGAGCTGCATCCCCTGCATCTGCAATAAGTTCGGATACTGTTATTACTGTTATTCAACAAGCACTTGTCAATAAGGGTTATAATATACCTGTTGACGGTGATTTTGGCAGTGTTACCGAGCAAGCTGTCAGACAGTTTCAGATGAGTCAGGGGCTTGACGCAGATGGAATTGTTGGTCCGACAACTTTTAGAGTACTTACAGGTCGTGAACTTACTACGGGTTCTGTTCGCCGCTATTCTTACAGCAGGAGTAATGATCGAGTCTATTCCTCCATGCGGGATCGGGTGCTCGGAATAGCCAATCAATATTTGGGTGTACCTTATGTTTTTGGCGGGAATACACCTAGTGGATTTGATTGCTCTGGGTTTACGCGATATGTTTATTCGGCAGTAGGTATTGACTTGCCGCGGATGGCAGATGATCAATATGCTATTGGCAGCTATGTCTCTTCCTCTATGCTGCAGCCGGGAGATTTGGTTTTCTTTACAACCTATGCTTCTGGAGTTTCACATTCAGGGATTTATATTGGAAATGATCAGTTTATCAGTGCGACTACTTCAGGAGGTGTTGCGATAGCTAATTTACACAACAGCTATTGGGAATCTCGATATATAGGTGCTAAGCGTGTGATCAGCTGATACAGAAAAAGCGGTTGTAAGTAGAATTTTTCTACGTTTACAATCGCTTTTTTTTTTATTTTATATAGGTGGAAGCAACGGCTATAATATCTTTTTTTGTAATAGAAGGGATATGTCCTGATTTAAACATATTCCAAATAGCTGTATCGTCTACAATCCATAAAGAAGGGCGTAGTTCTGTGCGATGATCCCTCATATATGCCATGGTACAGAGGGCAATATTACTTATCGGCAGACTTTTGAGTACATAGGAAAAGTTTGTTCGGGGAATTGATTTTGCAGGTTGTTTCCAGACATTTTCTATTTCTAATGTGTAATCACATTCGTGGTATCCATTGGAGATGGCTTCTTTTCCGATGTCTTCTGTATTTTTTTCCCCCATATCCATAAGTAAATAGTCATAAAACAGTTTTCGTTCCCATTTTTGAAGTAGGGCATCCCGACCTATTAAAATTTCACAAATATCTTCTCTGTACAAATGGATTAACTCTAATAAGAATGCAAAACGATGTTGTTTAAAGGTAAAATCACCAGCCGTTAAGAATAGTTCACGCATACGGATGTATATGGCGGTTTCTTGACGGTAGTCACTGTCAAATATACTTAGCGGTGTTTGTTGTCTAATATATTGATATAATTTTTTCTCCAAAATAAATGCTTTACGAGCCGCTGCTGTTCGTTTGTCATTCGTGGCCAGTACGTCAAGACGGGTGCGGTTTAAGAGATCTAAATAGTTTAAACCGGCAGCTACTGTTGAGATTGAGCTGAACTTCCCATTTTTTATTTGATGGTTAAATATTTCACAGATATCTTCGTTAGATAATACTTGATGGTACATGATTATAAAAACCTTCTTTCTTTTATGTTTGATTTTTAAAATATTCTTTGAATGATTCAACCCAAATTTTAGCAGGATATGATAAGAATCCTCGACTTTTCCAAGTCATGGCAACAGTCCATGTAATTTTGGGTTCAATTAAAGGAATCGAAACAATATCATCATTTGAATAATGAGTACAAATATTTTGCGGTACTAAGGCAATGCCTAAATGGATACGTACCATTTCTACGAGAAAAGTCCAATTACTGCTTCGGCAGACTACTTTGGGGTGTCCCATTACTTTTTGAAAATAGGCCTGGATAAAAGGATTTAAGTCAAACGTGGCAGGATAATATACAAAAGTTTCGTTTTTTATATCTTCTATAGTTAGTGTTTGTTTTAGAGCCAGTGGATGATTGCGCCAGACAACGATATTTAAAAGTTCTTTTTTAAAAATATAATATTCATAGGGGATGTTATAGCGCATCGGCAATATTATAAAACCAGCTTGAATCATTTCTTCGTCAATAGCCTTAATTGTTTTTTGGGAACTTATTTCCAGAAGTTCTAAGTTGATATAGGGGTATGTTTTTAAAAAATAACTGATAAAGGGAGAGAGAGAGGTTATGCTGAGCATAGAAGGAATCCCAATAGATAAATTCCCGGAATTTAAACAATGTGAAGATTCCATTTGTTCATTTATTTTAGTGAAATTATTCACGATAATTTCAACTTTAGGTAATAAATATAAACCAGTTTCCGTTAATTCAATTGTTTTTCCTTTACGATTAAATAATTTTGTATTCCAATTTTTTTCTAATGTTCTGATGCCTTTGCTAATAGAAGGTTGACTAATGTGCAAGGATTTTGAGGCTTTTGTAAAACTTTTTTTGTGAGCAACTTCAACAAAATAGGTTAACTGAAATAAATCCATAAATCATGACACCTCCTAAATAGGAACTATATATATTATATTAACACACTTTAGTAAATAAGAAAACGAATGAGTTATTTAATTCACATACTGAGAAAAAAGTATTTTATATCGATGATATATCAAAAATTGTAAAAAGTTGTATAATAGATTATATAAAAAATACGGAGGAATCAAAATGTCAGTTCGTTGGATCATGCATGTTGATATGGATGCATTTTATGCATCTGTTGAGCAACGAGATAATCCCGCATTACGGGGACTTCCGGTCATTATTGGTGGTTTAATGGATCGAGGTGTTGTTGCCACTGCTTCGTATGAGGCACGCGTTTTTGGAGTTCATTCGGCAATGAGCATGAAACAAGCACGCCGATTGTGTCCCAACGGTGTATTTTTACCAGTGCGCATGTCTTATTATCGAAAGGTGTCCTACCAGATACGCCTTATTATGTCGCATTATTCACCATTTATTGAACCATTGGCTTTAGATGAAGCATTTTTGGACGTGTCTGGTATGGAACGGCAATACCCAATGATAAAAGATATAGGTATTGCTATTAAAAATGATATTCATAAGAATATGGGTCTTATTGCTTCTGCGGGGATTGCACCGAATAAATTCTTGGCAAAATTAGCCTCTGATTTGCGAAAACCGGATGGTTTAATGTGGATTCCGTATGGAAAAGAACGGGAAATATTGGCACCCTTGCCAGTAAAACGACTCTGGGGGGTGGGACGCGTAACAGCAGAGGCATTAGAATCTGTAGGAATTCATACGATTGGTGATATTGCTGCAGTGGGGGTAAATGTGCTGCAATCTGTTACTGGGAATCAGGCAAAACGGCTTTACGAGTTATCGTGCGGTATAGATAAACGGCCATTGGAAGTAAGCCGTCGGCCTCAATCAATTGGCAATGAACATACCTATGAACATGATGTTTTTGCTTTTGATGAGATCGATGAGCAGTTTCGAATATTAGCCAATGAAGTTTCCTGGCGCTTGCGACGACATCATTTAATGGGGCGAACGATTACAATAAAAATTAGGTTGGCATCATTTCATATGATAACTCGTTCACTCACGCTTCAAAATAATGGAACTTGCTCAGAAGAACAATTATATTTTTCTGCAAAAAAATTGTATAATAAAGCAAGGGTAGTAAAACCGATACGACTGTTAGGATTGACAGTAAGTCAGTTGCAGCCGCTTCAAATTCAAGGAGATCTTTTTTCTGAAGATGAAGAAATAAAAGGTAAAGTAGCGGAAGCAATTGATAAATTACAGCAGCGATTTGGTCGTAATGCTATTATGGAAGGTTTTTTGTGGGAATTATCTCATGATAAAAATAAATAAAATGTGTTTAAAATATTTTTAATTTTATTTAGCGAGGAGTAATGTGATATGTCGATCTTCAAAGTAATTGCTCATACAGATTCAAATAATAACGGTTATATTCAATATGATACGGAGACAAAAGAGTTGACAATATGTCTTCATGATTTGGAAAAAGAAGAACAAGTTCGAGCGTATTTAACAAAGGAAAGAGCGATGCATCGTTATGTGGGGTTATCGACTTTTGAGACGGTAAGCGCGGCACCTGTTTCCAGTTTAGAAAATTTAAAATTAGCGTTAGGGTATATATGGCTGGATTTGGATGTTCATATTGATTGGAGCCGACCAACGGAAGAAATCTAATAGGGAATAAGGTTATCCACAACTTATTCACAATTTATCACCACTGATGTATCGTCTTGTGTATAAACGAAAAAATATACGATAATAGTAAAATACGCGAAGTGTATAGCAGAAATGGAAGCGATAAAATGTGGATAACTTAAAAAAACAATGTATACTAATCGTGTAATTATATAGAAAATAAGCACAACCATGCGGATAATTATGATTATTTTCTATTTAGCGGCTAAAGTGGATATATTGTGGATTATTGTGGATAAATAATAGATATTGGCGTGTATGGTTTTGGAGAAATAAAAAAAATGATGATATATGTACAGCTTTTTACAAAAAGATAGGTGTCTTCTATAGAAAAGTATGAGTTATCCACAATTTTTATAAAAAATTTTCGTAGTGAAATACGTGGTATTCATTTGTTGTAATATATTAAGTATATAGTATAATATATGGTGCTGTAATAACGAAGTCTCCGAAGAATATGTGTTTGGAGACTTTATTTTTATATCGGGAATGTAAGGGGGCAGGTAATGATGAATTTGCCAAATATACAGCAATTAGAAAATTTTATTATTTACGGAAAAGTCCGTAATTTTACTGCCGCGGCAAAAGAAGCTAATATAACACAATCTGCCTTTAGTTTTCAAATGAAAAAGCTCGAAGAAAGGATAGGGGTACAACTTATTGTACGATCGAATAAAGGCAGTAACTTGACGGAAGAAGGAGAATTATTCCTGAAAAGAGTAGAAGTTATTTTTCAGAATCTTGAAGAATGTATTTGTGATATACAAGCATTGGGCGGTCAGACACTTTCTCTTTCTGTAGGGACGCTTATGTCATTAGGTGACGTGCTTATGAATCGTCATTTAGCATATTTTCAGAAACATCATCCGAAAATGCCTATTAGTGTATATAATTTAGAAGCACGAGAGCTTCTAAAACAGCTTGAAGAAGATAAACTTGACATTATATCGACTTTTTGTCTTCCGCAAATGAATATTAATAAATATGAACAGACCTTTTTTTGTACGGAAAAAATGGTATATTACGCTCCGAATATGCATATAGAAAATCCGACAGTTTCTGCCGATTATATGGCGAGACGTCCATTAGCGCAGTATTCGTCATATTATTTGATGAATACTAATATTCAAAAATATTTTTCATCCATAGATTGTCATCCAGTTGTACAAGCATGGTTTTCTACACCGTATGCGATTATGCAGTACTGTCAGGAAAATCTTACAGGGGCGTTATTATCTGAACGATTTCTTGTGGCTATGGGAGTTTATGAAGGATACTATGAAGTAGAACCAAAGTTTGATATGTCTTGTTATTTATTATATAAGCACAATAATCCAAAGTATAAAATGATGAAAATATTTATTGATTATATTCGAAGATTATATCAAGGTTAACTAGTATATAACGGGTTACCTGTCATTACATTATTTTATGCCTGCCATTATTTTTATTTGTTATACAAGAAAGACTATTAGGTATAAAATAAGCTCTATCAATTTAATGGAGATGAAACAGGGTATGAAGGAAACATCGTTATGGAATACAGATTTTCTATTGGATACGGGCATCAATTTTGTTGTATATTTGATTTATTATTTACTTATGGTTATTATTGCTGTCGTTGCAAAAGATCAGCTTAATGCGTCATTAAGTGAAGCCGGCTTAGCGTCTGGGGTTTTTATTGTTGGGACATTGCTAGCGCGGTTGCAATTAGGGAAAAACATTGAATTATATGGAAGGAAAAGAACGTTATACTGCGGAATTGTTTTTTATTTTGTTACTACACTTTTTTATTTTTATATTCCGAATTTAGAAATAATGTATGGGATACGATTTCTTAATGGTCTTGCCTATGGCATTATTTCAACGGCAACGAACACCATTATTACTAGTTGTATTCCTGTAAAACGTCGTGGTGAAGGTATTAATTATTATGGATTAAGTACTAGTTTAGCAGCAGCTATTGGACCATTTTTAGGAATGGTACTTATGTTGATAGCTAATTTCAAAATTATTATTATTATTTGTGCAATTTTGGTCGGATTATGTGTGATTGGCTGCTTCATGTTGCGAATCAATGAAATTCAATTGACGGATGAACAAATGAAACGTATGAAGAATTATTCTATAGATAATTATATAGAATCACATGTTATTGTTATTTCTGTTATTGCTCTTTTTATGGGTTTTGCTTATTCTAGTGTCCTTAGTTTTTTGGCAGCCTATGCTCGGGAAATCCATTTGGTTCAGGCAGGAACCTTTTTCTTTGTTGTATATGCTGTTGTTATTACGATTACGCGGCCTCTTACGGGAATTGTTTTTGACCGTAAAGGTGAAAATTATGTGCTGTATCCGTGTTATTTGTTTTTAGCGGTTGGCTTGTATATTTTAAGTATAACGGATACGACGTTTTTACTATTACTGGCTAGTGTTTTTGTCGGCTTAGGGTATGGTACATTCATGTCTAATGGCCAAGCCGTATGTATCAAATTAACACAGCCCCATCGTGTAAGCGTAGCTTTATCAACCTATTTTGTGTCGTTGGATTTGGGAATTGGCATAGGACCATATATTTTGGGGAACATGCGCAATGTGTTTTCTTTTTCCCAGCTTTATATCGTGGCAGGTATGATTGCATTTTTTTGTTTTATTTTGTATTTTTTATTTTATGGACGGAAAGTTTGCAGTAATAAAATTGCAGCAAGAACAATTATTACGATGGAAAAATCACCTGATTAGAAATTGTAGGCGAAATGAATGTGATGTTTTAAGAAGAAGTCATTTATTATACGTCTTTTGAAATAAAAAAATGCAGTACAAATTGAAATATATTATATAACTAAATTAAACAGATTCTTATATAAAAATAAGCGCCCCTTCGATAATGGAAGTGATGTGACTGTCTATTATGGGAGGGGTATTTTGTATAGGTAGTTCAGGACGTTTTCTATATGTTTTCTTTATGATATATAGATATTATGGACTGCTTTTAGTATAATTTTTCAGATGACAGAATATAAAATACATGGTATTATAGTGGTGCGCATAAAACACTGTGCGTGTTTGATGCGCCCATAGCTCAGCTGGATAGAGCAGCAGTTTCCTAAACTGCGTGTCGGATGTTCGAGTCATCTTGGGCGCACCATTTTTATGTGTAATGTGTAATTACAAGGATGATAGGAGTTGATAGTTGTGGCGGAAAATAAGGGTATGCAGGATGTTCTTGCATTTGAGCAGGAACCTTTGGCAGATTATGATCTTACGTTGCAGGAAGCCGTCATTGAAGCGCGACGCTGTTTACATTGTGCCGTACCACAATGCCGGAAGGGATGTCCTATTAATAATGAAATTCCACAATTTATACAGGAACTGTCTGCAGGAAATTTTGGTACAGCTGCAGAATATATTTCACATCATAATGATTTGCCGGCTGTTTGTGGACGTGTTTGCTCGCGGGAAATACAGTGCGAGGGTCATTGTATTTTGGGAAAAAAAGGAAAACCTATTGCCATTGGAAAATTAGAACGATTTGTTGCAGACGTTTCGATGACGGGTGGGTTTCTTCCTCAAAAAACAAATAAAAAAAATAATGGCAGAGTTGCCGTGATAGGCAGTGGACCGGCTGGTCTTACGGTTGCATATGAACTGGCACGCAGAGATTATGACATTACGGTGTTTGAAGAAGATGGACAGCCAGGCGGAATGCTATTATTTGGAATCCCTGCTTTTCGGTTGCATAAAAAATATATTTATCGTGAAGTAGAAGCATTGCAGCAATTGGGTGTACATTTTCAATATAATATAAAAATCGGTAGGGATAAGTCACTGGAAGATTTATTTGGTGAAGGCTATGAAGCGGTATTTGCTGGTATTGGTACATCTGTTGCATGGGGGCTCGGTATTGACAATGACCAAATAGAAGGGGTTGTTGATGCACAAGCATTTCTTCATCAGGTACAGCAAGTGCAAATGGGTGAAGAAGAGGTTACCAATCTTCCCATTCAAAAAGGTGATGCCGTAATCGTAGTAGGGGCGGGAAATGTTGCTATTGATGCTGCTCGGACGGCATTGCGGTTACAGGCTGACGTATCTATTGTCTATCGTCGTGCGGAGAAAAATATGAAGTGCCTTCCGTCGGAATATGAGGAAGCGAAAGCAGATGGCGTAAAGTTTCAATTTTATTCAGCACCTCGAGCTGTTGTTGGAATTCAGCATGTGGAAGGTCTGCAATATGAAAAGCAAAAAATACTTGCAGATGCTACGATGGTTCCCACCGGTGAATATGGAATTGTTCCGGCAAACAAAATTATTGCAGCTATTGGCAATCGTCCCGAAATAGACAGTATTCAATCATTAAAAGTAGAAGTGACGGATGACGGCTATATTTCGACGATGCAAAAACCGTATGGTATGACAACTCGTGCAGGTGTATTTGCCGCCGGTGATGTTGTCCATAAACCGGCAACGGTTGTGCTGGCTATGCGTGAAGCAAAAAAAACAGCGGCAGGTATTGACCGGTATATACAAGCGAAACATTTGTTGAATGGTGTAGAGTGATCACATATATTTTCTGTCTTCAGGAGGGTGACTCATGTCGCTTTTATTACAGCAGATTAAGGAAGCAAATAATAAATTTGTAGCGTGTCAACTAAAATCAGTTAAAGCACCTCTTTGCAAGTATCCAACGCGTAAATTGGCAATTCTTGCCTGCATGGATACCCGTCTTGTATCTTTTCTAGAGCCGGCAATGGGAATTTCCCGCGGAGAAGCTAAGATTATCAAGGTGGCTGGCAATGTGGTGTATACGGATTTTGATAGTGTCATCGGTAGTTTGATGGTTGCGGTATATGAACTTCAGGTGCAGGAAATTATGGTTATGGGGCATGATGATTGTGGAATGCTGCGTACTACGGCAGCCAGCTTGTGTGCTAAAATGAAAGTACGAGGTATTGCTGAGCCGGATATTGAAAGAATTCGTCCACAACTGCAGAAATGGGCAGATCCCATTGAAAATATCACGACATCGGTTATGACAACGGTAGCATGTTTACGAAAAAATCCGTATTTGCCTGCGGATGTTTTGATTCATGGGGCCGTAATTCATCCAGATACAGGCCGGATTACGATTATTTCAGATGGCTCAAACTTGGAATAAAGGAGGCGATTTCTTTGGGTATTATAGAAGAACGGATGCATGATCATGAAGTTGTTTTATCTGCGACAAAGATATTGCAGCCCGAGATCAAACGAGCGGGAGCGATCATCAGTAAAGCTGTTGCGGAAGGCCATAAAATCCTTTTTTGTGGCAATGGCGGAAGTGCAGCTGATGCACAACATTTAGCGGCAGAATTTGTAGGACGCTTTCAGAAAGAACGAAAAGCACTTCCTGCCGCAGCCTTGACCGTAGATACGTCCGTTCTTACAGCGGTTGCCAATGATTATGGGTATGAAACGATATTTAAACGGCAGGTTGAAGCGTTGGGACAGGCAGGAGATGTATTAGTTGGGATTTCCACGTCAGGTAACAGTGCAAATGTTTTGTCGGCAATGTATGCTGCCAGAAAATACGGTCTTATGGTTATTGGTATGACAGGTATGGGAGGCGGTAAAATGGCAGCAATCTGTAATGTATGTCTGGCTGTTCCGTCGGAAGTCACAGCAAGAACCCAGGAAATGCATATTATGATTGGTCACATTCTGTGTGAATTAGCGGAAGCGGATATATGAAATAATAGTAAAGTAAATTTGTTAAACAAAAGAAAGAAGCAGAGAATGTACATCTATTTCTCTGCTTCTTTCTTTTGTTTGCAATACACATGATTATATGGACGAATTTAATATCCGAGATTTTCTCCGACAAGAATTATTTTAATTCTATTTGCAGGTTTGCAGAACCGAGTGCGTACTATTTGGCAGCATATCGTCTGTGGACTTAGACAGTCGGTACACATTCCGGTTATAAAGCAAGGTGTTTTTGTACCGGCAAAACGCTGAACATTGATAGGTGCTGCTACGGAACGGGCGCGAGCAATAGCGGTATCTACAGTAGGTTTAATTTTATTCATGCCAATGATTGCAATGACTTGTTTGGGACCATAACAAAGGGCTGCGACACGGTTGCCATTCCCATCAATATTAAATAACTGTCCATCTTCACAAACAGCATTAGCGCTCATAAGAAATGTATCACAGAGCAATGCGTTGCGCATTAATTCAATACGTTCTTCCGGGGATTTAGCATTATCGCGGTTGATAACGGTGTAACCGTGTTCCAAAATATAAGGTCGCAGCCCTATTTCATCAATAGAGACGGAACCGCCCCAGGAAATCACATCTTTTTTGGAAATAAGAGACAATGCTTTTTCTAATGCATTTTCCTTAGTAGGGCAATAATACGCTTCAAAATTTCGCTTTTCGAAAGCTTTGGCTACTACGGGACCTTTCTTATCATACATTATGTGCATCATATCAGATCTATCCATTTTTATTCCTCCCTGAAAAATTAAATAACTAAGAATATAAATGCTATTGGCAGAAAATAACATACTGGTTAGTAGCGGAATTATTCATTGATAAGAGATTTAAAAGCCGGATCGCTGCGGATAGAGTCAAAGTGAGACTGTGTACGAGCAGCCTGTTTTACATTGATGTTGTCCAATGACATTGCTTTTTTTAAATATGTGACGGCTTCTTTTGCTTGGCCTTTATCTCCATATATTGTAGCAATTCCATAATAACTCCATGTATTATCAGGTTCTTTTTGAATAACCTTTTGAAACCAGTAGATAGATTCGTCATAGTTTTTGTTAATTTTTAATGCTAAGGCTAAGTCGTAAAAAGCAGCTACATAATTGGGATTTTTTTGCAAAGCACTTTTGATTAAAGCAATTCCCGAGGTAATATCCTGCGTACTGTTGTTTTCATTACCTTGCATGGCTAAAGCAATTCCTTTTCCAGAAAGGGCTTTATAATTATTTTTGTCGATAGAAAGGGATTTATCATAAAAAAATATTGCTTCATTATAATTAAATGATTCATATGCGGTTAGCCCTTTTTGAAAAAGCTGCTCCGATTGCGGATCAATCGAAGGAATTGCCGATGCCGCAGATGAAATAGAAGATGCCAAGGGTTGCGTTGAGTTAGGAAAACTGCCGCAACCGCTTATCCCTAATAGGAGAGCTGTAGCTATAAAGAAAAACGATTTACATGAATACATAAGAAACTCCTTTCTTTATATATTATACCATATAAGGTACAGTCTAAATAAAATATAAACGTTTTTCCATACAATTGTCTGTCGAAAAAAATATATATTTTGTATAGTTTATCATATAGCCGTAAAGCAAGGTCGTGTATTTTTTAAGATAAAAATCGAACACATATAATATCTTAATGTTGTAATATTAGCATATTAACTATGTATTTTATATATAATTAAAATACATAGTTAAAGGTTTAACTTTGCTGTTTTTGCAAGATTATTGAAAAAACGTTAGTTCTTCGTTATAATTAAGAGGATAAGATAAACGTTTAACTTATGCAGGAAATGTTCATTCTATAAGGAGATGTTGAAATTGGCAAAACACATAATGAAAACCATGGATGGCAATGAAGCGGCAGCATACGTATCCTATGCATTTACGGAAGTTGCCACGATTTATCCGATTACTCCCTCCTCGCCGATGGCGGAACACGTTGATGTATGGTCGGCGCAAGGGAAGAAAAATCTTTTCGGGCAGCCGGTTAAACTCATGGAAATGCAGGCTGAATCAGGAGCGATAGGGGCCTTGCACGGAGCACTTGAAACCGGATCTCTGGGGACATCTTATACCGCTTCACAGGGACTGATGCTGATGATCCCGGTCATGCATCGTATTGCCGGACAGTTTAAACCGGCTGTTCTTCATGTGGCGGCTCGTACAGTGGGGTCTCATGCCATGTCTATTTTCGGGGATCATTCTGATGTTATGGGGTGCCGCAATACAGGCTGGGCCATGTTATGCAGCTCCAGTGTTCAAGAAATTATGGACCTTGCCGGAGTCGCACATCTTTCCACGATTAAGGGGCGGGTGCCTTTTCTGCATTTTTTTGATGGATTCCGGACATCTCATGAAATTCAAAAAGTTGAAGTCATGCCATATGAGGAACTGGGAAAGCTGATTGATAAGAAAGCACTGTATGATTTTAAACATACCGCCCTTAATCCGGATCATCCGTGTATCCGGAGTTGTGTTAATAATCCGGATATTTTTTTCCAAGCACGGGAAGCAGTCAATGAACATTATATTAATCTCCCTGACATTGTACAGTCTTATATGGATGAGATCAATAAACTAACTGGGCGTGATTATAAGTTGTTTAATTATTATGGTGCCCAAGATGCGGAACACGTTATTGTTGCAATGGGGTCTGTCACGGGAGCTATTCAAGAAACGATTGATGAATTAATGGGGCAAGGACAAAAAGTAGGTTATCTGCAGGTTCATTTATACCGGCCGTTTTCATTGAAGCATTTCTTTGCCTCTTTGCCGGATAGTGTGACCACGCTTACTGTCCTTGATAGGACCAAGGAACCGGGAGCTGTAGGAGAACCGCTTTATGAAGATGTTTGTGCGGCTATTAAAAATAGTGACCGGAATATAGCTATCTTAGCGGGCCGGTATGGGTTATCTTCTAAAGATGTACCGCCGGCACATATTAAAGCTGTATTTGATAATATGGATACACCACAGTCAAAGCAGCATTTTACAGTCGGGATTCAGGATGATGTAACCTATTTATCACTGCCGATTAAGCCGATGACCGTTGATACGACGGGAACTGTGAGCTGTAAGTTTTGGGGGTTTGGATCCGATGGGACTGTGGGGGCCAATAAAAATTCCATTAAAATTATCGGGGATAATACCGATATGTATGTGCAAGCGTATTTTGAGTACGATGCAAAAAAATCAGGCGGTGTTACGAAGTCACATCTCCGGTTTGGCAAAAGACCTATCCGTTCGACATATTATGTGACAGCTGCTGATTTTATTGCCTGTCATAAAGAAGCATATATGCATAGTTATGATATTGTCGGGGAACTTAAAGACGGAGGGACCTTCTTATTAAACTGCAGCTGGGATATGTCTGAATTGGAACAACAGCTTAGTCCGGAGGTTAAGCGTCAAATAGCTCAAAAACATATTCACTTCTATACGATAGATGCCACAAAAATTGCGAAGGAAATTGGATTGCGCAACCGAACGAATACAGTTCTCCAAGCAGCCTTTTTTAAACTGGCAAATGTTATTCCTATTAATGAAGCAGCGGCATATATGAAGGAAGCCATTCAAAAAACGTATGCGGCGAAGGGAGAAAAAATTGTCTTTATGAATCAGGAAGCGGTAGACCGTGGTGTTTCCGATGTGGTGGAAGTACCTATCCCCCAAGCGTGGCAGACGATTGCAATTCCGCATGCGGCAGAAGCAGATGACAGTATTCCTGATTTTGTTAAGAAAATAGTGATGCCGTCCAATGCACAAAAAGGTGATGATATACCGGTTAGTGAATTTATGCCGTATGTTGATGGATCCTATCCGTTGGGAAGTTCACAATATGAAAAACGCGGCATTGCTGTCGATGTACCGCAATGGATTCCAGAAAACTGCCTGCAGTGCAATCAGTGTGCACTCGTTTGTCCCCATGCGGCGATTCGGCCGTATGTATTGGATGAACAAGAGCAAAAAGCAGCCCCGGAAGGGTTTGTTACAAAACCAGCTGCGGGGAAAGGTCTTGAAACGCTGGGGTTCCGTATACAGGTATCCCCGCTTGATTGTTATAGCTGTGGCAGTTGTGTCAATGTGTGTCCGGCTAAAAATAAGGCATTGGTATTGAAACCGTTTGAAACACAGAAAAAAGAAGCAGATAACTGGACTTATGCTCAAACCATATCCGATAAAAATACCGGTCTGGATAAATTCAGCGTTAAAGGCAGTCAATTCAACAAGCCTTTGTTGGAATTTTCCGGAGCTTGTGCAGGATGTGGGGAAACACCTTACATGAAACTGCTGACACAGCTTTTTGGGTCACGGATGTTTGTAGCGAATGCAACGGGGTGTACACAAGCCTGGGGATCGGCACTTCCCTGTATTCCCTATACGACGGATAAGAACGGACATGGACCGGCGTGGTCAAATTCTCTGTTTGAAGATAACGCCGAATTTGCTATGGGAATGTACTTATCTTTATCACAGCAGCGGGAAGCGATTGCCGAACGGGCGAAGGCACTGCTGCCACTGGCAGACGGGGAATTAAAAGATGCGGTGCAGCATTGGATTGATTCTTTGGGAATTGAGAATGAAGGAGAAGTAACCAGCGATATCAGCAGGGCGTTTATTAATGCACTGAACCATACACCACTGGAAGGAACAGCAGCAGAACTTAAAGAATATTTATTGGCGCATGAAGAACATATTGCCAAGAAGACGATTTGGATGTATGGCGGCGACGGCTGGGCATACGATATTGGTTATGGCGGATTGGATCATGTCATGGCAACTGATGCCAATGTCAATATACTCCTTGTGGATACAGAAGTATATTCCAATACGGGGGGACAGTCTTCGAAAGCCACCCCTATAGGAGCCGTAGCTCAATTTTCGTCTGCGGGCCGTCGATATAACAAAAAGGATTTAGGACGTCTTCTCATGACATACGGGCACATTTACGTGGCACAAGTGGCGCTGGGTGCTAACCCGGCACAGCTTATTAAGGCAATTAAAGAAGCAGAGGCCTATAATGGTCCGGCAATTGTTATTGCGTATGCGCCTTGTATCAGCCATGGTCTTTCGAAAGGAATGGGTTTCTCTCAACTGGAAATGAAGAAGGCGGTTGACTGTGGGTATTGGCATTTGTATCGGTATAATCCAGAACGTATAAAAGAAGGAAAAAATCCGTTTATTCTTGATTCTAAGGAACCAACGGGTTCTTTCCGGGAATTTCTTATGGGAGAAACACGATATGCTGCCTTAACTCGGACATTCCCAGAAGTAGCAGAGGAACTTTTTGCTAAAGCGGAAGCAAATGCTAAACAAAAGTATGCTATCTATAAAAGAATGGCTGATGAATAATAAAATTAAAACTATATTTTGTCAAAAAATAATATTTATTTTAGTCTGCCTCTCACATAATACTGTTTGAGAGGCAGATTTTTTTTGTTAGACTTGATATATAGTACAAAAAAATTGCAAGATCGTTTTTTTATTTATATGTGAATTATGTTAAAAAATGTGATATAATCAACTATCATAAAGATTCAGAACAGGAGGAATGCCAGTGAAGGCGGTATTTATCGACTTCGAGATGAATCCGATTAAACGGGAACAAAGACAAGCCCGCCGGATTTGTGCGGGAGAGATTATAGAAATAGGTGCGGTTAAACTGAATGAACAGGGAAAAGAAATAAGTTCTTATAAAGAATATGTTCGCCCAGAATATACCACCGAAATGGATAATACTTGTCAGCAATTGACCGGAATTACCATGTCCGTCCTATCTAGAGCAGATCATTTTAGGACTGTATATAAAAGGTTTTTGAAATGGTGTAATGCTGAAGAAGTAAATAACTATGAAATTTATGCTTGGAGCGAAAGCGATTGGCGCCAGCTTAATGGGGAGCTTCTACTCAAACAAATGGATATTACTGATGCAAATGTTCGTTGGATGTTAGCGCATTGGCAAAATTTTCAACAAATTTATTGTAATATACTTGGGTTGGATCAAGTTATTTCATTAGATAAAGCGGTCAGCACGTTGGGAGAAAAATTTGATGGTCAAATGCATGACGCACTTTGGGATGCTCGCAACACATCAAAATTGTATGTGATTTCAAAAGAAAAAAAAGAATTAAATAAAATAATAAAACCTATACTGGAAGCGACAAAGCCGTCTGAACCGTTAACGTATTCTTTAGCAGATGCCTTTCAAACGGCCAGAGAGCGTTAACTATGTTATACCTGCGGTGTATTGCTGCAGGTATTATTATTTAAGCAATCTGGTAATATGTCAACTCTATAAAAGAAAAGGTTTCAAAAGGATTCCCAGAAAATGAGTGCTCGTTTATGTTGATGAATTTTTACTTCATCATATTTTTTTTGTAGAATGCAGCAACTTCGCCGCATTGATTTTTTACATGGCGGGGTGCTTCAATCAGGTAATACCTGAGATAGGCATTGCCAGCTTTTGAGCGTGGTGTATCGTCAGCCTTGATCCCAGTTTCATAGGTCGAGAGCCGTATGAAGGATGAGGCGATGACAAACGCGCATCGACATAGTCGTTCTTGCCGAGGTCAATAAACGATTGCTTGTAGTTTTTAATGGTCTTCGGATTCAAGCCGTATACCACAGTGTGGAACGGAGTAAGAACTTCACAGGAAGAGAGATGGTTCGCGGCCTGTATGCCGTAAAATAACGTAGATTCAAGAGCTGCCACACGTTGTGCAAGATTCTTACGGGAACGCAGATCTCTGCGAGTCGTTTGGCAAGTTCTACCGCACCGGGTTGGTTAAGAGTAGAAAGAAGATCCGCCTTCTTCAAAGTAAATCACCTCCTTTTCGGCAAGAGTTGGAAAAGTGAATAAGGAATAATCCTGATCTTAATTGCTGACCGTACCCTCGTTAATAAGCATTCACTCGTGAGAGGCAACGTTGCTGGAAACCACTCTCGCCCAGGGACGTAACATCTGTGTAAGCGGTATTTGACACTAAGGCAGGCGTCAAGCTTCTTGAGCAGTCACCGATAGGTGCCGCAAGGGAGAAAAGACGTAACCTTGACCATAAATCTCTAAAAGTAATTGTAGCATCAGGAATTCCATATTAGAAGTTTTACCTTGTAAGCAAGGCGGAAATCTTGCTTACAAAATATATTATACGAGGGGGAGCATTATGAAACTGTTTTCTTCATATCATCAATTTTTTTCTCATGTTTGGATATTAACAAAAAGTTATTGGAAATCAGAAGAGAAAAAGAGTGCTTATGTACTTTTGACAGGAGTTGTATTGCTTACCATAGCTATTGTTGTTATGCTGGTATTGTTGAATCAATGGAATAATACTTTTTATACGGCATTGCAAGAGTATAATACGACTGTTATCTTTAATGAATTAATACATTTTTCATGGTTGGCAGCTTTATACATAATTTTTTCTGTGTACTCCTTTTATCTACAGCAGGTATTAGGATTGCGATGGAGAAAATGGCTGACGGCGCAATATCTTGAGTGTTGGCTTAAAGGAAAAACGTATTATCGATTACAGATGTTTGGAACGACAACGGATAATCCAGATCAACGTATTAGTGAAGATATTAATCTTTTTGTAACGAAAACCATTGAATTGACAGTAGGTTTTATTAAGGCAATTTGTGTATTAACGGCGTTTATTATTATTCTGTATCAAATATCAGGTACATTGGAATTTACTCTTATGGGGGTGAGCTGGCATATCCCTGGATATTTAGTATGGATTGCCATTTTATATGCCGTCATTGGTACATGGCTGACACACCGAGTAGGATATCGGCTGATGAAGCTTAATTTTATTCAACAACGCTATGAAGCTAATTTTCGATTTAGTATGATGCGTATGCGGGAAAATGCCGAAAGTGTCGCTTTTTATGGAGGAGAAAAACAAGAGTGTCATATATTTCGTCATCGTTTTAGGATGTTGTTAGATAATTTTTGGAAGATTATTCAAAAGAAAAAGCAATTGATTTGGCTTAATAGCGGATATTCTCAAATTGCAATTATTTTTCCTTTTATTGTCGTTATGCCACGATATTTATCTAAAGCAATTTCTTTGGGTGGTCTGATGCAAGTAGCAAATGCTTTTGGCAAGGTGCAGGAATCACTTTCTTATTTTGTGGACATGTATGCGATACTGGCAGAATGGAAAGCTGTTGTTGATCGTCTTACAAGCTTTAATAAACATATGAAAGAGATTTTGTGGGAAGAAAAAGAAAACGAAGATGTAGAACAATCTTTTTCGGACGGTGGGTTGGAACTGTTTCATTTTGGTATATACCTGCCGAATGGAGTTCCCTTGCTGGAGGATGTTACACTGCGATTTACCGCAGGAAAAAACATTCTTATTCGCGGCGTCAGCGGCAGTGGAAAAAGTACCTTTTTGAGAGCCATTGCAGGAATATGGCCGTATGTATCAGGAAAAATAAATATGCTGCCAAAAGAGCAAACTATGTTTGTTCCTCAAATACCTTATCTGCCGCTTGGCACATTGCGGCAAGTATTATTATATCCGGGGGACATGG
>JALCNL010000040.1 GCA_022649055.1 Megasphaera sp.
GTAAAATGGCTAAAGAAAAATACGAAAGAACCAAACCGCATGTCAATATAGGGACGATCGGACACGTAGACCATGGCAAAACGACATTGACAGCAGCTATTACCAAAGTATTGTCGAAAAAGGGCTATGCCAAGTTTGAAGCGTATGCTGACATTGATAAAGCACCAGAAGAACGTGAACGCGGTATTACGATCAATACAGCACACGTAGAATATGAAACAGATAAACGTCATTATGCACATGTTGATTGCCCGGGGCATGCTGATTATGTAAAGAACATGATCACAGGCGCCGCACAGATGGATGGAGCTATATTGGTAGTAAGCGCCGCAGACGGCCCGATGCCGCAGACGCGTGAACATATCCTGTTAGCCCGCCAGGTAGGCGTGCCGGCAATGGTTGTATATTTGAACAAAGCCGATCAGGTAGATGATCCGGAATTGATTGAACTAGTAGAAATGGAAGTCCGCGAACTTCTTTCCAGTTATGATTTCCCCGGAGATGAAATTCCTATTATCGTGGGATCCGCGTTGAAAGCTTTGGAAGGGGATCCGGAAGCAGAAGCCAGCATTTTGAAGCTGATGGATGCCGTAGACGAATACATTCCGACACCGGACCGGCCGACCGACAAACCGTTCCTGATGCCGATCGAAGATGTATTTACCATTACTGGTCGCGGTACGGTAGCGACCGGCCGTGTAGAACGCGGAACGGTAAAAGTGGGAGACACGGTAGAAATCGTAGGGATGGCAAAGGAAGCGAAGAGCACGGTAGTCACCGGGGTAGAAATGTTCCGGAAATTGTTGGACGTGGCAGAAGCCGGGGATAACATTGGAGCACTGCTTCGCGGGGTTGATCGGAAGGAAGTCGAACGGGGACAGGTATTGGCGAAACCGGGATCGATCCATCCCCATACGACCTTTAAGGCGCAAGTATATGTACTGACGAAGGAAGAAGGCGGCCGGCATACCCCGTTTTTCAACGGGTATCGTCCACAGTTCTACTTCCGCACAACGGACGTAACCGGCGTTATCGAACTGCCGGAAGGGACAGAAATGTGCATGCCTGGCGATAATGTCAAGATGGATGTACAATTGATCACACCGATTGCGATTGAACCGGGTCTGCGTTTTGCTATTCGTGAAGGCGGCCGTACAGTGGGCGCCGGTGTTGTATCTGAAATTGAAGATAAATAAGCAGCTGCTGTAACGGCAGAACTGCAAAAAACCAGTCGTAGTCACGGCTGGTTTTTTTAGTTGAAGGGCATATAAACTGCAGATATTTGTCTTATGATAAAGAGGAGTTGATTTTTTAAGCTGAAATCTGTTATAATTAAATACAGATCAATAAAGTAAAATTTAATTATATACTATATTGCACTTTATGTAAATAAGTTTTTTAAAAATATTGGAGGTTTTATTATGTACACACTGAGCTCGGGTCGTTTTAAGAAATGTTGGGTCGGGCATAGCGTTTTAGGTAAGTGGCAATGGAATCGCTGTCCCTTGATTATGAATCAAAAACAGGATACAAAGAGATATTACAGCAGTTATTTAGGCTGATTCTTACAAACATTGATTTTGGTATTGTTTGTAAGGAGGTTTTATAATGAATATGGGAGCAAAACGCAGTGAGAAGAGATTGCTCATCTTGTCGGCAGCAATGATGGGACTTGTAGCGGTAGGAGGTACCGTAACAGGTATCCTGAGCAACTCCCAGGCAATCTTGTTGGATGGTATTTTTTCTTTTGTTGCTATCATTATTAAGGTATTGATGATGGTTACTTCGGAGTTGACACAACGTGAATCAAGCAAACGTTTTCAATTCGGTTATTGGCAATGTGAACCTGTAGTAATGTTCCTAGAGGGAACATTTACTTTATTAGTTGTTGTGTATGCTTTTTATGCAGGCATTGCAGGACTTTTAGATGGGGGACATAGCATGTCTTTTGGCATAGCGACATACTATGCCGCTTTTTTCGCTTTACTTGATTGGTTTTTTTATTTTTATGTTCGTCGCACCAATAAAAATATACAGTCTTATTTAGTTCATTATGATAATGTAAGTTGGTTTGTTGATGCCACCTTGGCTTCTGGATTATTGCTTAGCTTTGGATTTGCATGGGTTATGCAGTATACACGATTTGCATATTTAGGCATTTATGTAGATTCGTTGATTATGATAGTATTGGCAATTCAAATGATACCACCTGCCATGAAAATTTTAATTCCGTCTGTTAAGCAAATTTTAGGCGTGGCACCTATTGAATTGCATAATCATGTTCAGCAGGTTATGGATCGGTTTATGGAGCGATATGGCTTCAGCGATTATGTTTCCAGTGTGCAGGCGTATGGGCGGGCGAAGATTATTGAGATAGACATATTATTGCCACGTGATTATCCTATACAAAATGTGGCAGAGTTAGATCGAATTCGAACAGAAATTGATCATTCTATTGGATATCCGTCTTATGAAAAATGGTTGACTATCAGTTTTACAACAACAAAAACTTGGATGGCAAAGGATTATGAGCTGGGAGAGGCAGGATAACCGGCGTTGGGGGGGGTAAGCATGAATAAAAGTGACCGCTTTATGGGATGTATGCTTGGCGGTGCGACAGGTGATGCATTGGGTTTCCTAATCGAATTTGATAATTTAGATACGATTCGGAAAAAATATGGACCTTATGGACTGCGCACTGTATTAAAGCTTGAATCCAACGGTCGCCGCGGGGTTATTTCTGATGATACGCAAATGGCTTTGTTTACGGCAGATGGATTATTGTGGGCTAGTCATGATGATTTACTTCCGCAGGAAGGACTGTATCGTTCTTATATGCGGTGGTACTACACTCAGACAGAACACATTGTCCGACCAGAACAGGCTAAATGGATAAAAACGCAGGCTCATGAACAATATTGGCATTATGATATAATGAGTGACAAAGATTTATTCGTACGTCGTTCTCCGGGAATGACCTGTTTATCTGTTTTGTCATCGGGGAAAATTTGCAATGAAGATGCAACCTTAAATAACAGTAAAGGTTGTGGGACCGTTATGAGGGCTGCGCCAGTAGGGATGTTTTATGCCGGGGATCCGGAAAAAGCGTTTTATGTAGGATGCCAGTCTGCATCTTTAACACATGGGAATCCTACAGGATATCTGGCAGCAGGTACACTGAGTGCGGCTATATCCTTATTGTTGACAGAGAAGAATATCAAGTTTGTTATATCGGAAATGATGCATATATTACAGGGATATGAGAATCATGAAGAAGTATTGACTGCTCTTAAATTGGCAATTGATGAATCTGCAACAGATAGAGACCCTATTAAATCATTAGGGAGAATTGGGGCTGGATGGGTAGCGGAAGAAGCATTAGCAGCCGCAGTTTATTGCTTGCTTAAAACGGGAAAGTTAAAAGATGCTGTTATTATGGCATGCAACCATGATGGAGATAGTGATTCATGTGGAGCTGTCTGTGGTAATTTGGCAGGTGCTTTGTATGGTATTGAAGAAGTTCCGAAAAATTGGATCAGTCATTTGGAATGTCTGGATTTATTAAAGAAGATGGCGAAATGTTTGTATACGTATAATAATGATAAGGCATAAAGCTATTACAAAAATTAATAACAGAGAGCGTTGCATGTATTATGTTAGATAAGGCGCTCTCTGTTATTTTGTATTGACAAATATAATAGTAAGATATACCATAATTATATATACTTATTTTGGAACAGTATTGCATATATAGCAACTAAACTGAATTTTTAGAAGGAGGAAGGCGTGTGATAGGTTCTATTGATCGAGCGCTGCAAATTTTTCAACTTTTTCAACAAGAAAAAAAAGAATTAAGTGTTACACAAATCAGTAAAAAAATGTGTATTCATAAAAGTACGGTTTGCCGTACATTGGAAACATTGGAAAGTAGAGGTTTTGTTCGACAGAATCAAGAGACCGGTAAATATTGGCTGGGTTTGTCGGTATATTCATTAGGCATGTTGTTTCGTCAGCAGGAACCTTTGCAGAAACTTGCATATCCGTATGCCAAAGCGCTGGCTGAAAAATTTAATGAGGGAGTCCACATTACTGTTTTACAGCGGAACGGCGGGCCGTACCCGCAGCATATTGTTTTAGAAAAAATTCAATCGCAGCAAGTGTTAAATTTAGCCCCTCCCGTGGGTTCTGTCAGTCCTAGTTATTGTTCGGCATCAGGAAAATGTCTCATGGCATATGCTGACGATGCTTTTTTACGGCAATATGAGAACTGCATGCTGCCACGTTTTACGGAACATACAGTGACTGATTGGAATCTGCTGCGGCAGGAATTATCTCAAATCCGCACGGATGGATATGCTGTAGATAGAGAGGAATTGGAAATAGGTCTTACCTGTGTAGCGGCACCCATTTTTGGAGAAAATCATGACATTACCGCGGCGATTAGTTTATCTGGCCCAGTAACCAGAATATCGGAACGAGAATTGCCAGGGATTATTGCGGCTGTGAAAGAAGCAGCGGAAGAAATTTCACATCTTGTATAAGCAAGGTGATTTTTCTGCAATAAAAAGGGAACATCGTTGCATATAAAGCAACAAATATATAATAACATATATTTAAAGAAATGAGGGATACAGATGAAAAAATTATTGTCAGGAAATGAAGGAGTTGCTCGCGGTGCGTATGAAGCAGGAGTGGTCTATGCAGCCGCCTATCCAGGAACGCCTAGTACCGAAATCTTGGAAAATATTAGTAAGTATAAGGGGGATATTATAGCTGAATGGGCTCCGAATGAAAAAGTAGCTGTTGAAAGCGCTATTGGTGCTTCTCTAGCGGGAGGGAGAGCGCTTTCGGCTATGAAAATGGTCGGACTTAATGTTGCGGCAGATCCTTTTTTTAGTTGTGCATATGCAGGGGTAAATGGGGGATTTATTATTGTTGATGCAGATGATCCGGGACTTCATTCTTCGCAAAATGAACAAGATAACCGCCATTTTGCCGTAGCGGCTAAAGTGGCGATGGTTGAACCGAGTGATAGCCAAGAAGCTAAAGATATGGTCAAAACTGCACTGGAAATAAGTGAAAAATTTGATACCCCAGTGTTATTTCGGATGACGACACGTGTATGTCATAGTAAAAGTTTAGTAGAATTTAAGGAACGGGAAGAACTGGCAAAAAAACCATATGTGAAAAATTTTGCTAAGTACTCACTTATTCCGGCACATGCAAAAAAATTGCATTATGTTGTTGAAGACCGTTTAAAGAAATTAGCAGCGTATTCTGAACAAACATCATTAAATTATATAGAATGGAATGATAAACATATCGGAGTTATTGCCTCAGGCATTTCTTTTCAATATGCCAAAGAAGTTTTTGGGGATACGGTTTCCTATCTGAAATTGGGCTTTACCCATCCGCTGCCTATAGAAAAAATTAAAGCATTTGCTAAAGAAGTAGAGACGTTATATGTCATTGAAGAGTTAGATCCTTTTTTGGAAATACAAATTAAAGCGGCAGGGATTCATTGTATTGGGAAAGATAAAATACCTGGGATTGAAGAATTAAATCCTGATATTGTGGCTAAAGCTTTTTTGGGAGAAGGGCGTTCTACTCTCTCTTATGATACGGACAAAGTGATTGGACGTCCGCCGACATTATGTGCAGGTTGTCCGCATCGAGGTTTTTTTTATGTTTTGAGTAAAAAGAAAAACGTTATGATGACGGGTGATATCGGTTGTTATGGATTGGGAGGATCTGAACCCCTTAATGCTCAAGATACCTGTATTTGTATGGGGTCCAGCATCAGTACAGCACATGGGGCAAAAAAAGTGTTTGAAAAGTATGATGATTCTATGCGTGTTGTTGCAGTTCTTGGCGATTCCACTTTTTTCCATACAGGAATGAACAGTTTACTGCAGGCAGTATATAACAATAGCAAAATTGTTACTGTTATTTTGGATAATCGAATTACGGGGATGACAGGGCATCAGGACAATCCTGGTTCGGGATATACCTTGCAAGGAGATAAAACAAATGTTACAGATTTGCCGTTGCTGGTCAAAGCATTAGGAATTAAATATGTTCGAACGGTTAATCCTCTTCATTTAAAAGAAGTTGATGATGCCTT
The DNA here is from genome assembly GCA_022649055.1 of Megasphaera sp. Taxonomy (GTDB): domain Bacteria; phylum Bacillota; class Negativicutes; order Veillonellales; family Megasphaeraceae; genus Megasphaera_A; species Megasphaera_A sueciensis. The sequence continues at coordinate 6,125 of JALCNL010000040.1, forward strand.
GGAATGGGCGATGTCGCTTGATGGCCCGTCAGTTATTATTACGCGGTGGCCGTGTGTTTTAAAAAAGCATACACCTGAAGATATTGCTGAATTTGGACATTATAAAGGAACCTGCCGGGTAGATACAGAAAAGTGCATTGGCTGTCGCAGGTGTACAACGACTGGATGTCCGGCACTTGTTTATAAAAAAGAGGATAAAAAAGTCAATATTGATGATGTACAATGTGACGGCTGCACTGTGTGTGCACAGGTGTGTCCGGTGCAAGCTATAGAAAGGGTCGGTGAATAATCATGACAGATGTAAAGAATATTTTATTGGTAGGTGTAGGTGGGCAGGGGACTATCCTTGTCAGTTCTATCTTGTCAAATGGATTGATTACCGCCGGTTATGATGTAAAAATGTCAGAAATACATGGTATGAGTCAGAGAGGAGGAAGTGTTAGTACGCAAGTGAGATTTGGAAAAAAAGTCTTTTCACCGATTATTGGCAAAGGAGAAGCCGATGTGCTGGTAGCTTTTGAACAAATGGAAGGACTGCGATATCTCGGACATCTTCGACCGGAGGGGAAAATAGTTGTCAATGATTATCAAATTCCTTCAGCGCCTATTCTCATGGGAGCGTGTGATTATCCATCACATATCATTGAGGAAATTATATCTCATGCAGATGCGACTGTAATCAAAGCAGGAGATATTGCCCGTGATATTGGCAATCCAAAGTGTATGAATGTTGTTCTTTTTGGGGCTCTTGTTAAAGCGATGGGACTCATACACATCGATTGGGAACAAGCTATACGTGATAATGTAAAACCAAAAACGATTGAGGTTAATATTCGTGCATATCATGCAGGGCTTGAAGCATAGGGGAAGCAAAGACATGAATTATATGAAGGAATATAAAAAAAAAATAAAGACTCCGGAAGAAGCCGTTAAGATTGTCCAAGATGGAGACTGGGTCGATTATTGTGCGGGAGCGGCATTTCCAGAACTTTTAGATGCAGCATTAGCTGCTCGGAAAGGAGACCTCCATGATGTAAATGTGCGGGGAAATCTAGAGGTAAAACCGGTGAAAGTAGCAGAACAAGATCCCGAGAATATATCGTTTACATATAATACGTGGCATTGTTCAGGATATGGACGGCACTATATTGACAGAGGAGGAGCTTTTTTTTCACCTATGTTGTTTCGTAACTGCGGCTCTTATTATACCCGTGGACTAGCTAACGTGGATGTTGTTATGATTACAGCAGCCCCTATGGATAAAAACGGCAACTTCAGTTTTGGACTTAATAACTGCGCTACTCAGGAAATTATTGATAAGGCTGCACATGTCATTTTGGAAGTAAATCCTAATATGCCGGTCATTTATGGTCTTGCTTGTGATCATATTCATATTTCAGAGGTGGATAGCATTGTAGAAAGCAACGTCCCGGTAGGGGGGGTGCCTAATTCTACAGCAACAGATATTGATAAAAAAATTGCAGCTTATATTTTTCCTTATTTGCAAAACGGTATGACGTTACAATTAGGAATTGGAGGAACGCCAAATGCATTAGGTGATTTAATTGCGCGTTCCGAACTGAAAGATTTGGGAATGCATGCTGAATTTATGAGTGATGGGTATTTGAGTTTGTATCAAGCAGGTAAAATTACTAATCAAAAAAAAGAACTGCAGCGGGGCAAAGGTGTTTTTTCGACATGTGCCGGGTCTCGAGAGTTGTATGATTATATGGATCATAATATGGATATAATGTCGGCACCTATGAGCTATGTCAATGACCCTTATGTTATTGGCCAGTTTAAAAATTTTGTTTCGATTAATGGCTGTATTGCAGTGGATCTATATGGCCAGGTATGTTCTGAATCGGCGGGTATGCGGCAAATCAGTGGTACCGGAGGACAACTGGATTTTGTGACTGGAACATATTTATCTGAACATGGACAAGCTTTTTTAGCTATGAGTTCGGCTTTTTTTGATGCAAAAGGACACATTCATTCTCGGATTTTACCAAGGTTTACAGCTGGAGATATTATTACTACACCGCGGACCCAAGCACCATGCATTGTAACAGAATATGGAATTGCTTCCCTTACAGGAAAGACTACTTGGCAAAGAGCAGAGGCACTTATTTCTATTGCCCATCCTGCATTTCGGGAAACATTGATTGACGCGGCAGCAAAACAAAAGATATGGCGGCGTTCTAATCATAGATAAGAGATAAATAATATGCGCTATGTTCTGGAAGGTACGTATATAAATTGTGAGTATTTTATTAAAATGGTAAGAGGTATTATTTAGATAGATATAAATACTATAAAATTTTTGCTAAAAATGATAATTATAATTACTTTTTAATTAAAAAAGAAAGAAAAGTATATTGTTATGCTTTTTTATTGTGAGAAAGTTCACTTTTAGGAATGCTGATTATGTGTTTGACGAAATAACTTTTTATGGTAGAATAAGATTGATATATAAGAATCTTTTATTTTGCCATCCTGGCAGTATTGTAACTGGTTTTTTTTCCATGCAGAATGACAACGGGAAAGCGGAATAAAGATGTAAAAAAGATATGAGGCGATTGAAATGATAGATATTCAAAAGATTCGTTCGACGGATCCACTTCAGTTAAGGCATCCTTATAAAACTCGTGAAGGCGGCGCAACGGTCACCGTATTTGTCCCGTATAACTGCAATAACCACTGCCCCTTTTGCATCAATAAGGAAGAGTATAATAATATGGATGGCTTTTCAGTGGAGAAAATTTGTGATAGTATCAAACAGATGGATAGGATTACCCCTGATTGTGATTTTGTATTTACAGGAGGAGAACCTTTTGCCAATTTAGAATCCTTGCAGAAAATGCTGGATATTATTCCACATACACATAAAGTATACATTAATACGACACTTCCTGTATCACAGTTTCAGTCGGAAGAAGATATAATAACCTTTACACGAAGGAATAAAGATAAAATTACATGTATTAATGTGTCAAGACATATGCAGCATTATGTCCAAGAATCGAATGATCGGCTTTTGGGAAGATTGGCGGTTCCCTTTCGTATTAATTGTGTATTGTATAAAAATTATCCGGCTATTGAAATTGTTCCTTATTTGGAACGATTTCATCAGATTTCCGGGGCATCTATCCAATTTCGCTTTGATTATACGGAAACTACGCCGGATAATCTTTATGAAGAAAAAAATGATAAAATTTTGCGGGATTTAAAACGTATTGCTCGATATACAGGGCTAGATGGATGTCGTATGCGGTGTGGATTTCATTTTGATTATAAAGGGATGGAAATGACGTATCATAAGACGCTTCCTTATAGTACTATAATCGAACGGGATGAACGTAACGGGGTGACATATGCCATACTTTATGATATTTTAATTAAGCAAAATGGCGATATTCATTCTGATTGGGATGGAACGATGCTTGATGTTTCGGCATATGAATATGTGTCCTATGAGCCCTACGATTTAAAATGGTTGCAGCGGTGTGAAGTATCTGGCATGTTTGCTCACAAAGTATGTGCCGCTTTATAAAAAATGATAAAACCAGACCTCAAAGGAGTGTCTGGTTTTTTATTTTAATCAATTAAGAAAATAAGTAAAAATATTATATGTATTATTACAGTGGACAAATGATAAGAATATCGTAAATTTTTAATCCGTTTCTAATCTATAAAATAAATGGATATGATACAATACATGGAGAAATGTATTGGAAATGAGGTGACACGTTGGCCATTACAGTGCTGTTTGGAAAAGCTGGGAGCGGAAAAACAGAATATTGTTTTTCACAAATAAAAAATTGGGCCGTTTACGGCGGCAATGCATTATTACTTGTACCGGATCAGGGAACTTATGGTATGGAAAGACGATTTGCTGAGACCATGCCAGGAAAAGGTTTTGCAGGTATACAAATTTTAGGCTTTTCTCGACTGGCCTATCGTGTGTTTACGGAACGGGGGAAAGAGCAGCAGTCTCTCTCGGAATTAGCACGGAAAATAGTGTTGCAGCGTTTGCTGCATAAATATGAAAAACAGTTCACCCTATTGCAAACGGCTTCACGGCAATCCAATTTTGCCGATATGGTCGGCCAGTTTATTTGGGAATGCCGATCATTTTGCATTAGTGCTGCCGATTTGCGAAATGCAGCAGCTGGTTTAGATAATCAAACATTAGCCCGTAAACTGCAAGATGCAGCTGTTCTTTATGAAGGCTATTGTGATTTTCTTACAGAACGTTTTGGTGATGCCGATGATATAATGACGTTGTTGATCAGGGAGCTTCCGCATTATTCTTTTTTACAAGGTGCGCATATTTGGATTGATGGATTTCATTGGTTTACGCCGCAGCAAATGCAGGTTATTAAAGTATTGGGTGAAACAGCTGCTGCACTAACGATTACACTGACGACAGATCCGGAACATGTAGCGGAACAGCAACGGGAAACTGCTTTATTTCACCGATCCTACGAAGTATATTGTCAATTGCGGGAGTTATTTCCGGGATTGACAACGCAGGCAGTTGCCTATAATGATAATAAAAAGACAGAAGCTTTTGTCGATGGTTTTTTTCAAATTGTGCCTAGAAAGCAGGAACAGCCTGTTGAAAATGTGCATGTCATGGAATGTGCAAATTATGAAGTGGAAATAGATGCTGTTGCCCGCCGCATTCTGGAACTTTGCCGCCAGGGATTTAGATACCGTGATATACTGGTATTATCCCGAAACAGCGATTTATATAATCACATCGTAGAACGCGTATTTTGCAAATATCATATTCCTTGCTTCAGTGATTACCGGCGTCCCATGACAGAACATCCGGTAACGGAAGCTATTATAGCAGTTCTTGATGTTTTAAAATCTCATTGGGCATATGAACCTTTATTTCGTCTGTTAAAGACAGATTTACTTCCTTTACATCGGCATGATGTAGATACGTTGGAAAATTATTGTCTGGCTCATGGAATACAAGGATACCATTGGCTTCAGAATAAAAACTGGACATATTATACACGGAATTTTATTGATGATAACGTGATACATAGCAAAGATGAAATGGAGTATCTGGCACATATCAATGAAATCCGTCATGCAATATATGAATTAGTCAATCCGTTGTATGCAGCTTCTCAGGAACTACATACACTGCGACAGTGGTGTACCCTTTTATATCAATGGCTGCAGCATTCTGGCATTATAGAGACATTGCGCAGATGGAAACAAAGCGATGATAGGCAGGGACATGCACTAGAAAGTAAAGAACATGAACAAGTTTTTAAACAAATATTGGAGTTTCTTCAGGAATTAGTTGAACTGTGTGGGGATGATACAGTCGATTTAGAAGAATTTTCACAGATGATTGCAGACGGACTGAATAGCCTTACGTTCAGTATTATTCCCCCTACCTTGGATCATGTGACAATTACTTCTGTGGAACGTGGATATACGATGCAATCTAAGATTGTGTTTGTATGTGGTGTCAATGACGGAATTTTTCCAAAACGAAACAGTGATGAAAATTTGCTTACCGATAACGAGCGAAAAGAGCTGGGAGCGCTGGGACTTGTTTTGGGCCCCGGAAGTCGTTTTCGGTCCTTTCAGGAACGATTTTTATTTTATATTGCTGTAACCAGAGCAACAGAACAAATTTATCTTTCGTATGCATTAGCAGATGAAGAGGGGGCCGTACTGGAAGCATCTACTTGGATTCATCAAATGGTTGATCAGGGGTACGTGGTTCCCGGAAAAATGGAAAATGGCAGTATCCCTGCTGGCAGAGAGTCTGAGTATATAGTGTCTTTGCCAGTGGCACTGCGGTATTTGCCGGTTATGTTGCGACCTGCGGTAGAGGGAAAACCTGTTGCTGATTTATGGTGGGCGCTATACGACTGGTCATATGAACATGGCTGGCGTGAACAAACAGTACATGCTGTACAAGGGTTGTTTCATAAAAATGTACCGCAGCCATTGCCGTTGGATTTAGTGCGCAGATTGTATGCTCCACAGGGACAATTACGTGGATCTGTAACTAAGTTTGAGCGGTATCGTAGCTGTCCTTTTGCATATTTTTCTCAATATGGACTTGGTTTGGAAGAACGTCCTGTTTATCGTTTTGCGGCACCGGACTTAGGTATGCTGGTGCACGGTGCACTGCGTCTTATGGGGGAAGAATTATTGGCTCATGGACGTCAATGGCGTGATGTGGAAGAAAAAGAAATAGTTGTGATGTGTCGACAGGCTACGGAACAATTAGCTCCAGATATTCAGCATGATATTCTTATGACCAATGCATATTTCGAACAGATTAAAGAACGTCTGATCAAAACACTGATCAGAACTGTTAAGCGGTTGTGTTCCTTTAGTCAAGCATCACGATTCCAAATGGCAGCATTGGAAAAATCTTTTGGCTGCGGAAAGGACGCATGGCAGCCTTTCCGTTTTATGTTAGAAAATGGGATGGAAGTCATTGTAACGGGACAAATTGACAGAGTTGACATATTACATGAAGATGGACGTGATTTTATTGTTATTATTGATTATAAGTCAGGAAACAAGAAAATAGATTTGACGCAAGTCTACTTTGGATTGGAATTACAACTTTTAACGTATATGTATATTGCATTGCTTAATTTGGATGGTGATGCTGTTCCGGCAGCAATTCTTTACTGCTACGTCCGAGATGATAAAACTTTTTTAAATCGTCCGGTGACGGAAAAAGAGAAGGAAGAACTGTATAATAAGCGCAGCAAACTGAATGGATGTTATTTACAAGATAGCCAGGTTATGCAGAAATTAGATACTTCTATGGAAGGCATTTCCCAGTATTTGAATTTGCGTTTGAAAAGGGATGGTACATTAAGCACGCAGTCGGTGAATGTTTATAGTGAAGAAACATGGCAGTCCTTATTACTTCTTACATCGGATAGAATTCGTGCTATTGCGGAATGCATTGCTAAAGGCGACATTTCTATCCGGCCTATCCTACTGTCGCAGCGAACTCCTTGTCAATATTGCCCTTATGCCGCTGTTTGTTCTTTTGATCCAAAGTTGAAGGAAAATAAATATGCAGTAGAACAAAAACGTAAGGCTATTGAAATTATTAAAGAAATGGAAGGAGGAGGAGCTGCGCATGGCTTGGACTAAAGAACAGAAGGAAGCTATTAACAGCAGGGGGCAGACATTGTTATTATCGGCAGCCGCAGGTTCTGGAAAAACGGCGGTTTTAGTAGAACGTATAGTCCGGCGGCTTCTTGATAAACGAGATCCTTTGGATATTACAGAATTACTTGTCGTGACTTTTACAAAAGCCGCTGCCTCAGAAATGCGTGAACGTGTTGCTGCTGCACTGACACAGGCTTTGGATGAGCATAATGATCCAGTCGTGGAACGACAGCTGGCGCTATTGCCATCGGCTCATATTTCTACACTCCATTCTTTCTGTCAGACGGTAATCCGCCGATATTTTTATACTATTGATATAGATCCTAACTTTTCTGTCGCAGGAGAAGAAGAATTAAATTTACTGCGCAACAATGTAATGGAAGAAGTATTTCTTTCTTATTATGAAAATGAAAATAAGGCTGTTTTGTTATATCCGCTTGCTGATATGTTTGGTAATGACCGCGGTGACGACACATTGATGCATGTAGTGGAACAAGTTTATGATTATTCGCGAAGCTTGCCTTGGCCGTCTGACTGGCTTGAACATGCGGTACAGGACTATGATATTCCTTGTGATGCCAGCATTGACGACATGCGGTGGTGCCGGCCGATTATGTATCATATACAAGCTGTATTGCAAGAACAACTTCTGATATACGAAGAGATGTTACATGATATTGGTAATTTACCAGCCTTTCAAAGCATCCGGGGACAGTTGGAGCAAGAACGAGATATGATACAGCGGGCTGAAACGTGTAGATATTGGCAGGAAATGGCGTCAGCTGTGAATGGTATTTCCTTCGAACGGCTTAAAAGTTTACGGGGACTTTCGGAAGAAGATAAAAAACGGTGGGAACTTTGCAAGGATCGGCGGGCAGAGGTAAAGAAACAAATTAAAGAGGAATTACAGGCGTCGTACTTTTCGATTACAGCAGAGGATTGGCTGCAGGGAATGAGGACCATGTACCCTGTGATAAAAGGATTAGCGGCGCTTACTGTTGATTTTTCAAAAGCGTACCGTCTTGCAAAAAAAGAAAAAGGTTGGATTGATTTTAGTGATTTAGAGCATTTTTGTCTGCAGATACTACTATCTGTGCAATCACGGCCGGGATATCCGGTGCGTTCAGCCGTGGCAGAAGAACTAAGGCATACTTTTCGGGAAGTCTTGATTGATGAATATCAAGATACAAATGGAGTACAAGAACTTATTACAAAACTAGTGTCTTGTGATGATAATCGTTTTATGGTAGGAGATATTAAGCAGAGTATATATCGGTTCAGACTGGCAGATCCAACGTTATTTTTACATAAGTACAACACTTTTAGTAGAGAAACAGGGGCTGTAAGGCGTTGTATTGATTTATCAAAGAATTTTCGAAGTGCCCCTAATATTCTTGCAGCTGTTAATGAAGTATTTTCTCGGGCAATGACAGAAGATGCGGTGGGAATGGGATACGGAGAACATGAAAAACTGTATGCTGCCCGTTCTGTTATTGATGACCGGCGTTGGATCGGCGGACCTGTTGAAATTCATCTTTTAGATACCGCTTCACAGGAACGTATAATAGATACTCTGGATGAGGACGAAGAAATCGAAGCAGCAAAAGCAGGGGACGCCGACTTAACAGCATTTGGGCAGGAATGTCTGCTTGTTGTGAACCGCTTGCAGGAGCTAAAAGCAAGTGATAAGTTTGTTTCTCGTAAAGATGGTACGATGGAACCATTGTCTTGGCGGCATATAGTCATTTTAATGCGGTCTATGGCAGGTAAAGCAGATGTGATGCTCAAGGCTTTGCAAGCTGCGGGGATTCCCTCCTATGCAGAGCAAAACGGTGGTTATTTTGCTGCAGTTGAAGTACAAACCATGTTGGCTTTGCTGCAGTGTATTGATAATCCGGAACAAGATTTGGCGATGGCGGCAGTACTGCGTTCTCCTATTGTAGGAATGAATGAAGCCTCATTGGCTCGGTTGCGTTTGAGTGGTTCAGATACATTGTGGCAGAATTTGACAACATATATAGAACAAGTATCTGATGAGGCGGAACGTAATGCATTACAAAATTTTCGCGAGCATATGGAAGAATGGCGGACTTTTAGCCGCCGCTCCGGAGTAGCAAATTTGCTTCAACGTCTTTATACGGATACCGCTTATTTTCAATATATTGGCGGTATGACGGGTGGAATTTCCCGTCAAGCCAATTTGCAGGCATTATATGATCGTGCGAGACAATATGAAGAAGCCGGGTATCGCGGCTTGTTCCGATATTTAAAACTGATAGATAAAATGCGTGACGATAAACTTGATTTGGCACCTGCTAAAGTTCTTGGCGAGGGAGAAGATGTTGTACGCGTTATGAGTATTCATAAGAGTAAGGGATTGGAATTTCCTGTTGTTATTATTGCTGATATGGGAAAAAATTTTAATCGGCAGGACATGCAATCTCCTATTCTTTTTCATAATATACAAGGTATCGGTTTAAAACAATATGACCCGGAATGGCGTATGTTTTATCCTACATTTATTTGGAATGGTATTCGAACACAATTGGACTGGGAAGGAAAAGCAGAAGAGCAACGGATATTATATGTAGCAATGACAAGAGCTAGAGATAAATTAATATTGACGGGTCATAGCAGTTCAATAATGGGGAAATGGCAGCGTTGGGTGTCAGACATAAATCCAAGCCGGGCTGTTTCATATCTTGATTGGGTTATGCCGATTTTAGCAATGCGTAAAGAGTGTGCTCCTTTAGAATACGCGATGCAAGATGGAAAAGACGAAGTATGTAAGAGTGGAGTATGGCAACTGTTTCTTCATCACCAGGTTCCATGTTTTGAAAAAATAAAAAACAATGATGTGGATTTACGACTGCAGCTATTGCATCAGAATAAATTGACACATACGATGGTACCTGAATGGATGAAATCGCAATTGTCATGGCAGTATGAATATCCTCTGGCAGTACAGACTCCAGCAAAGTTTTCTGTATCTGAAATTAAACGTCGTATGTATACCGGACAGCAAGTAATACATTTAGAAGGAGATGAACTTGCTGTTACGCAAATGGCAGCCATAGCACCGATTGATGATGTGTTTGCACAGCTGCCGCATTGGTTAAGTGAAGAAGACGCTGTTATCACAGGGACACAGCGCGGTACGGTACTTCATAAAGTTATGCAATATGTAACGGTAAGTCCTGAGATAACGACAGCATCACTGCACGAAGCATTGGCAGACTGGGAAAGTAAAGGAATATTTACTAATGAAGAAGTGCGGTTGGTATATATGCCGACGGTATTACATTTCTGCCAATCTGATTTGGGAAGACGTATGGCAGCCGCTTCTATTCTGCATCGGGAATATCCTTTTACCATTCTCTTTGAAGGGGGCGGAGTGCTCCCGTCTGTGGAAAAGGGGGATTATATTTTAGTGCAGGGCGTTATTGATTGTTTGTTTAAAGATGAAAGAGGATGGGTGTTGGTTGATTATAAAACAGATCATCTCGATTCGGATGAAGAATTTCATAAACGATATGAAATACAATTAAATTTATATAAGCGGGCTATAGAACAAATTTTTGCAGAACCTGTTTCGGCAGTATATGTGTATAGTTTTTATTTACAGCGAATTATTGATTTTTAAAGGAGGATATATGAGTATTTTTGATATTGTAGGACCGGTCATGATAGGTCCGTCAAGTTCACATACGGCGGGAGCCGCGCGTATTGGTCTCATGGCCAGAAAGATATTAACAGATGAACCAATCCGGGCAGATATAACTGTTTATGGTTCTTTTGCTAAAACATACAAGGGACATGGTACAGATAAAGCTTTGGTTGCAGGGTTGCTGGGATTTTCCGCTGATGATATCCGGCTTCGTTCTTCTTTTGAAATTGCAAAGGAGAAAGGAATGACAGTTACGCTGACACGTTCGGAAGAGGAAACGGATCATCCTAATACGGTACGTATTAAACTGGAAGGAAAGACAGGAATTGTGATGGAGATTGTCGGTGTATCTTTAGGAGGCGGTCGTATTGAAATCCGGGAAATAAATAGTTTTCATGTTGAAATTACGGGTGAAGAATATACCCTTCTTACCTTCCACCATGATCAGCCTGGGATTATTGCTAAAGTAACGACTATCATGGCTCTTGGTGCGATTAATGTATCCACTATGAGAGTATTTCGCAGCGCAAAAAATGCCAATGCAGTCATGATTATATGTACAGATAGTCCTATACCTTCTGATTTGGAGACGGAAATCTGTAATATTTCTGCCATTCAATCGGTCATTGCATTATCACCATTATAGGAGGTTATTTATCATGAATACATATGAATATAAATCATTGGCAGAACTGTTGGATTTGACCGATAAATATACATTACCCCTATCAAAAGTAGTTATACTGCGTGAAATGGAAGAGTCAGAAAAAACAGAATCTACTATATTAGATATTATGGATAAGCGGCTAGATGTGTTTTATGAATCTATTCAGACTGGATTACATGATACAACTCAATCCGTAAGCGGGCTTGTAGGAGGAGATGCGGCACGTTTGGCGACAGCTGCTTCCATATTGTTGGGAGATGTATCAAGACGAGCGGCAGTGTATGCATTGGCAATTAATGAGGCGAACGCGAAAATGTTTCGAATTGTAGCCTGTCCGACTGCGGGATCTTGCGGCATTGTTCCGGCAGTCATTTTAGCTGTAGCAGAAGAAAAAAAATATGAAAGACCATCTTGTATACAGGCGTTTTTTACAGCGGCTGGCATTGGGGCTGTTATAGCACGGAATGCGTGTGTTGCAGGAGCTGTTGGCGGTTGTCAGGCTGAATGTGGTACTGCTGCGGCAATGGCTGCGGCAGCAGTTGTGGAATTGTGTGGAGGAACCCCGGTTCAAGCAGTGCAAGCGGCAACATTATGTCTAAAGAATGTATTAGGATTAGTCTGTGATCCGGTAGCCGGATTAGTAGAGGTTCCTTGTGTTAAACGTAATGGCTTTTTTGCTGTTCATGCTTTAACGGCCGCTGAAATGGCCTTAGCAGGAATCGTTAGTGTTATACCGCCGGATGAAGTGGTTTCAGCAATGTATGAAATTGGAAGAGCCATGCCTGTTTCTTTAAAAGAAACATCAGAAGGCGGACTGGCTCGTACACCTACAGGAAAAGCAATTTCTGAACGGTTGGAAAAAGCGATGCGAGAACAATAAATGAACGATATACGTAAACAGTGCACTAGATAGATATAGTATAAATAAAAAAATCGTATTGTTTCAAATGTTACCATATTTGAAACAATACGATTTTTTTTATTTATATCACAGATGTTGATTATTCAGATCAATCTGATACAGACATTCTTTTTATTTTTCTGAGACAGCAGCGGCTAAATGAGTATGAGAGTTTTGTGAGATGCGGACCCTATTTTTGGCGAAGACAGGTTTTCCCTCCAGTCTGCGTATAATGGCACGGCAAAGTGCCGCCGGTATAGGCGTATCCTTTGGCTGTTTAGCGAAGTTATAGACTAAATCACGTTCAAAATTGCTAAGTTCAACGCATTTTGTTTTCATAGTGTCATCCCTTTGTTATTAAGTATACGATCCATGACAAAATATTGTTTTTATACTATATCTTGTTATTAGTTTTAGCTATATTCTACTATAAATATGATAGATTGGCAAGAAAAGTATAGAGACTTTCTGTATCGGCAATGTAGGTTTGTCAAACATATGTTACACAGTAGCAAGAAAAG
>JALCNL010000041.1 GCA_022649055.1 Megasphaera sp.
CGGCTCAACAAGCAGCTGATTTGGTCAAACTGGCAAACGAGCACCACTTTCCGGTCGTACCCAGAGGGGCGGGTACCGGTCTTGCTTGTGGAGCCGTTCCTATCTACGGCGGCTTAGTCCTTTCCCTAGAAAAAATGAATAAAATTCTGGAAATCAACGAAGATGCCTTGTATGCTGTCGTTGAACCCGGCGTCCGCACCGCTGATCTGCAGGCAGCCGCAGAAGCAAAGGGGTTATTTTATGCCGGTGATCCCTGCAGCGGGGATTCCTGTTTTATCGGCGGCAATATCGCGACCAATGCCGGCGGCAACCGCGCCGTCAAATATGGTACGACCCGACATCAAGTGTATGCCATCGAAATCGTCTCTCCTACGGGAAAGATCATGACTCTCGGGGCCCGGCTGCAGAAACAATCTACCGGATACTGCCTGGATCAACTGGTCATCGGCTCCGAAGGCACACTGGGCATCATCACTAAAGCTACGGTAAAACTGCTGCCCAAGCCGCAATTTACCCTCGATCTGCTCGCCATATTCCATACGGTGGACGCCGCGATCGGGGTCGTCAACAAAATCATCAAAGCCGGTATTATGCCAACGTGCGTGGAATTCATGGACAACATTACCATCCAATCCATAGAACGCTATTTAAACGAAAAACTGCAAGGCAGTGAAAATGGCAATTACCTTATTATTCAAGTCGAAGGCATCAATGAAAATGATTTGGATGATAAAGCGGTCGCCTTAGATGAAATCTGCACGGAAAGCGGTTCCTCTTCCGTCCTCGTCGCTGATTCCGAAAAAATCTGGCGGGCACGCAAGTCATTTGCCGAAGCGGTGCGTGCCGAAAGTCTCATCGTCTGCAAAGAAGATGTTGTTGTCCCTGTTGATAAAGAACCGCAGCTGCTGCATGAAATTCTCCTGCTGGCCAAAAAATACAATCTCATTACTCGTATTGCCAGTCACGCCGGTGACGGAAATGTTCATCTGAACATCATAAAAAACAAAGATCTCAACTATGAAACCTGGGACAAAAACATAAAAGCTATGCAGCAGGAATTATACAAGACGATTTATGCGCTTGGCGGCCGCCTGTCCGGTGAGCACGGTATCGGCTATAAACGCAAGCATCTGATGGAAGAATTCACAGATCCTAACGAACTGGCATGGATGAAAGCCATAAAAAAAGCACTGGATCCCAATACTATATTAAATCCCGGCAAAATTTTTGATGTAGAATAAAAGCGGCCGGTCTCTTCGGTGAAAGAGCTGCCGCACACATCGTTTCACATAGATCCCCCTATTGCATTTTCTGCAGTTACCCTTTATAATAGAGAGCGTAACATAATTGCATAGTATATCTTCAGGGCAGGGTGAAATTCCCGATCGGCGGTAAAGTCCGCGAACGCGTTACAGCGTGTTGATTTGGTGCAAGTCCAAAACCGACAGTACAGTCTGGATGAAAGAAGATACCGTTTTTTAGGCAGCCGCATTGACGGCATTATTGCCTGTGAAATCCAAAGCCCTGATACTGCACCGCAGTTGTCAGGGTTTTATTGTATAGGAGGTATTTCGTAATGAAAAATGCAAAAAGACAGTATAACACAGTAGAAGAAGCTATCGAAGAGCTGCAAGCCGGTCATGTTATTTTGGTAACGGATGATCCCGATCGAGAAAATGAAGGGGACTTAATCTGCGCCGCTCAATATTGCAGCACGGAAAATTTAAATTTTATGGCCACCGTAGCCAAAGGCTTGATCTGCATGCCGATGAGCATGGATTATGCTCATAAGCTGGGATTACCGCAAATGGTCAGTGAAAATACAGATAACCACTGTACCGCTTTTACGGTATCCATTGACTACAAAACAACAACGACCGGTATTTCCGCTGTCGAACGTGCCTTAACGGCCCGCAAGACAGTCGAAGACGACGTATCTGCCGAAGACTTCCGGCGTCCGGGACACATGTTTCCCCTCACCGCCCGCAGAGGCGGCGTACTAACTCGCAATGGCCATACGGAAGCCACTGTCGATTTTCTTCGTCTTGCCGGTCTTAAACAAGTCGGCCTATGCTGTGAAGTGATGGCAGCCGACGGCACCATGATGCGCACCCCGCAATTATGGGAAGTCGCCGATAAGTACAACTTGAAATTTGTTACTATTCATGATCTGCAGAACTACTGCCGCCGCCATGACAAACACGTCGTCCGTGAAGCCCTCGCCCAGATGCCGACGAAATTCGGCGATTTTAAAATCTACGGGTATATTAACGACCTCACGGGGGAACACCATGTAGCTCTTGTAAAAGGCGATATCGGCGACGGCAAGAATTTACTCTGCCGTGTCCATTCCGAATGCCTGACCGGTGACGTCTTTGGTTCGCTGCGCTGCGACTGCGGCCAGCAGCTAGCTGCCGCATTAAAGCAGATCAACAGAGAAGGCCGCGGCATCCTCCTCTATATGCGTCAGGAAGGACGGGGCATCGGACTCATTAACAAATTGAAAGCCTATGCGCTGCAAGAACAAGGCTATGATACCGTTGAAGCAAATGAAAAACTGGGATTTGCACCAGATCTGCGCGAATACTGGATCGGCGCACAAATCCTCCAAGACATTGGTGCCAGAGAACTGCGTCTCCTTACCAATAACCCCGAAAAAATATACGGTCTCGAAGGCTTTGGCGTTGAAATTACAGAACGGGTTCCCATTGAAATCGCCGCCCAGGAACACGATGAATTCTACTTGGAAACAAAGAAAAATAAAATGGGCCATCTTTTGAATAATATTGATTAACAGCCACGGAAAAAACGACGCAACGAAAAATCAGTTACGTCGTTTTTTTCTTGTTACTCAAAAATACATATATGCAATTCTCATATGAATATGCACCGTTTAATTTGACATGGAAAAACAAATATTTATATAATGCAGGTAACGACTTGCTAAAAAGAGGTGTTTTTATTGATAAATCTGCGGCCGTATATGACAACAGCTGCCATTACCTACCTGCTTATTTCCATCGTTATATTTTTTATGACTTGGCTTCACTGGTATTATGGAGTACCTGCAGCGATTCTTTTAGTATATGCTTCCTATCGATTTCTTCACTCTATCCCAAAAGAAAAAACGGCAGATTCTTCTATTTCATGGTCAAAAGAAAGTCTTATCGCTTCTATCCTCTTATTTCTATTTCTCCTTTTGACCGGCCACGGCATGTTTATCGGCGGTTCCGGCTATGATATTCCCTGGCGGAACGCCATGTATTATGATTTGATACAGCAATCCTGGCCTGTTCTATATGAATATTCGCAAAGCGCCTTGATATATTATCTGACATATTGGCTTGCTCCGGCCGGTATTACGTATGTATTTGGATCACATACGCTCCTGGCAAACATTATCCTGTTTTTATGGACATATATAGGCCTGCGGATTTTTCTTTCTCTCTTGTGGAATTTCTTAAAGGCAGAAAAAAAATACTATATCTACATTACCCTTATATTTCTATTCTGGAGTGGTTTAAGTACCATCGGAATGATTATCGTATCTGCCACCGGCATTATGCCTTTTTATATAGATGCTGATTGGGGCTGGCACGCCTGGCAGTTTACCGCCATTACGCAAAACGGGTATACTATGGGGTACATGATCCGCTCCACGTTTGACGGGTTATCCAATATTTATAACCAGCTGATTCCCATTGTCTTATGCACCGTACTGTTTTTAAAATATCGCCAGCCAGCATCCTATGCATTATTTATCGCATTGCTCCTGCCGTACTCTCCTTTCGGAGCTGTCGGTTTGTGCCTGCTGGCAGGGATTGACATCGTCAGACAAGGTCTCTCTGCATTCCAATCGCATCAGTCGCACTCTTTTTTTAAAGAACTCATCAGTCCGGCAAATATTCTTGCCGTTGTTGCCGTTTTACCTGTTTTTTCCCTCTACTTTACAGCAAATACGTCTTTGGATCAAACCAACAGCTTGTGGTCAGCCCCCTTAGCCGATTACACGATCATACGAATTACGATATTAGGTTTATACTATATGTTCTACTTTATTATTTTCGCAGATTTATGCCGTTCGCATACAAAAGACTCTGTATTGTTGGGTTCTGTAATTCTTACATTGATGATTATTCCTTTTTTCAAAATCGGACGCTCATTAGATTTTTGCTGGAATGCTTCTATTCCCGGTTTTTATATAATTATGGTTTTTCTTATGCAGGAAATCCTGCGGTTATTCCGGGAGCACGATAGAAGCCGCCATTTTGTCATCACAATGGTCGTCCTGTTCATTGCTGTGACAACACCGTTTCTGCAATTAACGTCTCAATGTATCAAGTGTTATACTGCCGGTACTTATTTTGTATATGTCAATGTACCGAAGTTAGAAGATACCTTAAGCGATAAACCCAGAGACAGTGTCATCCGTACATATGGAAACTTCATGAATCCATACTATAAAGACAAGCCATTCTACCGCTATATCGCAAAATAATTGAATCAGCGCTGCTGCCGCAAGAGCATCCGGATAATATTCATCTGGACTTCAAAGTTCTTGCGGTTATTTTTTGCGTTTGTATCCAAAATAAGACCGCAAACAACAGACAAAAACGCCGCCAGCATAAGAACAACACTGACAACTAATGTCGGCATACGCGGTACTAATCCCGTTTCTATGTATTCAATAAACACAGGAATAAACAAGATTATAGATATAAAAAACATCAAACAAGCTGCATATCCAAAGAACTTCAGAGGCTTATAATCACGATACAAGTTAAATATAGTTCCCATTACTTTACATCCATCGGAAAAAGTATTCAGCTTGCTATAACTGCCTTCCGGTCTATCCCGATAAGAGACAGGCACACTGCAAATACGTAAATTCTTATCCAAGGCATGTACCGTCATTTCTGTCTCAATTTCAAAACCGTGAGAAAGAATGGGAAAACTTTTTACAAACAAAGGGCTAAACGCACGGAATCCCGTCATGCCATCTTCTATATGACAGCGTTTTCCCCAAAACATATTGATGCATTTACGGACTAACATATTGCCGACCCCATGAAAAGGCCGCTTATTTTCTTTAAAGTACGTCAAAGACAAGCGATCACCGATTACCATATCCGCCTTATTCCGCAGCACCAGTTTGCACATTTCCCCTGCACTTTCTGCTGGATAGGTATCATCTCCATCTACGATCAGATAGCAATCTGCCTCTATCTCTCTAAACATAGCCCGGACTACATTTCCTTTTCCCTGACGAGATTCTTCACGGACTATCGCACCGGCCGCCCGCGCAATCGCAGCCGTATTATCCGCCGAGTTATTATCATAGACATAAATAACCGCTTGCGGCAATACTCTCTGATAATCGTGCACTACTTTTTCTATTGTCTGGCTTTCATTGTAACACGGTATTAACACTGCTATTTTATCCATATGCGTTCCCTCTATTTTACTTATATTCAACATGATATACCGTATACCCATTGGCTGCATCCAGGGGTACTAAGACGACCGTATCATTATGCATTACGCTTAAATCGCGGTTGCTTAATACATACGATACATTTAATTTTTTTAAATCGCCGATATTTAATCTAATATTGACAATATCCGCAATAATAGAGTTTCCTTTCGGATTTTGAAATTTTGTCGGTTTTGTATTATCCAGCGTGATATTCATATGTGCGTACCGGTTCAGTATGCTGCGTTCCTTTTCTGTAAGCCCGAACAGTTCCCAACGCGGCCAATACACATATAAATTAACACTGTTAATGGTAGGTGCTCCAAACATGATAGGATAACTATTCATATAGTTAATATGCTCTGTATTCCATGTATCCCCATTATCAACAATCCAATATCCTTTATCCTGTACTGCGATCTCCGTGATTTCTCGTGCCAAGTGCGTGCCATATACACTTTGTACGCCCCGTGCCACTGGATTCACGGCCATACCGGATACAAATGCGGTCAAAACAATGAACAACACCAATCCATGCCGCAACCGCAGTATATACAACGCCGCACAAACAGAAAACATAGATACGACTATAATCCATAAAGCAGCATGTTCCGGTTTAATGACCGGCAATACCATCCATAGCTCAAACCCTGTAAAAAGCACCGTCATGCAAGCCGTCGTCTTTTTGCTGCAAGCAATTGGCCGGAAAGACAATACCCGCAGCAAAATGAGTACTTGCAAAAAATCTATAGCAGGTATCATCCTCGCCGCAGGCGAAAAAGCAAGCAAGGTTACACGCGCCAGAAAGTCGGGCCACGGATATAAAAAGTGAGTGATATACACAACGAGCAATATAATCAGTGTACCGGTAAGACTATCCCGAAAATGCGTTTTACAATAATTCCAGCCAGCCAGCATAATCCCCATCGGGGCGAAACTAATAAACGTTGCGGCGCCAGTCGGCGCATAGCCCATATCCCAACCAAACGGCGCCATATACAACAATATATAATGAAACAGCCAGTCAAAGGAAAAACCGCCGCCCAAATCCCGGCGCTGTCCCGGATAGATAGAATTGGCAAAAGCTAGAATCGTATCCCAGGATTTAAAAAGGACATGTACTATCGGAAGAGCAGTAAGACAGATAAGAATAATTCCCAAAAAAATATCTTTATATGTCCTATACGTATTTTTGCGATTTTTATAAATAATCCAGCCTGCCATGAGTAAGAATACATACGCAAAAGAAACCTGCCAAGCCGGATAAAAAGATACGGCATACGCCACCATGACATATGCCAACCCCAACATATATAAAATCCTTTTTTTATAAAGAGAAGTATGGATATAGCCGTTAACCGCAAGCACTCCCAGCTGTCCCCAAAGGAGCGTCTCTACAAAACCGTTGATACTAAACCACCATTGTACCATAGGGGAAAACGCTGTTAACAGCGCATAACTCAAAGATATTTTCTTATTTTGCTGAAAAAAAAGCATGCCGAATTCATAGGAAATAAGAAAAAGAAAAATAAGTCGTCCCGTCCAAAAAAAGGACAATCCATTACCGGCAGGTAAAAACAAATAGCCCCATAAAAAAGGACGGAACACCGTTATCATATCCCAACAGGGCTGCCCGTAAACCAAGGCAACATCCGTAACAGCCGCTCTGGATACATGACTGAAATAAGAAAATCCATCAAAATACTGCGAAAAAGCAAGCGGCGTGAAGACCGCCCATTCATCCAGCTGAAAGGAGTGATTCGTACCTATAAGTGCCGTATCCAAGTCCGGTGCTTGCAATATATGTGCATAAAACCCTATGGAGGATCCATGTATTTGAAAAATAACTAATAGGATCCATACTATAATTCCGATGATCCAGCGATGCGAAAATATTTTATACATTATACTTTTCCTGTGTATTTTCATCAAAATTCAGTCTTTTTTCTTCAACGACTAACGGCCGGTGCAATATGCGGGCATTGATATTGAGAATATATTCTCCTAAAAGCCCAATAAAGAAAATTTGAACGGAACCAATAAAAAAGATACCGATCAAAAGCGGTGCCATCCCGAAAGGAAATGCATCCCACCAAATCAATTTAGCTATTAAATATAACAGCGCAATCATCATCGTCATGGCAGAAAATAAAAAACCGGCAATAGTAGCGATGCGTAATCCTATTTTAGTATAGGAAGTAAAACCTAACATAGCAAAATCATATAAAGTATACAGATTATTATGCGTCTTGCCGTTCCTTCGTTTTGGTTGTACATACGGTATTTCTTTACGTTCCGGTCCCAGTTCGGCAACGATCCCCCGAAAATACGGCAGCGGATCATCGAGTTCCCGCATGACATCAATAAAACTTTTATCATACAGGCCAAATCCGGTAAAATGTTCTATTTGTTCAACAGATGCCATTTTCTTGATTGCTTTATAATAACAAGATCGCAGAGCATAGACAAAAGGATTTTCCTTGCTGTTCACTTTAATGCCGATAACGATTTTAAATCCTTTTTCCCATTCTTTTACAAATTGAGGAATCATTTCTACGGGATCTTGAAAATCTGCACACATTCCAATCGTACAATCTCCCGTTGTCTGACACATACCATAAAAAGGTGAATTCGCTTGTCCAAAATTTTTTGCGTTGAATATGGCTTTCACTTTTTTATTCTGTTCACAAAGCTGCCTTAATTTATCACGCGTACCATCAGTAGAAAAATTATCGATAAAAACAATTTCATAGTCATAACAGACTAAATGAGCGGCAAATTCATCAATAATAGCCTTGCTTAGGGGAATTACATTTTCCACTTCATTATAGCAGGGAATCAATACACTTATTTTTTTCATTCTATTCTGTATTCCTTTCGGTTATCTGAATGTCCACCATTTATTCATTAAAAAGTTTACCGGTACCGTAATCAAAAGAGTACATATAGGCGCCAGCAATACGGATATATGTCCCCACTCTACAAGACCATACAATAATCCGGTTCCCAGTAAAAATGAAATGCCATACGAAATATAGGTTTTAAACAATGCCTTCAACCAAAATGCCGTCGTTTTAAAAACATACCGGCTGTTCCAATAAAAAGCATTAAATACACTCACTATCCAAGCAGCAACATTGGCAACAAGATAGTGAATTCCCAAAAACACCAAGCTATAATAAACGACAAATGCAATTCCCGTATTGGAGAGTCCTACTATACCAAATTTAAGAAATTGCTTAAAATTATCTCTATCGGCGGTTTTCCCTTTACCTATCATGTCTATTCCTATTCCGCAATTTTTCTTTGTACCAATTCAAGGTTTCTTTCATCCCCTCTTGAAAAGAGTATTGCATCGTATATCCTAAATCATTTTTAATTGCCGTCGTATCAGCCAACAGATACTGCACCTGTCGTTCACTGTATGGAACCTCTCCCAGCCCCAACGGCAGCGAAGGATCAATCAAATCTCGAATCGTTTTCATATAATCTTTGAGCGGTCTTGCCTGCCCGCTTCCGATACAGTAAATTTTACCATCCACACTTTTGTCTTCTCCAAGAGCAGCTAATATATTTGCAACATCTTTAGCATATATATAATCCCATACTTGTTTCCCCTTAGTACAAGCAGGTTTCTGCCCTTGCAGCAATGTGCGGAGAAGATACATGATCAACGTATTTTCTCCATCATACGGGCCATATACGCTAAGTATTCTAGCCCATATGTGCTTCATTCCCAGCTGATGAGCCAAAAGACGACTCATCTGTCCGGCACACAGCTTTGCCATACCATATCCTACTTCAGGAAATACGGGAGTCTCTTCGTTTAACGCTCCTTCAGCCCTGCCATATTCAGCCTGCGAACCTGCTCCGATAAACGTATGGCAACCGCAGACTTGCGCAAGTTTTACTGCCTCCAACGTGTATTGAATATTAGCAGCTTGCATATACACATTATTTCTATAAACAGCTGCCGAACCACTCCACCCTAAGTGATAAAACACATCGCATGTATGCGGAATCACATCGGCGGCAAACTTTAACTCTGATAAATCAAACTCTAAGATATGAATCAGCGGATCATGCGGAAGATCTTTTTTTCGCAGAGAATTAGGCCTAGTGATAGCGTAGACCTGTATGTGTTGATTAATACTTATTTGTAATATTGCTTGCCCAATAATACCGGTAGGACCTGTTATGATTATTTTGTTCATATGATTGCCCTTATACCCCAATTATGAGTCTTAATAATTTTTCACAGTATATAATATTTATTTAAAAGTTTCATATCCTGTATTTGATGTATAATATCTTCTGAATTCATCATTGATGCAATAATAATCAATGGATTATTATTACACTGCAACAAATATTTTGGTGAATATATTTTTTTCCCTGCCAATATCAAACCTTGTTTCATTCTATTATTATCTACAAAAAATACGACTTTATCGATAATTGATGGATGGATTCTCAATAGTTGTGAAGTTAATGCACCAGTTCCCCAAATAACGATGTATTCATAAGTTCTTAAAAATGAACATATTTGTTTTTCTTTAAAACTAAGTATTAATTTTTTCGTATCAAAATACTGAATAATAGATTTTTTTGATACATTGTCTTTTTCTATTAAAGAAAACGATGTATTTTCTTTACGATAAATCACTACTAATTCTTCCTCTATCCATGATTTTTGTTTTAATGTTATTCTGCTTTCCATATTCGTACTTAATCGTTTACAACCATGATTTAAAAACAAATTATCTAAAGAAATCTGACTGAAATAGTTAATATGTTCATGATTAAAATAATTTGGAATGCTTAAAAAATATTTTGAAAACCCTTCAACCGAAGGTGCTTCTATAAATAGCACTCCTTGAGGTCTAAGATATTTTTTACATTGTTCAATAAACATATTCAGATCATAAATATGTTCAATTACGGAGGTACAAATGATAACATCAAAAACTCCTAATAATTTTTTAGGGACTGTATCAAAAACATTCCCGACATAACATTCCATACCTTGTTTTTGTAAAGCCAAAACAGCCTTTTCAGATGGGTCAAGTCCTACCAAGTGCAGATATCCTCGTTTTTTAGAAACTTCATCAAACTTCCATTACCACACCCTATATCAATTACGTAATCATTTTTATTGATATATTTTTCTATTAATTCTATTCGGTCTTTATTAAGTTCCTTATCAAAACTACTCTTTAGAAAGGTGCTTTCACTATACATATTGTACTTTTCGTAATATTCGTTATATAACAATTGATTTGCCAAAACATCTGCAAATGTAAATCCACATTTATCACATGCTACAACATCATATTCTTCGGGTAAACCACAACCATTAGGTAAAATCATTTGAATATGATATAAAATCTGTTTGTTTTCTGAATAACAAATCGGACATTTTCTATTCATTATTTTTAGAGAATAAATATTGTCTATCTTCATTAAATAAACCTCTTTTTTGTAATTTTTTATATATTCGGTTTGTCCAAAACACTTACAGATATTCCATTCAAATCATCTTCTTCATGACAGGGTAGTCGTCTACAATTTTTACATGCTTTATTTTTCTCACGTAACCCTAATAAATGTAATTTACGTAATTCCTTTAATTTTTCTCCATTCCATATGTCTCTTAAAGACTCTGTCTTAACATCTCCAATGTATGTTTGACGACTCCAATCCACACAACAGCTTATAACAGCACCATCCGACATAATTGCCATGGTATCGAAAGGATAAGAACATGCTTTCGGCATATGTAATAAACTTAATTGAGTAATTTGATTATGAGTATACGTTGAATCCAATAAGTTTTTATCACCAAATCCACTCCAATTCATAGGTTCTTCTAATGCTGTTTCATCAACTATTTTTTGATATATAGATAAAAATTTTTCATTTTCTCTTGTAAATGTATTTAGCATTTTAGCATACGTGATAACATTTTTAATATTTTCTTTATTCCGTATGTGTTGAAATAGAGAAATGTTATTACGTATACAATCTATAGAAAAATTTGATTTAGTAATGAAACTATGACGTTTTTGTTCAACCGAATAAATTGAAAAACGTAAATAAATTGTTCCCGAATAATCTTGAGCAATGTTTAATATTTGTTTTGATATTTCTTTAGTTAATAAACTCCCATTGGTAGTAATTTCAATTCGATCAGTTATATCTGCCTGCACAATATTTTTCAACAGACTACAAAAATCAGGATAGAGTAGTGGTTCTCCCGTATAATAAAGTCGAACTGTTTTAATTTTATCTGGAAATTTTTTAATATCATTAATGATTTTTAAACTTAATTCTTGCTGTAAATGTTGAAATCCGCCAGCATATAAAGAAAAATCTTCACAATTTCTCGGACAAAAAATGCATTTAAAATTACACCAGTTCGTTGGTTCAATAAATAATCCAAAAGGAGTTTTTAAAGGTATCTTCTCTTTTAATTTAACTCTTTTATCCTGTAATTCGCTATAAAGCATAGTATTCATATTTATCCTACCTTTTCAAATTCTTATTCTTCTAAATTTAAATTGCATATCATTTCATTAGTAAGATATATTTTTGTTTTCCGCGGATACACAAAATTTTCAGCGTTTTCATAAAAAGAATCATTAGGATAATGTGTTGTAGAAACTTCTTCAAATACACATCCGGTTTTAGACTTAAAACTATGATGCATCCCTCTCTCAACAACCATAGATTCTCCTTGATGAACAATACTTGTTTTTTCATCACAAGTTACTTCTAAATCACCATACAAAACAGTAAAGGTTTCTTCCTTCTTTTTATGCAAATGCATAGGATGTTCTTGACCCGGCAATAAAATTAATATTTTTTTACAATACTCCCTGTTTATACAATCAATAATGGTAACTCCTATTTGTTGATATGTATCCAGACCATAATGATGCGATATTTCACAACTACTGTTCATGGGGACTACTACATGACTTTTTTTCAATATATGCATAACTGCACAAACAATATGATGTACTTTTTTAGTACTATCTGAAATAGTAACATTATCTAAAAAAATTGGTTTCCCTTTTTCAACCATTTTACCTGTCACAACAATTGATGCATATTTGGACATTTGTCCAGAAAGAAGCTGTCCTTTTTCACATGGGAAGGCAAAATAAACAGAATGGGAATCCAGATTGTCTCCCACTTGAAGCGTCTTCTTAGCAAAAACACCACGCTGCAAAGCGGCTAAATCAGATTGTTCCTTTACGGAAGAAATGTATCGTTTTCCAATAACCCCACACATTTTATACGTTTTTAATGCAGCGGCAATCCATTTATCCGCCTGCTCAGGTGTTGCTGAATACATATTTAACTGAATTTTTTCCGTTGGAAGACCTACATGTTTTTCAAAAATTTCTGCACCTTTGGCTACTGCTATTTTTATAGGTTCTATATCAAGAGGATTTTCATGCGTCGAGAATCCAATAGGTATCTGAGGATATCTTTCTTTTAACAGCGTAATCTGATTCATCTCTAATCTATCTTCTATTGTTGGATACTCCGCAACACAATGCATTAACGCTAAGGAAATATGACGATGTTCAAAAAAAGCCACTACTTTATCAATATCTTCCAAAGAACTTCCCGCGGTAGATGCAATAACAGGTAATTTTGTTTTTGCAATTACTTCTAACAGTGGCCAATCTGCAAAAGAACAACTTGCAACTTTGATAATATCATAATTTTGTTTTCCCACTCGTTCAGCAGACACCTCATCAAAGGGTGTACACATAGTATACATACCTTGCTTTTCCACTTCTGCCTTAAGTTCCAAAAACTGTTCTTGTGTTAACTTAGTGTCTTTAAAACGCTTGACATTTTTTATATCATCACGATTTAAATAATCAGGACGAATAAATGTGTCTAAATCTCTATATTGAAACTTTACAGCAAAGTCAAAAATTTCTTTATACTTTTCTGTTATCTCTCCTAATTTATGAATTATCCGTTTCCCATGTTCTATACTTCCTTGATGGTTATTGGCCATTTCAAAAGTAAACAAAGGTTTATTAAACAACGTCATATAAAACACTTCCTCTATATAGATTCACTTAACAATTCCATAGTAATTTTTTTCATATCTTTTTCCGACATATATGGATACGGATTTTCTAAGAGAGCCGATATTCTCTTTTTAGTTTTTTCATCTATTTTAGAAATACATTTAGGAATTTCATCAAACCATAATGAACCACAAATTTCACATAGAACAGGACCTTTACTATTCATTACGGCTGTAATGGTACGTATTATATTGTCATCGCTTTCAATACAAAAATAAGGAATATCATATGCAGTTGCTATTTTTTCCAATTTAGGCATACATACGCCACTTTTTTCATTACTTCCCACATAAAATCCTCCAAAATTGCGGTCTTGCATAGTGGTAATTGCTGCATATCCACGATTATCAAAAATAAACATTTTGACATCAATATGATATGCATAGATAGTTTCCAGTTCTTGAATATTTAATTGGAAGCTGCCATCTCCTTCAATCATAATAACTCTTTTTTGACCACTGCCATAATACGCGCCGATAACGGATGGTAAAGCAAATCCCATCGCTCCCATTCCCATCGATGAGATAGTTTTTTGCCCTCGTTTATGATTAAACGCTATATGTCCTGCAGTATTACACCTACTTGTCGATGAAATTACTATCACATCATCCGACTTAGCTTGTCTGGATATAGCGGTTGTCACCGCATAAAGATTAACTTTTTCCTCGTTATCCTGTTTTTCGGACAAAATAGGGAATCGCTGTTTCACAGCCTTACAATGTTCACGCCAAACTTTATACTCTGTATGCCATTGCTTATCTTTTAAAAGAAAATTAATTTCCACCATAAAGTTGTTAACATCAGCAACAACAGGATACACATTTGTCATTGTTAATTTAGTTATCTCATTTTTATCAATATCAACAATTATTTTTTTTGCTCGATAAGCAAAATGTTCCTCACTAAAAGCAGTAATCATATTATCTAACCGGCTGCCAAGAACAATCAGAATATCGGCATGTTGAATAATAAGATTAGAATAACGAGGTGCCTGCAATCCCGGACTGCCAAAAAATCCTTCATCATCTGAATCCATAAAATCAAGTGCCCGCCAAGTTGCTAAAACAGGTATGTTCACCGTTTTAATAAATTTGCGGATTGCATCATAGGCACCCGAAGAAACAGCGCCCTGCCCAACAAGCATTACTGGCCTTTTTGCTATCTGGAGCAATTGTAACGTATATTTAGCTGCCTCTGAGAGTACTGGATTTTCAATATGTATCGGTGGAATAAAGTGCCGCAACTTATTTTCATCTATTTCTGCCGCCTGAATATCCAAAGGAATATCAATCCACACAGGTCCTTTTCGATCTCTTGTCGCATAATAAATACACTTTTCTAATTCATATTGAATATTTTCCGGTTTCGTAATCATAACTGCATATTTTGTAATGGGAGCAGCCATTGATATAATATCATTTTCCTGTGCACCAAATTGACGTACACCTCGTAAGCTTGCAAAGTCCGATGTTTTTACCTGTCCTGTCATAAAAATAATCGGTGTGGAATCCATATAAGCAGCGGCTGCTCCTGTAAGCGCATTTGTTCCTCCGGGTCCAGTGGTAACTAAACAAACGCTAAGTTGTTCTTTATACATATCGTAAGACTGAGCCGCAATTGCTGCTGCTTGTTCATGATGACAACAAACATACGTTAAATTACTGTGCCCCAAGGAATCAACCAAATGCATAATTCCCCCACCGGTCAACGTAAATACGGTATCTATCTTCTGCTTTTCCAAAAAATCAAAAACAAAGTCGGATAATTTCATGATTCTGTTCCCTTTCTGCTTTATATGGATTGTTTTATTGTTCTCGCCATATATGCTATCTCTTCATCGGTCATTCCCGGATATATGCCAACCCAAAAAGTATCACTCATTATCCGGTCTGTTTGCCGAAGCGTGCCGATTTGCCGATATCCAGTCTGTTTTTCTCTCATCATATCAAAACAAGGATGTTTAATAAGATTTCCAGCAAAAAGCATCCGTGTTTGTATCCCTTTATTCTCCAAGTACTGTACTACATACTTCCGGTCAATATGTTCCCGGCAGGTCAATGGAAAGCCAAACCAACTGGGTGTTGAAGATACACACGCTTCTGGAAGAATAAATGCTCCCTGGACGTTCTCTAATGCTTGCCGCAATGTTTCAAAATTATGTCGGCGCCGTGCTATAAAAAAAGGAAGTTTATCTAATTGAGCGACTCCCACAGCAGCCTGCATATCTGTCGCTTTTAAATTAAATCCAAAATGGGAATACACATATTTATGATCATAGCCGACTGGAAGTTCTCCATATTGTGTATCAAACCGGTGTCCACAGGCATTGTCCTGCCCTGGGGCACACCGACAATCCCTGCCCCAATCTCTGAGAGACCGAATAATTTTATGTAGCAGTGGATTTTTCGTATACACGGCACCTCCTTCTCCCGTCGTCATATGGTGCGGCGGATAAAAACTAGAGGTTCCGATATCACCTATGGTACCTGTATACCTATCCGTATCGTTCAGTTTATATTGAGCACCCAAGGCATCACAATTATCTTCAATCAACCATAGTTCATGTTTCCGACAAAATGCCGTTACCGCTCCCAGATCAAAGGGATTGCCCAATGTATGAGCCAACATAATCGCTTTGGTTTTGGGAGACAGTGCTTGTTCCAGCTGATCTATATCAACATTGTATTGCGGAATGGTCACATCGACAAAAACCGGCACCGCGCCATATTGGACAATCGGCGTCACCGTTGTCGGAAATCCGGCAGCCACGGTAATTACCTCATCACCGCGCCGGATAGCCCGTTCTTCCAGCAAAGGCGAAGTCAATGACATAAACGCAAGTAGATTTGCTGAAGATCCGGAATTTACCAAAGAACAAAAAGGCACCTGCAGATACGCGGCTAATTTTTTCTCAAATTCCGCGGCATAGGTTCCGGCAGTTAGCCAGAACTCCAAAGCACTATCTACCAAATTTACCATTTCATGATAATCATAAACGCGAGAAGCATACGGGATATACTCTCCGGCATGAAAAATCTTCTGTTGGTTATGATACGTTTGACAATATTTTTTTACTAATGCTAATATGTTTTCTCGTGCTTCCTTTTCTGTCGCCATTCGTACACTCCCTACTGCCGATTCCGTGGTCCGTCTTGAAAATATTCTTGTATTTGTCGTGCCATACAAGCTGCTATATTGCCTCCGGCATAGTATAATTTTGCCCATTCTACCGTTTTTTCCACGGCCATATGAATATCCCATTTAGGCTGCCATTGCAATGTGTTTTCTATTTTTCGGCAATCCAGTTTCAAATAGGATGCTTCATGAGCTTGCTGCGTATGGCTGGTTTTCCAAGATATTGCGCCGCCCCAGCTTTGACAAAAATATTCCACCAGTGTTCCTGTCGTTATATAGTCTCCTTTTCCCGGACCTACATTATAGGCTCCGGCATAGTGTATCTCCTTATACTGTTTATAGGCAATCAGCAAATACGCAGATAAAGCCTCCAGCACATACTGATAAGGACGTACGGATGATGGATTTCTGACAACGATAGGTTCTCCCCTAACTGCAGAACGGATACAGTCAGGAATAATCCGATTTTCCGCAAAATCGGCTCCGCCGATTACATTGCCGGCCCGCACAGTAGATACGGCGATGCCTAACTGATCGAAAAAGCTTCGCTTATACCCATGTGTCACAATATCCGAACAGCTTTTGCTGTTAGAATACGGATCATAGCCATCCAGCCTATCTGTTTCACTATATTGTTTCGTTTCTTGCTCCTGATTATCATACACTTTATCGGTTGTCACATTCAGAACAGATACAACCTCCGGATGGTGCCGTACACATTCCAGCAAGTGTATGGTTCCCATGATATTCGTAGCGTAGGTTGCCAATGGATCTTCATAACTTTTTAATACCAGTGGCTGCGCCGCCAAATGAAATACGATCTGCGGTTTATAGATATCAAATACCATGTTGAGTGTTTCATAGTTCCGAACATCTCCCAAGACAGAGGTCATCTGTTCTCCTACACCAGAAAGACAAAATGCCTTTTCCCCTTCTGCCGTAGAAAAGGGCATTGCATACCCGATCACGTGCGCCCCGGCCATTTCCAATATTTTACATAGCCACAATCCTTTAAATCCCGTATGACCGGTTACCAATACTCGTTTATGATGAAAAAAACGTATGTATTCTACCATATTTTCCATGGAGCCCTTCCTGCTGTCCATAAGTCTTCCAGTTGATTTTTATCCCGCTGTGTATCCATACATTGCCAAAACCCATCGTGATGGTACGCTATTAATTGCTTATCCTTTGCCAGCTGTTCCAGCGGTTCTTTTTCAAAGGTTGTCCTATCATTGCCGATATAATCAAAAACCTGGGGTTCCAAAACCATAAATCCACCATTAATACGGCCGGAATCCGTCATTTTTTTTTCACGAAAATTTTTTACTATATTATTTTCTCCTATATCAATAACACCAAAACGCTGTTCCACATTAACGGTAGTTAACGTAGCGATTTTTCCATGTGCTTTATGAAATTTAAGCAATTGAACTACATCTATATCTGCAACACCATCACCATAGGTAAACATGAAGCTTTCATTGTCAACATACTTTTGAATCCGCTTAATACGACCTCCTGTCATCGTATCCATTCCCGTATCGACTACCGTAACCCGCCAAGGTTCCGCGGCTCTATGATGCACGATCATTTCATTTCCCTTGGTAAAATCAAAGGTGATATCCGATGTATACAGAAAATAATTAGCAAAGTATTCTTTTATAATATGCTGCTTGTATCCCGCACATATAATGAAGTCATGAAACCCATATGCTGAATAAATTTTCATAATATGCCATAAAATAGGTTGCTCCCCGATTTCA
>JALCNL010000042.1 GCA_022649055.1 Megasphaera sp.
GGAGCATGGATTTTACGATATCATTATTTTGGAAGGCTCTTGGATTGGCGACGATACCAAACGGGCGTTTTCAATAAGCGGTATAGAAAACGTTGCCGAAAAATATAAAGTTCCCTTGTTAGATACTAAAGATGATAAGTATTGCAAGGTTCAGGCAGGTCCGATTGAAATGGAAATAAGTAAAACAGCACTTGATTTGGATTTTATTATTACCATGCCCGTATTAAAAGGCCATTGTCAAACCAAAATTACAGGTGCATTAAAAAATTTTAAGGGATGTTTATCTGATAAGGAAAAGAGGCATTTTCATACCTTGGGATTGCATCGGCCGATTGCGTATCTAAATACTGTCTTGCATCCAGGCTTTATCCTCATGGATGGACTTTGCGGTGATTTGGATTTTGAAGAGGGCGGTAACCCGGTCCCGATGAATCGTATTGTTGCCGGCTTGGACCCAGTGTTGCTAGATTCATATGCGGCTTCGGCAATGGGGTACGAACCCGGTGAGATCGGCTACATCAAGATGGCAGCTGAATTAGGTGTAGGTTCTATGGATCTTAAGCATGCAAATCTCATAGTTTTGGAAAAAGATACTTGCCCTGTTAAAATGATTCGTTCCCGCAAAGTACAGGCCTTGGCAAAAGCAGTAACTGAAAAAAATGCCTGTTCTGCCTGCTATGCAAATCTAATTCAGGCATTGGCACGTTTAGAAGAGCGAGGACTTTTGTCATATTATAAAAAACACCCTGTTTGCATTGGACAAACATTTAGAGACCAAAGTGGAAATTCTCTTGGAATTGGTTCGTGTACCTGTGGATTTATACATTCTGTACCGGGATGTCCGCCAGCGACAGCTGATATATTAAAAGGGTTATTGACAGGATTGAATGCAAAGTAGCGGATTTATCCGGGGTACTATATAATTGGAGGAAAATTTATGGTACGTATCAATATGGATTTTGCACAGCAAATAGTAGATTCTGCAAAAACGATTGTGGGATGGAATGTTAATTTTATTGATCCGCAGGGCATTATTTTAGCTAGTACGGATTCCAAACGCATTGGAACGTATCATGAAGCAGGACATTTAGCGGCTCGTACCAGACAGACCCGGACCGTTTATCACAAGGATGAATATAAAGGTTCAAATTCCGGAATTAATTATCCTATTACGATGAACGATCAAGTTGTCGGAGTTATCGGAATTACGGGTGAACCAAATGTTGTAGGGCAATATGGATTCTTATTGACAAAAATTTGTGAAGTTTTTATGAAAGAATATTTATTGGAGATACAATCGTATGATGATCAGCAGCGTATAGGAAAATTAGTCATGGCCCTCTTATATCATGATTTAGAAGGAATACAGCAAATTATGGGGGATGCCGATATTCTGGCAGATGAAAAATATGTTGCTATCAGTTATATGCTCGATTGTTTGGGCGATGGGCAGATTCAGCGCCAAATTGAGCGTAATATTACAGAAAATTTACAGGAATTGGAATTGCCTCTGCATGTTCATATTTATCCTAATATGGTTGTTTGTCTTGTGCCGGAATCTAAGTATAAAAAATGGAAGCAACGGGTAGCAGCGTGGGAAACTGCTTTTTCTCCTAAATTATATATTGGCGTAGGAACATGGGAAGCTGTCCGGCATATTTATTTATCATACCGATTTTCTCGTATGGCCATGAAATATGCAAAAGATCATCAATTCTTTTGTATGTTTGCTGAAAATATGAATTTGGAATTATTGTTACAGAGCATTGATGAACAAGTACAGCGGCAGTATGTGGAAAAAGTTTGTACAGCATTAAACGAGGAAGAGTTTCAATTATTGCAGACTTATTTTAAAAATGAATTATCTCTGCAGTCGACAGCAAATGAAATGATGATTCATAAAAACACATTGCAGTACCGACTCAAACAAATTTATGTTAAAACAGGATTGGACCCGCGGAAATTTACAAATGCAGTCGTTTTATATATAGGTGTCAATTTAAAAAAATAGAGTAGTATCTATGATAAATAAAGAATGAAATAGTTATATGGTTTTGGCTTGTATAACATAGTTTATCTTTTTTAATTTTGCTATACTCATAATATGAATACTTATTATACATATTATGCGGGAGATGAATTTTATGAAAGTAGTTGTAGCTGTCGATTCTTTAAAAAACAGTCTGACTTCCTATGAAGCAGGTAAGGCGATTGAAGCAGGTATTCGCAATGCTTACAGTGATACGGAGGTAGAAGTTATTGTAAAACCGCTGGCCGATGGTGGAGAGGGAACGGTGGCAGCACTGGTAGAAGGACTGCACGGTGAATTGCGGTATGCAGCGGTTCATGGACCGCTTGCCGGAATGGTTCAATGTCCATATGGTTTTTTGAAAGAATCTAAAACCGCGATCATTGAAATGGCAGGGGCCGCAGGAATCGGACTGGTGCCGGAGGAAGAACGAAATCCGCTGAACACTACGACATATGGTGTTGGAGAAGTTATTGTGCAGGCAATGTCTGAAGGAGCCAGAAATTTTATTATCGGCATAGGCGGAAGCGTGACCAGTGACTGCGGAGTCGGTATGCTGCAGGCATTAGGTTTTATTTTTAAGGATGAGCAAGGACAGCCTGTGGGGTTGGGCGGAAAAGCTGTTGAAAATATAGCATCTGTTGATGCCTCTCAAGCTGTGCCGGCTATAAAAGACTGCACTTTTCATATTGCCTGTGATGTAAATAATCCGTTATACGGTACCCATGGGGCAGCTTATATTTTTGGACCACAAAAAGGAGCAACACCGGATATGGTACACCGTTTGGATGCCGGAAGCCGTGTGTTTGCTGAAGTAACTGCAAAATTTATAGGAACCGATTTATCTCAAACACCGGGAGCAGGAGCGGCGGGCGGTTTAGGATTTGCTTTTTTGGCATATATTAAGGGAAGTCTTCAATCGGGAATACAAATTGTACTCAATTCTATTCATCTAGCCGAAGCGATACAAGATGCAGATTATGTTGTTACGGGAGAAGGTTGTTTAGATGCACAGACGGCTATGGGAAAAGCCCCTATTGGAGTTGCGAAATTGGCAAAAAAATATGGTGCTAAAGTAATTGCATTGGCCGGCTGTACTACTGATGATGCAAAAGCTTGCAATAAACATGGGATTGACGCATTTTTTTCCATTGTAGATTCGGCAATGTCATTGAAAGAAGCAATGAATAAGGATGTTGCTTTAAAAAATATGACGAATACAGCAACACAAGTGTTTAATTTAATCCGTGTAGCAGAACATTGATATATACAACGTATTGTTTTATCATGAACTCATATTTAAATAAGCTGTTTGGGATGATTACTTACTACGGCTGATGTATGGTGTCATAAAAAGAGAATATTAATAAAAGCTGTTTTGGGGAAAAATCTCAAAGCAGCTTTTATTAATATGGCTTTGTGTGACCTTGCATAGTATTAAAAGAAGAAGCACGATATTGTCTAGCGGCTTCTTTTATATAATTAAGTGCTGCTTTTTGAGGAATATAATAGTAAAAAATAAATATGAGTGTAGTAGATTCTAGTGTCTGGGAAGAGAAATACTATGTCGTGCATTCAATGCGAATAGTTAAAAGACATAATGCGAAATGGTAGGGAATGCAATACAAGACGATACGAATTTTGCCGTTGAAAATCTGTTAGCTTTTTACTTTTTTAGAGGTAAGGTAGTGAAATAAGGTACTATATAAGCTGTCTTATTTATACAGATTTACTAATATTCCTTTTTATTTTTCCTATACATCGATGTTTTGTAGTATAATTAGTAAAGATAGCGCCATTCTATTTCTAAATAAAGAAGTGTGTGATATGATAAAAGGAACAACCTTAGATAAGGTATTTAAAGGATTTGTTATTGCCATTATACTATTTGTTTTTGCCGGAGTTCATTTCCTAGTTCCGGGATTTTATAGTACGTTGTTTCATTTAACAATGACAGGCAATATGGAGGGCTTGGTAGCGTATATTACTTCTTTTGGTTATTGGGCCATTATTATAAGCATTTTTATGATTATTATTACTAACATGACAGGCTTGCCTTCTATTCCGTTTCTCACCGTAAATGGGGTTATTTTTGGTCTCGTACCAGGAATTATTATTTCTTGGATCGGAGAGGTTATTGGAATTGATCTGGGTTTTATCATCATGCGGAATATTTTGAGGGAGAAAGCACAGAAATTAATTGAAGACAATCATATGGCGGAAAAACTTGATCAATACAGCAATATACGAACGATGACATTTTTTCGGGCCATTCCATATACTCCGAATGTATTGTTTACCGCTATTGCTGCTCTGAGCCGAATCAGTCTTCGGGATCATACCGTTTCTGCCCTTATTGGCAAAATGCCGGCAGTGATTGTAGAAGTTTGGCTGGGTCATGATTTATTGAAATTTAGTAAGTATGGCGGACGGTTTCTTATCTGGGTTACGATTGCTTCAGTAGCATACCTTTTTTACCGTCATTATAAAAGAAAGAAAAAATAATAATTGTTGGCTGGCAGCAGAAGAAGGCTGCAGAGTAAACAAATAAGCAGGAGCGTCAGTGTATGCAGAAAAAATACCTATATATATTAGCAGCGGCACATCTATGCAATGACATCAGTTCAGGGGCATTGCCTGCAGTTTTGCCGTTTTTTGTTACCTTTTATGGCATGAATTATACCGATATAGCAGGTATCATGTTTGCGTCTTGTTTTTTATCATCTTTTATTCAGCCTGTTTTTGGTTACTTAGCAGATAAAACATCTTTTCAATGGTTTATGAGTATTGGCGTTTTGCTCACGGGGGTAACGTTTGCCGTAACCGGATTCGTGAGTAATTACTGGTTGATTTTTGCAGCAGTTACTGTGATGGGGGTGGGGGCTGCCGTTTTTCATCCGGAAGCGGCACGCCTTGTTAATTCCGTGTCGGGTGATCAGCGCGGTTCCGGCATGAGTATTTTTTCTATTGGCGGAAATGGTGGGTACGGTTTTGGACCGCTTATCGCGGTAGCTGTGATTGAGCTGTTTGGTATGAAAGGATTGCTGTTTTTCGGTATTGTAGGTGTGGTTATGGCTATGATACTCCTTTATATTGTGCCAAAAATTAGAAAAACGGCGACGGCTATGATTCGAGAAAAAGAGAACGCCGATATAGCAAACCACATTATACACAAAGAAGCAAGCAACGATTGGAATGGATTCGGCAGATTGACGGTTGTTATTATTTTTCGTTCGATAGTGGCTACTGCATTGGGTAGTTTTTTACCATTATTTTGCATTAATGTCATGGGCTCATCCAATGCGGTGGGAAGTTTGACTTTATCTGTATTCAATTTAGTTGGGATAGTGACAACTATGATTGGAGGATATCTTGCAGATCATTGGGGATTTGTCACGGTACTTAAAAGAGGCAGCTTTTTTATGGTTCCGCTTCTTATTGCAGCGGTATTTTTGCAAAACATATGGATTTTGTTTATTCTTCTATTACCGTTAAGCCTTTCTATGCATGGAACCTATTCATCCTTTGTTGTTCTGGGACAGAGTTATTTAGCTAAAAGTATTGGTTTTGCTTCCGGGGTCACATTGGGATTGTCTTTTAGTGCCGGTGGTATTGTGGTCCCCTTTATGGGGCATTTTGCTGATGATTTTGGAATCATGCCAGTTATGGTTATTATTATAGCGATTGCTGCGGCAATGGCGGTCAGTACTCTTTTTCTGCCGGAACCTAAAGAAAATTAATTGCCAGATGATTGACAAAGTCCACGGGTAAGCTTATGATGAAAATATGAGAACATTCTCGCAAACAAAGCCATAGGAGAGGGCGTGTCCGCATGTTGTATATTATTCTTATAGGAATTGCCAGTTTTTTTGTTGCAGTATTAGCAATACAGAATTCTATGCCTGTGGAACTTTCTTTTTTTACGATGAAATTTAATTCTAATCTGATTGTTGTTATTATTTTATCGCTTTTAGCAGGGATATTTATTGCTTTCTGCTGGGGGTTGAAGCTTAAAACACAACATTATATTCGTGAACGCAAGGCACAGGATAGAATCAATAAATTGGAATATGAGAACAAAACGCTAAAAAAAAGAATTGCAGATTTGAATTATGAAGAACCTGTGCCGGAATGGCGTGTTTCGCAGGAAAAAGGGAACGGCCCAATACCGCCCAAA
Source organism: Megasphaera sp. (assembly GCA_022649055.1). Taxonomy (GTDB): domain Bacteria; phylum Bacillota; class Negativicutes; order Veillonellales; family Megasphaeraceae; genus Megasphaera_A; species Megasphaera_A sueciensis. The sequence continues at coordinate 6,207 of JALCNL010000042.1, forward strand.
TAAAATGAGCAAATGGAGGACAGTCTGCGTATATGACGGTTCCTCTTTTTGTTATATAAGGTAAAAGCGGATTTTTAACATGAAGAATGCCAAGCCATACGGATGGTGATACACGTTAGGAGGAAAATAATGGGGAACGGTGCTTTTTACAAGGAACGGATGGATGAAAATCACCCTAATTGGAAATTAGCTATTAAGCGCAATGGAAACCTATATACGCGTCCCGATGATTTTAGGACGCCTTTTGGACGTGATTATACTCGTATTTTGCATTCAACGGCATATCGCCGTTTGAAGCATAAAACACAAGTGTTTTTTACGACTAAGAATGACCACATTTGTACACGGATTGAACATGTAAATCATGTGGATTCTGTGAGTTGTACAATAGGGCAGTACTTAGGGCTTAATACGGAACTTATTGGAGCTATTGCAAATGGACATGACTTGGGACATTCTCCATTCGGACATTTAGGAGAACGGGTTCTAAAAAAAATTAGTGAAAAAGAATTAGGACAGCCCTTTTGGCATGAACGCCAAGGCTTGCGTGTGGTTGATGATATTGAAACGCTGCTGGACCCAGCGGGCAAGACTTCAAATCTTATGCTGACGTATGCTGTTCGTGATGGTATTGTAAGCCATTGTGGTGAGATGAAACAAACCGTACTGCGCCCGCGTAAAGAATATGTAGACCTTAATAAAATAGAAAGAGCAGGGGAATTTGAACCGTATACTTGGGAAGGATGTGTTGTGAAAATTGCTGATAAGATAGCATATCTTGGAAGAGATATTGAGGATGCTGTTCGGTTGGGAATTTTAAAAGAAGATGGAAATCCTTTGCGAGATTTAAAGGAACAACTGAACGGACATCTTAAGGCACAGTTGCAATCGGTTACCAATACGGCTATTATGTATCCTCTGATTACAGATATTTGTAAAGAAAGTATACCGGATAAAGGACTGGTATTGTCTGAACAGCATTTGAATTTGATGGATACGGTTATGCAGTTTAATTATAAATTTATTTATAGTAATCCACGGCTGGAAATATATCATAAGTATGCAAAACTTATCATACAATCTATTTATGATATATTAAGCCGCTGCTATCGCGGTCCTGACACGATAAAGGAACTGGTTAAATTGAGTGAAGAGTATCCTACACTAGGTGCTCATTTTTTGGAACGCATGAGAAAATATTCTGATATCGGCAGAGAAATTGCTGTAGAAGATAATTTAGGAAATGTTTTTGGTAATCGCGTTATTTATCATATCAAGGAGAATGAATCAGAATACCGCTCTGCCTGTATTGACTATATTGCGGGAATGACAGATACATATGCCGAAAAAATTTTTGATGAACTAACCACGTTTTAGATTTCTGTGGTAAAATATATATCATAATACTATAAAAGAGGAGGTTCATCATGAGAGAATTACCTAAAGAAAATGAAGTATGGATCCATTTTAAAAAGAATAAGTATCAAATTGTTACCATTGCCGAACACACAGAAACTGGGGAACAGTTCGTAATATACAAAGCGTTGGCAGATACAAAGAAAACATATGCACGACCTGTGAAGATGTTTATGGGGGAAGTTGACCATGAAAAATATCCGTACGCCGAACAAAAATATCGATTTGAAAAATTAGGATGATTATAAAAAATACCGATCCCCAAAAGTTGATTTTTAGGTCTAACTTTTGGGGGTCGGTACAAAAATAGGAGAGGCTATTTTACTGGTTACGCATAATTTTTATTTGATGTCAATCCGATGACTGTTTTCGATAACCTTAGATTCAAGTTTGGGTAAGTTGACTTTTAATATGCCGTTGGTAAAAGCAGCTTCGATTTGATCTTTTTTTATATTGCGAATAATGAATTGTCTGCTAAATGTACTGCTGCTGCGTTCTTTCCGAATATAATGTTTGTTTTCTTCTTTTTCTTCTTTTTCCTGATTATGCTGAGCTGCAATAGTCAATACATCATTGTCATAGGTAATATTAATATCTCCCTTTACCATGCCGGGAAAGTCAGCTGTTATGATATAAGCATTTTCACTATCCTCGATGTCTACTTTAGGAAGTTTAATCTGCATTGCCGGATTTGGCTGGAACAACCCGTTGAAAAAATTATCAAAAGCGGAGTCAGGGAATCTGAAATCATTAGTTACAGGAAATAAATCTCTCATAATATAACCCTCTTTCTACAATATAGTGTAATAATGAAAATGATGCAAACAAGAAGTTTGTCCTTTTGACCTTTTAATATAACTCACTTCATCTTGTTTACAAATATAGTATAATGTTTGTTAGCACTGTTGTCAAGTGAGTGATAATAAAAAATATTAAAGTGTTGGGAAATCGGACCTTATTGTCATTAAGGGATAGTTGTTTTTCATATTATATTAAATAAAACGTTATACTATATAAAATATTTTATAATATCAATTATTTGTCTCTTTACAAATTATAAAGCGAGGAGTACAATAAAAAACAATCTAAGATGGTTGAATAAGCAATGAATGGGAGCATAGTAAACGATAAGCCGTTCAGAGAGTTGGGTGATTGGTGTGAGCCTGATACGTAAAGCGTTTATTTCTCGCCCATAAGCTCTTATGCTGAACGAAGTAGGGATAAGCGTAACCGGTGCGTTAAGCGGAGATGGAACCTATTCCGTCGTAATAAGATCCAATTAGGGTGGTACCGCAATCATACGCCCCTAACAATGCCATATTGGCACTGTTAGGGGCGTATTTATATATGGCCATATATATTTTTCTTTGCCGGATTGCAACTGGCAGCATGCTGAAATTAAAAGTTTATTAGTATTGGAGGAACAGCTATGTTTACGAAAAATATATCAAAAATTCCCAGGGCAATTTGGGTGCAATTATTTTTACTAGCGTTAGGATATGCCGTATACTCGGCAAATCGGTTATCTTTTGGTGTTGGATTAAAGGCTATTGCCGGTCAATTAGCACTTACAACAGTGGAAATTGGTACGATAGGGACTATTTTTACATTGGGACAGGCATTTATTGATGTTCCGGCGGGTTTTCTTGCTGACCAGTTTGGCCGTAAACGAATGCTGGTTATGGGAATGACCGGGCTTGGTTTTATGACTGCCATGGTAACAACTGCGCATAGTTTTTTTGAAGCAGCTTTTTGGCGTCTTCTTTTTGGTATGACGGAAGGATGTTGGAATATTGTTATGTATTCTGTTGCCGGGTCTATTTTTCCAGCGGCTAGGGGCATGTTGAATGGACTGATGATGACGTTTTATTCTATCGGTGCTTTTGTAGGAACTTCGTACTATGGGTGGAGTTTGGAACAAACTGGAGATTGGAGTGTAGGATTGAAAACGATGGGATCGGTTACTGTAGCCTTTGGATTATTGCTTGTTGTTGGATTCAAGGCGAAATATACGGATACATCAAGTGATATCAAGCATACTTGTCTAATGGAAGCACTGCATACGGTAGGCTTCAATAAAATTGTATGGTTGGCTGTTTTAATTCAAATTTTAAATATTATACCGTATTGGGGATTTGCCTCCATGGGACCCTATTTATTTATGACTTATAAAGGATTTACAGCAACACAGGCCGGCCATTTTTTTGGTATGATTTATGGTATTGGCGGGTTGAGTGGAGTTGTATTAGGCTTTTTTGCTGATCATTTTGGCCGTAAACCGACCATTATTTTCTTAGCTGTTTTAAATACTTTTTGTGCTATTTTGATTTTCCATATTATTCCTGCCAATTCATCTATCCTTTATTTGGTAGGTATTTTTATGGGAATTGGGTTGCACGCTATTTATGTTTTGGGGTATACGATTGCACAGGATGGTGTCAGTGGAGCGCAAATTGGATTAGCGACAGGTATTGTCGGAGCATCTAGTTATTTCTTATCTTTTTTTTCTGGACCGCTTATGGGGTATTTAACCGACAGCTTAGGCTATTTAAATGCATTGGATATTGTTGTAGTAGCTTTTGAAGCAACTTTGATTGTTGTTGCTGTCATAATGAAAGAAACGCATAAAAAAATACCGGTCTTATAAAAAGAGAAGGATAGTTGTATAAAAACATTGACAAGATGATATGGCAATGGTAAAATAATTAGCGTATGAAAACAAAGAAGAAGCTATCCGCTTCTCACCTTACATGGCGTTATTGTTACTAAGGTTGATACGGATTTGAACGTATAGCGGATAGTATTACTATCCGCTTTTTATTTTTATATTGTTTTGGAGGTGAAATACTATTAGTAAAGAATTGCGCATTAACGAACAGATTAGAGCCCGCGAAGTTCGTGTGGTTAGCGATACAAATGAACAAATGGGAGTCATGTCTTTGCGCTCGGCACAGCAAATTGCAGAGGAAAGACACATGGATCTAGTAGAAGTCGCTCCTAATGGCAAACCGCCGGTATGCCGCATAATGAATTATGGGAAATACCGTTATGAACAGCAGAAACGGGAAAAAGAAGCCAAGAAAAAACAAAAGATTTTGACGCTCAAGGAAGTAAAACTGCGCCCCAATATTGAAGATCATGATTTTTATGTCAAGATGAAGGCAGCACAACGATTTTTGGCAGAAGGAAGCAAGGTTAAAGTTACCATTATGTTTCGGGGAAGAGAAATGAGTCACCCTGAATTGGGCAGAAATCTTCTTGTGCGTTTTGCCGATGAGTTAAAAGAAATTGCCCATGTCGAAAAGGATCCGAAAATTGAAGGCAGAAATATGACGATGGTTATTGCTGCTATTAAGGGTCAAAGTTAAGAGGAGGAAATATATATTATGCCTAAATTAAAAACTCGCCGCGCTGCGGCCAAACGTTTTACAAAGACCGGTTCCGGTCAGTTCAAGAGAGCAAAGGCTTATAAAAGCCATATTTTGGAATCCAAATCTCCTAAGCGGAAACGGAATCTGAGAAAAGCAACCTTGGTTGCTAAAACAAATATGGATGCTGTACGTAAGATGTGTCCATACGCTTAATATAAGTAATTATTATTGAATAGATTTGGAGGAAATATAACATGGCTAGAATTAAAGTAGGTGTTACTGCACACCGTCGTCATAAAAAAATATTGAAGTTGGCAAAAGGATATCGTGGAACGAGGAGCCGTTTGTTTAAAAAAGCGAATGAAAGTGTTATGAAAGCACTGTCGTATGCTCGTCGTGACCGTCGTGCAAAAAAACGTGAATTCCGTAAATTGTGGATTGCCCGTATAAATGCGGCGACTCGTGCCAATGGTATGAGTTACAGTCGTTTTATATGTGGCCTTACAAGAGCTGGTGTTGCGGTTAACCGCAAAATGTTGGCGGACCTTGCTGTACATGATGCAGCTGCTTTTACAAAATTAGTGGAAGTCGCAAAACAACAGTAATTTTCAATATTTCTTCAGGTAAAAAGGATGTCGGTGATTATAGCTCCCGGCGTCTTTTTTTATTCTATCAGGTAGTGTTCTAATTCTTCGGGTATAATGGACGGTTCACGGGTAATGTAGTAACTATTTACCTTTGGCGGGGCAAAATCAAGAAGTGGTATAGCTCTTACTTTTCCTTGAAGCAGATCATCTTCAATAACGCTGCGCGGTAAAAATGTATATCCTAATCCTGCGATAATATATTGAGATAGTTTTGTGCTATTATCAATTTCAAAAGGAAACCGATGATGGTGAGGAAATAAATCTTGAATAAAGAGTCCCACTCCTTGTAAAGCAAAATTACAAAATAAATATTTAATTTTTTGCAAATCGTCCTTGTAGATACCTCCTGCATATTCGATATTGTCGGCTGCAACGACTAAGACCATGGAGTCCGATCGATAAACATGACAAGAATACCCATCTTTATATAGCGGGCTAAAGGAAAAAACCATGTCGAGTAAACCGTCTTGCAAATCCTGAAGCATTTTTTGTGTATGACTGATGGTTATTTGCAATGCAGTTGTTGGATTGGTTTTGAGAAAATGGCATAATCGTTTTTGCAGATGGCTATCATAAATGGTATTAGTCGTGCCGATACGAATTTGTTGAGAATAGTCTGGCGATAAATGTAGTTCCTGTAAGGCTGAATTTTCCAGGGTAATAAAACGTTGAGCGTATTCAAGAAACTTTATTCCCGCGGGTGTTAATTCGATTTGCTTATGGGTTCTCGCAAAAAGTAATTTTCCCAACTCTGATTCCAAATCCCGTATGCGGTTAGTGACCGTAGATTGGGCAACAAAAAGTTGTTGAGCTGTTTTCGTGAAATTTTTAATTTGTGCTAATGCAATAAAGGTTCGTATCGTCGTTGTATCCATTATACACTCCTAAATTCGAAAAACGAATTATTATGATTGATATAATCTATTTTACAAATTTATAAAGGTTATTATATAATAAATCTTGTAATAAGGCAATGATATGTGCCTAATTAATACTAATTTATATTAAATGGAGTTGAAAATTATGAATAAAAAAACAGTGCCTTTTACTGAAGAACAGATTCGTAAAATTATTTCTCAATATCCTACACCGTTTCATATTTATGATGAACAGGCAATTAGAGAAAATGTACGCAAGCTCATTCACGCGTTTTCTTGGGCGGCTGATTTTAAAGAATATTTTGCTGTCAAAGCTACACCGAATCCTTATATTATGAAAATTTTAAAAGATGAAGGTGTTGGATCAGATTGCAGCTCGATGGCAGAATTAATTCTTTGCGAAAAAGTTGGAATTACAGGACATGATATTATCTTTTCATCTAATGATACGCCTTATGAAGAATATAAAAAAGCGCTGGAACTTGGTGCTATGATTAATCTTGATGATATTACTATAATTGATTATATGGAAAAACACGGACCTTTGCCGGAATGGATATGTGCTCGCTATAATCCAGGACCGTTGCTGAAAAGTGGTAATGATATTATTGGTATGCCGGAAGAAGCAAAATACGGAATGACCAAAAAACAGATTTTTGAAGCATATCGGATTTGCCGCAAAAAGGGAGTCAAACATTTTGGCTTGCATACTATGGTTGTTTCGAATGAACTTGATCCTAATGGATTGATTAATACTGCAAGAATGATGTTTGAATTAGCTGTGGAAATAAAAGTTGAATTGGGGATTTCGGTTGAGTTCATTGATTTTGGAGGAGGCATCGGAGTTGCGTATAAACCGGAACAGACCCCGGTAGACTATACGATTCTCAGTGCAGGTATTAAAAAATATTTTGAAGAAATTATGATTCCCAATGGCATGGGAGATATACGCATTTCTTTTGAATGTGGACGTGTTATTACGGGACCTTTCGGATATCTTGTGACAACGGCTATTCATCATAAAAATATTTGGAAACAATATATTGGGACAGATGCTTCCATGGCGAATCTTATGCGTCCCGGAATGTATGGGGCATACCATCACTTGACTGTTATGGGGAAAGAAAATGCTCCTGCAGATCATGTATACGATGTAACGGGATCTCTATGTGAAAATTGTGATAAATTTGCGGTGGATCGTAACCTTCCTGAAATTGTGGATGGTGATATTTTGGTTATTCATGATGCAGGTGCACATGGACATTCCATGGGATTTAATTATAATGGCAAACTTCGTTCAGCAGAACTTCTGCTTCATGCCGATGGGACGGTAACGCAAATTCGACGTGCGGAAACAGTAAAAGATCTTTTTGCAACATTAGATTTTTCGGCACTATAATTAAATAATCAATTGATCATATAAAGTGCATTTTACCTGTTAAGCGCAAGCTGGCATATGAAGTGCACTTTTTGTAATACCACGCATATTTAATTTAATAATAATAACTCATGGAATTCGTAATATTTAATCTGTTTCTAATCATTATTTAACCTTTTTTTAGTTTTTCGTGGATATACTGTATAAAATTAAATATAAGCATTTTGGTATAGAAGGAGATGAAAACCGTGGTCCGTGCATATGATTTATTAACAGGGACTCAATTATGTATAGCGTTTATTTACGTGGCTATGGCTTTTCTATTTCAAAAAAGACAGGAATTTCATATTTTATTTTTATTTGGTATGCCCATTATGTATATTTGCTGGGGAAGTGTATTGATTTATCATTTTTCTTATTTTTTATATTTGACTTTGCTTTGGATGTTGCTTGGATTTTTGCTTGGCATAGTTATTTCTGTCTATAAACGTAATTGGTTTTCACAATTGTATTATATACAGTCAAAGCATGTTATTAGTTGTCATAAAGCAACTGTTTTAACTGGATATTTTCTTATCAGTGCACTGGCTGCTGGAATATTGCAGTTGTTTTTATATAATTATCCAGACTATATGTACAATTGGAACTTTAATGAAGGTATGGGGTTGATGATTGGAATTTTTATGGGTTTATGTTGGGGGAGTGCTGGTGTTATGCTGCTCAATGTTCAATGGGTTGATGAATTTCATGAAGATTGTTCTTTTACATCTTCGTCGTAGTTGAATCAGGATACTAGATTACGTTGCTTTTTTAGGGAATATGCGTATACTAGTAAAGAGAGGAAGTGGGATTAATATGGACAGTGCAGAACGCAGAAAATGTATATTAGATATACTTTCTTTAGCAAAAACGGCTATTACGGGAACGGAACTATCTAAACAATGTGATGTAAGCCGTCAGATTATTGTTGGGGATGTAGCTATTTTAAGGGCACAAGGTACACCTATTATTTCTACGCCGAGAGGATATCAGCTGGTTCATAACCAAATAGAAGGGGTAAAGAAAGTATTTGTTTGCTGTCATGGCAATGAGGAAGTGAGAAAAGAATTAGAAGCTATTGTTGATAATGGCGGATTGGTTCAGAATGTGGTTGTTGAACATGACGTGTACGGATACTTGGAAGGAACACTGAAATTGCGCTCTCGTCGTGATATAGCACAATATATCAAGCGGATGAAAGAATCTAAAGCAGAACTTCTCTGCAGTATTAACGGGGGCATTCATACGCATTTGGTTGAAGCGGCAACTTCAGAAGAATTGATTGCTATTGAAGAAGCGTTGGATTGCATAGGTGTCTTATATAAAGAATAAGTATAACCAAAAAAAAATACATTTTTTTAAGACAAGGGAGTAAATCATATTACTATCTTGTCTTTTTTATATTGCATTTTTTCTTACATAAGAGTAAAATGAGTAAATGTAAATATAACTGTCATGACAGATGACAATAATATAAGCAAGGAGGAAATATAGATGATATTGGAACGATTAGAAGCATTGCCAACAGGACGGTTTCATTATAAACTTCTTTTGGTAACGGGATTAGGGTGGTTATTTGATTCTATGGATACAGGGCTGATTGCTTTTATCTTGCCGGTATTAGCAAAAGAATGGCAATTGTCAACGAGTCAAATGGGGATGATCGGCAGTATTGGTTTAGTAGGCATGGCTTTGGGGGCGATTATAGCAGGAACTATTGCTGATCATATAGGGCGTAAAAAAGTCTTTACTATTACCGTATTGATGTATAGTATAGCATCCGGGCTGTGTGCTGTTTCCTGGGATTATGCGAGTTTGCTTGCTTTTCGTTTTCTTGTCGGTTTTGGACTGGGCGGAGAACTACCTGTAGCAGCTACGCTGGTATCGGAATATGCTCCTGCAAAAATACGCGGCCGATTTATTGTGTTGCTTGAAAGTTTTTGGGCTGTCGGCTGGATTGTGGCAGCTTGCATTGCATATTTTCTGATTCCTCTTTATGGATGGCGCATGGCATTTTTTATTGGAGCACTGCCGGCTTTTTATGTTTTTTTAATTCGGATGCATATGCCGGAATCCGTTCGTTATCTTTTATCAAAAGGATATATAACAGAAGCAAGGCAGATTATTACTGATTTAGAAACACAATTGCATGTTCCGGTAAAACCGTTTGATGACGAAACAGAAGTAATACCGAAAGACGCTTCCGTATCTTTCAGCGCTTTATGGAAAAAAACGTTTATTAAGCGAACCGTTATGCTGTGGTTGGCTTGGTTTGGTATTGTGTATAGCTATTATGGTATTTTTATGTGGTTGCCATCTCTTGTATATCAACAGGGCTTTACGGTGGTCAAAACCTTTGAGTATGTATTGATCATGACACTGGCGCAATTGCCGGGATATTACTGCGCGGCTTGGCTGGTGGATTATATTGGAAGAAAATATACATTATCACTGTTTTTGCTTTGCAGTGGCATAGCAAGTTATTTTTTTGGGAATGCTGGAACTGCCGGTATGATTATGATATGGGGCGCTATTATGTCCTTCTTTAATTTAGGTGCATGGGGCGTTATATATACATATACACCGGAATTATACCCCACCTCTATACGAGCGTTAGGCAGCGGATGGGCAGCCGGTTTCGGACGCATTGGCGGTATGATGGCGCCGGTCCTTGTAGGTGTCATGCTATCACGCGGTTTTGATATAGGAACTGTATTTTATATGTTTGCATTTGTTTTAGTGGCCGTTTCGGCAATTGTAATGGGCTTGGGAATAGAAAGCAAACAGAAAAATCTGGAAAGCATTTCTTGAAACAGAAGAAAGCTTCGAATACGAAATGAGACTCCAACTTGCATTCTATACAGGCTAAGCATTCTTCTATTAAAGGCGCTTTAACAAAATTTCCTTGTAATGCCGTTACATGAAGGTGAGCAAACTTATCGATATATGCGTTCTCGTGTGCACGGTATGGTGTCGAAACTTTGGTTCCAATTTCCGCTAGTAATGGCAATATGCGGCGAAAAATCCATGACCATATACCATGAAATAGTGCATACATTGTTTTTGCCGTTGTTGGTCGTAACTAATAGTACGGAGCCTGGTTCCAACCACGTAAAAGCTCTGTTGATGTTTGATTCTTTTTGCATGGTATCACCTTTTGTAATATAAATGCGCATAAGTAGAAAAAACAGAGGGGTTGCTTATAATGGTAAAAATCGATAGTAACAAATAGTATGAAAGAAAAATAATATACCATTAACAGTATAATATATATTATAATATATATTATTGATTCTTTATAAAAGTGCAGGCTGTTTTAAAAAAAAATATAGTATTGAATGGACAAAGGATACGGATATGTATAGGAAAAGTGAAGTAAAAGATTGCAAAACTATATACTCTTTGATTTGTGCATTGGAAAATCGGAATCTTTCTTATGAACGATTTGCTGAAATTTATGGGAAACAACTGCTTGATGAACAATACTATTGTTTGATTTATGAACAAAATAATAGTATACAGGGGATGCTTAACCTGCGTTTTGAAGAACAACTTCATCATGCTGCTGAGATTGCTGAGATTTTGGAATTTATTGTTTCAGAAAACTGCAGAGGAGAAGGTATTGGTAAAAGAATATTTCAGCGGGCTTGTGAAATCGCAAAAAATCGAGGTTGCATACAAATTGAAGTCGCTTGCAATCAATTACGAAAAAGTTCTCATTTATTTTATATGAGAGAAGGAATGCATAATTTCCATTTTAAGTTTTCTAAAAGCCTATGCAGCGAAGAGGAAGGTATAAATGCATTAGGGCGTGATTTCACCGGAGAGATATTTTAAAAAATAAAAACAAAATAATACTGTTGAAAACAATGATATCAGGTTGTTTGGGAAGACTTTTATCAAGCTATACTTTGTCGGAGAGTCTTATAAATAACGTTCAATGAAGATGTTTTGTATAATTGTTAGAAAATATAGCGTGAAAATGGTACATTTCTATTGACAGCGATTGTTTTTAATGCTAAAATACAAAAGTCGCATGAGCCCGGAGTACTAGTGAATGAAACGAAAGAATGAAGTTCAAATTAGTGCTTGACAGAATCTCAAAATGTGATATACTGAATGAGCTGTTAGGTGAGCAAACGCAAACTTAAAAACAGCAATGACCTTTGAAAACTGAACAATGTAACGAACAAACAAACGCCAGAGTGCGAGGTCTTGGAAACAAGACGTCAAAACGAGTAAGAAAACGAACCAAAAACAATAGCAAGAAGGAGCCGAAT
>JALCNL010000043.1 GCA_022649055.1 Megasphaera sp.
ACGCCGAAAGTACTTGGGTGGAAGCGCCCTGGGAGGATAGGAAGCCGCTGATTGGAAGCCAGCATACTTTACCAGTATGCTGGTCTTTTTGTCGTATTGAGCTTTCTTATTTTTCGTGATATCCTTATATATATATTGTGGAAAGGAATGGATTAAATGGCGACAAGTGAACTTAAACTAAAACGGGTATATACAGCCTGTGATGAGTGTGATGGGTACCGGATTTTAGTGGATCGGTTATGGCCGCGCGGCATTACCAAAGAACGATTGCATTGTGAAATGTGGGCTAAAAATATTTCACCTTCGCAAGAATTGCGAAAGGCTTTTCATGGAGGAAATCATTTTTTAGGTTTTAAAGAAGCATATGTGCTGGAATTAGAAAAAAATATGGAAGCATCTTCATTTATTGCTTTATGCCGTGAGAAACTTGCCAAAGGAAATGTAACGCTTGTTTACGCTGCAAAAAATGAAATATGTAATAATGCAGTCGTTTTGAAAGAATGGCTGCTAGAAAAAATAAACAAAAATAGTTAAAATTGCTTTAAAAGATTATTCTATCATGATATACTTGATATAAATATAGGTAAACCCGAAGATTCGTCTGACGGTAAACCAACATGGATAAATGCATCGTACTGAATTTGCAAAGGGCTGTCCCTGCGCAGAAAGTCGAGTGAATAGTTTTGTCATACGCTATCCCCGTACTTTCGTACGGGGTTTTAATTTTTTTAAGGAGCGTGTTTTCCTATGGAAACCAGAGTTGCGTTAATTGGAATTATTGTTAGCAGTCCAGAATCGGTCACTAAGTTAAACAGTATTTTGCACGAATATAGCCAATATATTATTGGACGTATGGGGATTCCTTACCAACAGCGGAAGGTATCCGTCATTAGTATTGTTATGGATGCACCGCAGACGGTAATTAGTGCTTTATCCGGAAAATTGGGGATGGTTCCCAATGTAAGTATCAAAACTACATATGCTAAACTGCCTGAATAAAACAGAAGGAGACTATTATGTTAAAAATTGCAATATATGGTAAAGGTGGCATTGGTAAATCAACAATAACGAGTAACTTATCGGCATCTTTTGCCAAATTAGGAAAACGTGTTATTCAAATTGGCTGTGACCCTAAAGCAGATTCTACATTTAACTTGTTAGGGGGAAAACTGGTACAACCTGTCATGAATTATATACGGGAATTTGATGAAGATCCGGAACGCATTGAAGATATTTCAAAAATTGGGTTTGGTGGAGTGTTATGCATTGAAACGGGAGGACCAACGCCAGGATTAGGCTGCGCAGGACGAGGCATTATTGCTACGTTTAGCTTATTGGAGGATTTAGGTCTTTTTGAACAATTTAAACCGGATGTTGTCTTGTATGACGTATTAGGCGATGTGGTTTGTGGTGGTTTTGCTGCACCTCTCCGAGCCGGCTATGCTGATGAAGTTATTATTGTTACTTCAGGAGAAAAAATGGCTTTATATGCTGCTGATAATATTAATACAGCTGTAAACAATTTTGCTGACCGAAGCTACGCCAGAGTACGGGGAATTATATTAAATCGCCGTAATATTGTTGATGAGGAATATAAAGTACGAAATTTTGCCGCAGAGCGCAACTTAGAAATTATTGGAGATATTCCGCGTAATGATGATATAACCCAGTTTGAAGATATGGGAAAAACTGTTATTGAAGGAGATGGCAGTTTGCCTATTAGTAAACGATTTTTACGAATCGCACGGTTATTATGGGAACATGAGGAAACAGAACATGAAGAATAAACCCTACTCTATCACTATAAAAGAATTAGTAGAACGAGGCCGTAACAATATTCCAGAAGAATGTATTTCTTCAACGCACCTTATTTATAATTCACCAGCGGCACTTGCATTTAATTCTCCCGGAGCAGAAGGATTTGGCGTAAAACGAGCAGGGCTAGCTATTCCGGGATCGGTTATGCTTCTTATTGGTCCGGGATGTTGTGGCCGAAATACCACTATACTTAGTGAAATGAGTGGGTATAGTGATCGATTTTTCTTTTATATTATGGATGAAACAGATATTGTGACAGGCCGTCATTTAACGAAAATACCGCAAGCCGTAAAGGAGGTATGTGAAACATTGGAGACGCCGCCAACGGTTGTTATGATTTGTATGACTTGTGTGGATGCCCTATTAGGAACGGATATGGAACGAGTCTGCCGAAAAGCTGCCGTGTGTGTGGGCATACCTGTTGTGCCTTGTTATATGTACGCATTGACACGGGAAGGTCGTAAACCACCTATGATTGCAGTACGTCAAGCTGTGTATTCTCTTTTGGAAAAGAGGGAAAAACAAGCAAACATGGTTAATATTTTAGGATATTTTTCGCCGTTGATGAATGAATGTGAAATATACCCTCTTTTACGGCAAATGGGGATTAAAAAGATAAATGAACTTTCCCGATGCAAAACAATGGAAGAATATAAAAATATGGCAGCGGCTAATTTTAATCTGATTCTTCATCCGGAATCACGCCTTGCGGCCCAAGATTTACAAGAGCGCTTGGAAATTCCCAGTATTGAACTGACACGTATGTATCAGATAGACAAAATTCAGAAACAGTATCATATTCTTGCAAAAACATTAGGAACAATGATTGATGATTCAATTTACGCTGCCGAGGCACGGGATACGGTAACGCAATTTGTACAGTCCCACAAAAATGTGATTTTTGCTGTGGGGGAAATGATGAATGGAAATTCTTTTGAACTAGCGTTAGCGCTTGTCAGATACGGCCTTTGTGTTGCTGAAATATACAGTAATTTAGGGACGGAAGATTATGTATTTCTTAAGCAACTCGCTGCATTGAGTCCAGATACCCGCGTATTTTCTAATATATCGCCATCTATGTTGTATTATAAGGACACAGGCAATCATATTCACGTGACACTGGGCAAGGATGCTGCTTATTATCATCCTCGGGCGATACATGTTTTATGGACAGAAGAAGAACAACCTTTTGGCTATGCTGGGGTAACGAAACTTTTCAAAAAATTGCAAGAAGCATTAGATACAGAAGGAGGAGATTTGCGATGAAAGGACTATGGAAATACATTTCTCCTTTTGCACCGGATCAGGCAGGTGCTTGTTCCGTATTTTATGGATTGGGCGGGATTGTTGTTATTGTGGATGCCGGCGGATGTGCCGGAAATATTTGCGGATTTGATGAGCCGCGCTGGTTTGGAAAAAAAAGTGCGATTTTTAGCGCGGGTTTACGAGATATGGATGCTATTCTTGGTCGGGATACGCTCCTTGTGGAAAAATTGTGTGCAGCAGCGGCGGATATGAAGGCTATGTTTGCGGTTTTCGTAGGTACACCGGTACCGGCTGTTATTGGAACAGATTATCAAGCGCTGCGACGCATGGCAAAAAAAAGACTGGAATTTCCCGTTATGGCGGTTGATACAACGGGTATGAATTTATATGATGTGGGAATGGAAAAAGCCTATCTGGAACTATTTCGTACATTTGCAGTTGAATCTGGACCGATACAATCAGGAACGGTGGGAGTTATTGGCGCCACTCCTCTAGATATGACCTGTTTAGAAGATTCTTTACATATTGAGAACATATTGACCGGACAAGGTTGGTCAAGAGTTCTTATATATGGAAAAAATGGGTTGAGCAATATACAGCAAGCTGGGACTGTGGCCAGAAATTTTGTCATAGCACCGGCTGGCATGGCAACGGCCGTGTATTTGGAAAAAAAATTTGGTACTCCTTATACTGCTGCATATCCACTTTTGAAAAAAAAATGGCGATGTGATTTCACAGGAAAAAAAGTTTTGATCGTTCATCAGCAAATTTTGGCCAATACACTGCGGCAGCAATTGTTAGAAGCGGGAGCGTCTGCTGTCACAGTGGCTTCTTGGTTTATGCTTAAAGAGACATTGAAGGAGGCCTATGATATAGCACTTCGCGAAGAAGATGATTTTATTCAGTTAGCAGATAATCAGACATATGATATCGTCATAGGAGATGATTTGTTCCGAAAGGCGTTAAAGCATTTTACGGGAACATACTTGGAATTGCCGCACTTTGCTGTATCTGGAAGGATGTGAAGAGCTGTGAGGACGACACAAATGATACGTGTTTTTGGTATTGTCCAGGGAGTAGGTTTTCGCCCTTTTGTCAGCCGAACGGCGGCAGCCAATCATATTCGGGGGTGTGTTTGTAATAAGGGTTCTTACGTGGAAATTATGGCACAAGGGGAAAAGAAAGCACTGCAATCTTTTTATGATGAATTGCAGTATAATCCACCGCCGCGCTCTGTAATTTTAAAAATCGATAAAGAAAAAGCAGAAGGGGCTAAGACATATAGTTCTTTTGATATTATAGAAAGTACGAAAGAGAAAGGAGACATTTTTGTTTCACCGGATATTGGTATTTGTGATGCTTGTAAAAAAGAACTTTTTGATAAAAAAAATCGCCGTTATCTGCATCCATTTATCAACTGTACAGCTTGCGGACCGCGGCTTACAATTCTTGACTCTATGCCTTATGATAGGGAACGGACCAGCATGGGAGAGTTTCCCATGTGTGCAGCCTGTACATATGAATATACACATCCGGAAACCCGACGATATGATGCCCAGCCGGTGTGCTGTAAGGAATGCGGCCCTGAAGTATATCTTATGGATCGCTGCGAACGCGGCTCATTTGCTATTACGGAAGCCAGACGCGTTATCAGCAATGGCGGGATTATTGCTATCAAAGGAATCGGTGGCTTTCATCTAAGTTGTGATGCCACAAATGCAGAGGCAGTCTGCCGCTTGCGCAGACTGAAAAAGCGTCCGGTAAAGCCGTTTGCTGTTATGATAAAGAATTTAGATGTTGTCCGGCGTGAATGTGTTATACATGCTGATCAAGAAGCTGTATTGACAGGGCATCAAAAACCTATCATATTATTAGATAAAAAAGCAGGAGGAAAACTTTGTCAGCAAATCGCACCAGGAAATCCCAAGATAGGAGTTATGCTTCCGTATGCACCCTTGCAGCTATTGCTGTTTACCTATGATGATAATATAATTATGCCGGACATTCTTGTTATGACCAGTGCTAACGAATCGGGAGCACCTATTTGTCGAACGGATACAGAAATACGTCATAAAGTATTAAATATGTGTGATCTTGTCATATCACACAATCGTAAAATTCGTCTGGGTGTGGATGATTCCGTAATGGATTTTTATGATGGGAAACCATACATGATTCGCCGGTCCCGCGGATATGCACCGCTGCCGTTTATACTTTCGCATCAGTATGAAGGTCAAGTTCTGGGGATAGGCGGAGAATTGAAAAATACTTTTTGTCTCGGTAAAAACAATTTATTTTACCCATCTTCTTATGTGGGAGATATGGCGGATGTCAGAACAATGAAAGCATTACGTGAATCAATAGTGCGGATGGAGACTTTGCTGGAAGCAAAACCAAGTATAGTAGCCTGTGATATGCATCCTCGTTATAATACGACAATTATTGCCGGGGAGTTAGGCCTTCCCGTATTTCCCGTGCAACACCATTACGCGCATATACTTTCTTGTATGGCTGAAAATAATTATTCGAAACCTGTTATCGGTATAGCCTTTGATGGTACCGGATTTGGTACAGATGGAACTATTTGGGGGGGCGAAATATTAACTGCCGATTATACTGGTTTTATCAGGCGGGGTGCGATAGAACCATTTATGCAGAGAGGCGGTGACATTGCTGTTAAAGAAGGGTGGCGTGTTGCCATATCCATGTTGTACAGCATTTTTGGAAATAGTGAAATTTTTGAGAAAAGTGTACGTCAATTAAATCTTTGTGATGAAAATAATCTTATGGCACAGCATTTCATGGCAGATAATCATATCAATAGTATCGGTTCTACTAGTGCTGGACGTTTATTTGATGCTGTAAGCGCCATCTTAGGTATATGCAGAAGTTCAACTTTTGAAGGGGAAGCTTCCATGGCTTTACAATTTGCGGCAGAGAGATGGAAAAAGAAGCATAAGGAACCGGAACTTCTTCATCGATATGATTTGAAATTGCAGAATGGGATATTTTATTTACCTACCAATGAACTAGTACGGCATATGGTCGAAGGAGTATTGGCCAGATGGCCGGTAGGATGCTTGGCGTATATTTTTCACAGGACATTGGCGGATATGATTATTAAGGCTTGTAAAAAAGTTCGTGCAGATACGGGAATTACAACGGCAGCACTAAGCGGAGGTGTTTTTCAGAACCGGTTGCTGCTGCGGATGTGTGACAAAGGACTGCAGGACTATGAATTTCGCGTTTTGAAGCATAGCCTGCTGCCGCCTAATGATGGAGGGATTTCTTTGGGACAAGCGGTTGCGGCAATGCAGTATATACAGAATATATAAAGGAGACGGGGACTATGTGTGTAGGATTACCAGCTCGTGTAATAAGAATAAAAGACGGAATTGCTTTAGTTGATGCATCGGGTGCCAAGCGGGAGGTTTCAGCGGAACTTCTTGATGAATTAGATCCCGGCGACTACGTTATGGTGCATGCAGGACTGGCTATTGCTAAAATAACCGACAATGATGAGGATGAAACAGATGGTATCATGGAGGAATTATGAAGGATGAAAAAAGGACAGCGCGAGAGATCATAGAAACATATAATGGATCTGCAATTCGTATTATGGAAGTTTGTGGTACGCATACGCATGAAATTTTTAGATTGGGAATACGCAGTCTTTTGCCGGATACGGTAAAGCTCATCTCCGGTCCTGGCTGTCCAGTCTGCGTTACACCTGTAGATTTTATTGATGAAGCTATTTTTTTAGCACAAAAGCGACACGTTACAGTTTGTACATTCGGAGATTTGGTACGAGTGCCAGGTACAGCCGGTAGTCTTGCGAAGGCACGCAGTGAAGGGGCTGGAGTAGAAATTGTATATTCTCCAATGGATGCATGCCTATATGCTGAAAAACACAGAACCGAGCAAGTTGTATTTTTATCAGTAGGTTTTGAAACGACAACACCGGCTAGTTGTCTTGCCGTAAGAAAAGCAAAGCAGGATCATCTTGACAACTTCTCCTTACTGACAGCTAATAAAACAATGCCGCAAGCATACCAGACGTTAAAAGGCAGTGCCGATGCATTTTTATATCCCGGACATGTTCATGCCGTTATGGGTACAACTTCTTGTGAAGAACTGGTAAAAGAAGGAATATCTGGTGTTATTACTGGTTTTACGGCAAAGGAGATATTGACGGCGCTGGCGGTTATTATCATAAAACACCAAGAAGGAAAACCATTTTTTAAAAACTGTTATCCGCGCGTAGTTACCGCTGCAGGGAGCAAAGCGGCACAACAAGTAATGAAAGAGGTTATGGAACCTTGTGATGCGGAATGGCGGGGATTAGGGACTATTCCAAAATCAGGACTTAAGCTGACGGCGGCATATGAAGCGTTTGATGCTAGAATTAAGTATACTATGCCGAAACTTGTGGGACATAGCAATATTGCTTGTCGCTGCGGTGAAGTATTACAGGGAAAATGCTATCCTGACAACTGCAAACTTTTTGGCAAGACCTGTACTCCAGAACATCCGGTAGGAGCCTGTATGGTTTCCCATGAAGGCGCTTGCTCGGCATTCTATCAATATGGAGGTTATACATCATGGATGAAATAATTACACTTGCACACGGCGCCGGCGGCAAAAAAACGGCAGAGTTAATAGAGAAAGTATTTAAAACTCATTTTTCAAATCCTGAATTTACCGGTGATGATGCAGCTGTTTTACAAATAGATGGAAATCAGTTGGCTTTTACTACGGATGGTTTTATTGTGTCGCCGCCTGAATTTCCGGGGGGGAATATTGGAAAATTAAGTGTTTGCGGCACAGTCAACGATCTGTCGTGCATGGGAGCGCAACCATTGTACTTATCTTGTGCTTTTGTTATTGAAGAGGGTTTTTCCTTAGCAAAGGTCGAAGAGTATGCGGTGTCAATGGAAAAAACAGCTAACGAAGCAGGTGTACGGATCGTAGCAGGAGACACGAAAGTAGCTGGAAAAGGACAAGTAGACCATCTTTTTATTACGACAACAGGAATAGGCCGCGTCATGGAAGGCTGCCATACTTCGGGAACCTTTGCTCGTCCGGGTGATGCTGTGATTGTAACAGGCGATGTAGGGCGGCACGGTTGTACTATTCTTCTGGCTCGGGATACCTATAGCATTAAAGCAGATGTAACAAGTGATTGTGCGCCTTTATGGGGAACCGTAAAAGCGATGTTCGATACGACTAAGAATATTCATGTTATTCGTGATGCTACGCGGGGTGGTGTGGGAACCGTGCTTTATGAAATAGCGGAACAAAGTAATGTAGGTATTCACTTGGATGCGGCAGCTATTCCTGTTGATAATGCGGTATCCGGTGTTTGTGGGATGCTGGGTTTGGAACCGCTTTATTTAGCCTGTGAAGGTCGTCTGGTAGTATTTGCGCCTAAAGAAGAGGCAGCGGCATTGTTGAAAACATTACATAAAGGGATATATTCAAAAAATGCAGCTATTATTGGTGAAGTAACGGCAGAAATGTCTGGGCGCGTAATCATGAAAACAGAAATAGGGACAGAGACGATACTTCCTCCACCGGGGGGAGAACTTTTGCCCCGGATTTGTTAAAGTAATCAATTGATGAGGATATAACTATGATAAAAATTGCAATTTATGGCAAGGGTGGCATTGGAAAATCTACGACGGCGTCCAATATAGCAGCAGCCCTTGCTGATAGAGGACTTCAAGTCATGCAGATTGGCTGTGATCCAAAGGCTGATTCTACAAATAGTCTGCATGGACAAGGTGCGATTCCTACGGTTCTTGATTTGATTCGTCATAAAGGGGATGCATTTTCTTTAGAAGATATGACGGTTAGAGGATATAAAGGAGTAGTGTGTGTCGAAGCAGGCGGACCTACTCCGGGGATGGGCTGTGCCGGTCGTGGAATTATTGCGGCGTTAGAAAAGTTAAAAGAAAAAGGAGCGTATGATACATATAGACCGGATATTGTTATGTATGATGTTTTGGGAGATGTAGTATGCGGTGGTTTTTCTATGCCGATGCGTAAAGGATATGCTGATGCCGTGTTCATCGTTACTTCAGGAGAAAATATGTCTATCCATGCGGCTGCTAATATTGCAATGGCGTTAGATAACTTTAAAGAT
Source organism: Megasphaera sp. (assembly GCA_022649055.1). Lineage (GTDB taxonomy): Bacteria > Bacillota > Negativicutes > Veillonellales > Megasphaeraceae > Megasphaera_A > Megasphaera_A sueciensis. The sequence continues at coordinate 9,230 of JALCNL010000043.1, forward strand.
CGCGGCTATGCTAGTTTGGCAGGTATTATTTTAAATCGCCGCAGCGTAAAACTTGAAACGGAAAAGGTCATGGAATTGGCAGCAGATATCCATTCTACAGTCATAGGGAGCTTAGACCGCAGCGCAGTGGTACAGGAAGCAGAAGAACTTCATAAGACTGTTATCGAAGCTTATCCGGAAAGTACCATGGCGGAAGAGTACCGGAAGGTGGCGGCAGCGGTATATAGGGAAGCACAGAAAAGGAGGTAGTCTATGTTAACGCGAATTGGCAAAGCTGTTGATCTGCGGGGAGCTGCGGTTCATATCAAGGAAGCCGCATATCCGAATCCGTTTGAATCTGGATTGGAATATACGCCGCCCGCACGAGGAACATGGAATATTGTTCATACGAATATGCTTGTGCCTGAATCGCATCAAGTTTATATTTGCGCTGCGGGTTGTCTGCGCGGAGTGGTACTTACTGCGGCGGAAATGGGAGCTATGGATCGGTTTTCTTCCATTTTGGTAGAGGAACATAATTTGATGGATGGTTCTATGGAGACCTTGATCGTAGATGGGGTGGGAGATATTTTGGAGCGCCTGCCGCGGCGGCCTAAGGTCATGTTTATATACCCAGCTTGTATTCATCGGTTTATGGGGTGCGATATGCAAGCTGTTTATGTCGAATTACAGCGCCGTTATCCGGATATCGGTTTTGGGGAATGCTGCATGGATCCTATTATGCGAAAAAGCGGACTTACGGCAGAAGCAAGGACTCGCTGGCAGTTATACCATTTTTTGACACCACAAAAGCATGATTTGAACTCTGTTAATATCATCGGTAATAATTTACCTACAAGTGAAGATAGTGAACTTGTCCGTCTTATTAAAGACAATGGATTTATTCTGAGAGATCTGACACTGTGCAGGACTTATGAAGAGTATTTGGAAATGGGAAAGAGTGCTGTAAATGTTTCTTATAATCCTCAGATGATATATGGCGGACGACAGATGGAAAAAGAACTAGGACAAAAGAATATATATATTCCATTAAGTTTTGATTGTTTGGAGATCCGTAATGGGTTATACCGATTAGCCGATCTTTTAGGAGTGGAACGTCCCGATTACAGCCAAAATATGCTGCAGAGTGAACGAAGTCTGGCCAAAGCCAGAGAAATTGTTGGAAATATCGCCATTGCTCTTGATTATACTGCTACTTTCAGACCGTTTAGTTTAGCGAGATTGCTTTTAGAGCATGGTTTTAACGTAACTCGCATGTATGTAGATATGATACCTGGCGAAGATAAAGCTGATTTTGAATATTTGCAGCAATACTATCCGAATCTTATGTTGTATGCTACCGTTCATGCTAAGATGCGAGTCCTGGATCGACATACGGCAGAACCCTTGTTGGCTATAGGGCAGAAAGCGGCATATTTTACAGGGACAAAACACTTTGTTGATATTGCTGAATGCGGCGGATTTTATGGATTTACAGGTATCAGTCATATGGCGACATGTATGGTAGAAGCTTTTTTAGAAGAAAAAGATGCCCGTGATTACATACAAATTAAAGGATGGAGGTGCAGGATATGTCGATGAAACAGACTATAGCGCGTGTGTCATCCTATTCAGCCGATGTTTTCGGTGCTTGCTCGGCTTTATTTGAATTGGGAGGTATGATCGTTATTCATGATCCATCAGGCTGCAACTCAACCTATGCAACGCATGATGAACCTCGCTGGTATGATATGGACAGTCTGTTTTTTATTTCCGGTCTGACAGAAATAGATGCAGTCATGGGAAATGATGACAAACTGATTCATGATATTGTTTCGGCGGCGCAAGACCTATCGCCGCGATTTATTGCAGTTTTGCAAAGTCCGATTCCCTATATGATAGGAACCGATTTAGAAGCTGTGGCGAAACTAGTGCAAAAGAAAACGGGGATTATGACATTTGCACTACAGACGAACAGCATGCATTCGTATGTCAAAGGAGCATCCATGGCCTTTGCGATGTTAGCAGAACATATGATTGAAAATCCCGAAGGAAAAATATTGCCGCCGCTTACTCCCAAACGCTGGAGTTGTAGCTGGCAGGCCGAGTATACTACTGACGGTTCGCTGGTAAAGGATATGCCCGCGGCAGCAGTGCCGCAATCGTTAGGAGTCAATATATTAGGAGTTACCCCCTTGGATTTTTCCTTCAATGGCAGTGATCAATCTATGGTACAAGTGTTGCGGGAGCGTGGCTTTCGCGTAATAAGCATCTGGGCGATGGGAAGTTCTCTTGAAAATATTGTGCAAGCCTCATTGGCAGATGTAAATCTGGTTGTCTCATATGCTGGATTAGAAGCTGCCAGAATCCTGCAGCGCCGCTTTTCGATACCGTATGTTATCGGAGTTCCTTTTGGGTCAGTAATGGCGGCACAAGTAGCATCTGATTTAAAAGAGTCCGCAGCATATAAAACGAATATAATTTCTTACAGAAACCGCAAAGTAGATGAGAGCGGTACCGTCATTGTTGGTGAAAGTATTTACAGTGCTTCTTTGGCATGGGCTATTGCAGAGAACGGTGGACCGGCGGCCTGTGTGTTTTGTCCCTTGGATACGGAAACGGCCTTGTTAGTACCGGAAGATCGGCATGGCATGTCTGAAGGTGAATTAGAAAAATTGCTGTTTTCGCATAATGTAATTATTGCAGATCCTTTGTATCACCCCATTTGTCCGGCAACGGCACGATTTGTTCCGTTGCCTCATGAAGCTTTTTCTGGACGGCTGTTTCGCAAGGAGATACCCAATTTAATTAAAAGCGCTGAAGCATTTGCAAAAAATATAAATGGTTAAGGAGAGATATATATGGGACTAAATGATACTCCTTCAGGTGAACGTATCCACATTGGTTTCTTTGGCCGGCGTAATGCCGGTAAATCCAGTGTAGTCAACGCTGTGACGGGTCAGGATTTAGCAATTGTTTCTGCTGCCAAGGGGACGACTACCGATCCTGTTTATAAAGCAATGGAACTGCTTCCGTTAGGCCCTGTGATGATTGTCGATACTCCCGGATTTGATGATGAAGGAACATTAGGAGAACTTCGTATTCGGAAAACCAGACAAGTACTGAATAAAACAGATATTGCTGTTCTGGTTGTGGATGCATCGGAAGGGATGACCGCCGCGGATGCAGGACTGCTGCAGCTTATTAAAGAAAAAAACATTGCGTATGTACTTGTTTTTAATAAATTGGATTTACTGGAAAATGCGGGTAAACCAGAAAAAGACCAAATATATGTTAGTGCTTTGTATCAGCAGGGGATTTCCGAACTAAAGGAAAGACTAGGTACCTTGATGTCTGATACAGAAGGAAAATTGACGATTGTTGGAGATTTAATTCATCCTTCTGATTTTGTCGTTTTGGTAGTTCCTATTGATAAGGCTGCCCCTAAAGGCCGTTTGATATTGCCGCAGCAGCAGACGATACGGGACATATTGGAAGCGGATGCAGCCGCTATTGTCGTAAAAGAATATGAATTACATGATACGCTGGCCCATCTTGGGAAAAAACCAGCATTAGTTATTACGGACAGTCAGGTATTTGCTAAAGTGTCTGCCGATACACCACCGGATATTCCACTGACATCTTTTTCTATACTTATGGCTCGCCATAAAGGATTGTTAGAATTGGCTGTTCATGGTGTGGCAGCAGTAGAAAAACTTCAAGATGAAGATATAGTTCTTATTGCCGAAGGCTGTACACATCATCGGCAATGTGACGATATTGGGACCGTTAAAATTCCGCGCTGGCTGCGGAATTATACGGGAAAGAATATAAAAATTCATACTGTAAGCGGTGTGGAATTTCCCGATGATTTATCTCCCTATGCGCTGATTGTTCATTGCGGCGGCTGTATGTTGAATGAAAGGGAAGTGCGATATCGTATGAAATGTGCGAGGGATCAGCAGGTACCCATAACAAATTACGGAATTATGATTGCTTACATGCAGGGGATTTTGAAACGGAGTCTGCAGTTATTTCCCTATCTGGCAGATAGTATTGCATAGGAGGATCCGGTACATGCGTATAGAAAAAGACAGTTTAGGAGAAAAACAATTATCTGGGTCAGCTCCTTATGGCATTAATACTTTGCGGGCGATGGAAAATTTTTCTCTCCATCATAAAATAACTAATATGCGGCTTATCTATGCGCTTGTTAAAGTAAAAAAAGCAGCGGCGCTCACTTATTGTTCTTTGCGGGTGCGGGAAAAGGGTATTTATGAAGCAATTGTATTTGCCTGCGATGAAATCCTGAACGGGAAATATGATGATGCTTTTGCAACAGAAGCACTGCAGGGCGGAGCAGGTACTTCAACCAATATGAATGTCAATGAAGTAGTTGCGAATGTGGCACTGAAGAAATTAGGAAAAAACTATGGACAATATGATATTATTCATCCTTTGGATGATGTAAACCGCGGCCAGTCGACAAATGATGTATATCCTACGGCACTGCGCATTGCTGCAATTGAATCATTAAGAAAATTGAGTCAAGCTTGTGCAGAATTGCAGACAGCCCTGCAGGAAAAAGAAAATGCATATGAACACGTTCATAAATTAGGACGAACAGAAATGATGGATGCAGTCCCGGTTACTGTTGGGGAAGAATTTGGTGCGTACGCTCAGGCAATATCTCGGGATCGTTGGCGTTTATATAAAGTGGAAGAGCGGCTGCGGCAGATCAATCTGGGGGGGACAGCAGTGGGAATTGCTACGAATGCTTCGCGGCAATATCGCTTTCGCGTTATTGAAGAATTGCGTCGTATTACGGATATGGGATTGGCCGCAGCAGAATATCCAATGGATATAACGCAAAATAATGATGTATTTGTAGAAGTATCTGGATTGATAAAAGCATTAGCCGTAAATATCATGAAAATTGCGAATGATTTGCGTCTTATGAACTCGGGCCCACAAGGTGGATTGCATGAAATACAATTGCAAGCTTTGCAGCAGGGAAGTACTATTATGCCAGGGAAAGTAAATCCGGTTATTCCGGAAATGGTTATGCAATGTGCCATGAAAGTTATTGCTAATGATACGGCGATTACTATGGCAGCGGCTCATGGAGAATTTGAACTTAATGCATTTTTACCTCTTATTGCCGATTCGCTATTGGAAAGTTTACAGTTGTTAACGGAAACAGTTATTATTTTTCGTACAAAATGTATTTCTCTTCTTACGGTAAATGAAGCGCAGTGTCAGTATTATTTAGATATATCAGCAGCTTTTGGCGCTAATTATATACAACGATTAGGATATGATACAGTTAGTCGGGTTATTAAGGAACAGGTACCGCAGGAAGCTAAACATATATTGGATCGTATGCTGGAGCAAAATAGCAGCAAGATACAAAAAAGGGATAGTGATAAGTAAATTGAGATACGGTGGCAGATACTTATCATATGTGGAAACAATATAAACAGTAGGAAGTAAGAAAGTGTGATACTATGCATAACGGAATTTCAGATAAAACCATAACTTCGATTTTGCAATTTTCAGAAGATCGAGATTGGAAAAAATTTCATAATCCTAAGGATCTTGCATTATCTATCAGTTTAGAGGCCGCAGAATTACTGGAGTGCTTTCAATGGACGGGGCAGGATATAGAGGTAAAAGAAAAACAACGACAGATGAAAGATGAATTGGCAGACGTTCTGATGTATTGTGTTTTGATGGCCGAGGCAATAGACGCGGATATAGAACAGATTATTTGCAATAAAATGCTGCAGAATGGTAAAAAATATCCTGCAGACAAAGCCTATGGCAACGCAAAAAAATATAATGAGTTGAAAAATCAGGGATAATGAACTATATTAAATATCGTTGAACGGAGGAGACATATAATACATGACAATAACACAACACCGGGTGCTTATTGATTTAACCCATTCGATGAAGCCGGGCATGCCTTCTTGGCCGACAGATCCGCCGTATAGACATAAAACCCTGGAGATAGATGGACAAGAAGAATTGTTTATGCATTATGAGATATCATTAGATGAACATAGTGGTACCCATGTAGATGCTCCGCGGCACCGCTATGCGGAAGGAAAATCGATAGATCGTATGCCTTTGCCTCATTTCTATGGACATGCGGTAAAAATAGAGGCGGCACAGATCGAAAACTGCGGATTGCTTACTAAAAAAGATATTGCAGAGTGGGAAGCTGCTTATATGCAAATTCGGTCCGGTGATATTGTATTAGTGCATTTTGGCTGGGACCAATTTTGGGAGGATAAGACAAAATTTTTAAAAAATTGGCCGGGCGTTTCAGAAGAAGCAGCAAGGTATCTGACGGGTAAACAAATCAAGGGAATCGGCACGGATGCATTGTCGATAGATCGATATGGATCTTTTAATTTCCCTGCGCATGAAATTCTGTTGAAGCAAGAAATAACAATTATCGAGAATCTTGCTAATTTGCAAAAATTACCGCCGGAGTTCTTCTTTATGGCATTACCGCTGAAGATAGATGCCGGTTCGGGCTCACCCGTGCGGGCAGTAGGCTGGTATAACGAGTAGAATGAATACGCTGTTTTAGGCAAAAAAAGAGATCCCTCCTGCGGTATAGATGATATACGGCAGCGACGGTTCTCTTTTTTTATTATAAAGGTGTTTGTTTTAATCTTCGTGAACGACTAATTCTAATATATCCGGCCGGGAATAATGCCCGGCCGCGTCAAATTCCATACGGCTCATAGGTACAGTATCCATATCAAGATCCACGTAAATGGTTTCTTCTCTATTCCAGACAGGCTCGTTGATATAATGTCCGCGAGGATCAATAACACAGCTGCCGCCAATGCAGATATTATTTTTTAAGATCGTAATTTCTTCAATACAGTGTAAATCGGTCGGATACATAGCTTTTGTAAAATATTGGTCCACATTGACAACATAACAATGTCCTTCAATCGCGATGTGCTTGATGGTATCCTGCCACTCCGGATTATCATTGGTATTTGGGGCTAAATAAATAGAAACTCCTTTTTGGTACAAGGCAGCACGGGCCAATGGCATGTAATTTTCCCAACAAATAAGACTGCCTACAGGTCCCCAGGGAGTATCTATGACAGGGAAATAGGTATCAGGATCATGGGAATCTCCCCAGATATACCGTTCAGCTCCGGTGGGTTTAATTTTACGGTGTTTAGCGATAAGAACCCCCTCGGGAGAAAAAATAAGATTCGTACAGTATAGTGTGCAGGAAATGGTGTCCCGTTCTGTAATTCCTATGCTGACATAGGCATGTACTGCGGCAGCGGCTTTGCCGATACGTTCAGTGTCGGCACTGGGTACAATAACAGAATTGTCGTAATACCGTTTCCAATCTGCGCGTCCTTCTTCCGTACGGCTGCCAACGGTAAAACCGAACGTCATGCCGTAAGGGTAGCAAGGAATATATGATTCAGGAAAAACGATAAATTGCGCTCCTTTTTTTCCAGCGTCCATAATTTTTTCTATAGTTTTATCTAACGTGGCAGTTTTGTCCAATATAATCGGTGCGGCCTGTATGAGGGCCATCTTACAGTTTTTTACAAGATTTTTCATTATGTCAACCCCTTTTATTAGTATGTAGCGATTTGTGTATATAGTATAAGTATGGAAGAATACCGTTACTTTAGAACTATCGTTTTTGCAGCACTCAGGCAGCTTTTTTTTGTGTGACAATCAGTGTGATTCCTATAAGAATAAGCGACATGCCTAATGTTGTCGTTATTGTCAAGGCTTCTTCCAAAAAGATGATGCCGCAGATGACGCCGACAACGGGAACGGCTAAAATTGCGACAGAGGCTTTGCTTGCTTCCATACGCGAAAGAATATAATTCCAGAGAAAGAAGGCCAATGCCGAAGCAAGGATACCATTATATAAAAGTATGGAGATAGACAGCGGTGTCCATTGTACAATACCTTGATCCGTGAATCCCATATAAATAAAAAGAAGTATCGTACCGGCGATCATCTGCCAAGTAGTATATTGAATAATAGTACAATCCGGTTTGTTTCCGCAGCGGCTACTTTGCTGCATAACTTGGTTTTGCTGCCGCATAATGATATTTGCTACGGCCCAGGCCACCGCACCGGCTAATGTAAGTAAAATGGCGGCGATGTTTCCGACTGTGTTAATATTCATAAGAATAAAAAGACCGGTCATACTAATGACAATCCCCAGGATTTTTCGCAGTGTCAGATGTTCACGAAGGAAAAAGTGTGCAAGAATAGCAACCCAGACGGGCATGCTGTAGTTTAGTACGGCGACCAGACCGGCTCCCAGCGATTGTATGCCAATTTGAGCGGCAACATTATTAACTGCGGTTTGCAATATACCTGTGAGAATGATCCATTTCCAATATTTTCGGGGTGGCGGCGGCAGACGAAGCCATATAGTTACCAGTAATAATATGGCAGCTCCCAAGGCAAAACGGTATGCCACAAATACAATAGGTGGGAAGAACAGATTGGCTTCTTTCATAACGACCCAATTAAAACCCCATATAAAATAAATGGCTCCTAAGGCTTTGATCACAATGAAACCTCCTAATGATAAAAACACTATCTTTATTGTCCATACATTATCAAAAATTGTCAAGATATAATTTTTAATGTATGTATAAAATTATTACAGATGCATTTAAATCATTTAACATAAAATATTTTCTTTTTTAAGTATATAAAAAACTCGCACTGACCGAGGATTGCAATATCCATGGCAGTGCGAGAAGCTGCAGAATCAATGTATGGAAAATTAGTTTTCAGGAGAAGGCATAGGTGACGAATGGTGGAAAAGTTCTTTTAATGTTTCCTTGGAAATTCCTGTTTTATCAGGCAGCTGATTCATAAATGTTTTCCATTTTGCCTGTTCTTTTTGGTGGAAATCATGCATGGCACTTTCTAACTTGTCT
>JALCNL010000044.1 GCA_022649055.1 Megasphaera sp.
AGCCATATCATCATTTGCCGAGACCGGGATAAATGAAGCAGTAGTTAATACGGCAACCGCGGTGCCGGCCAATAAAGTTGTTAAAAGTTTTTGTCGCAAAGCGAGCGTTGTTTTCATACTATTCACTCCTTTATTATTTCTATACTTTAAGTACTATCTGTACTATACACGGTAATTGTCACAATTCAATGACATCCATGTTACAATTTGCCTAAATAATCTATTTTGTTGACAGTATGGCAATAAAAAGTACTTTCAAAATATAGTTATTGAAAGGCAAAGAGAAGTTATTTTACGTTACACCATCTATAACCTAAAAATCTGTAAAGATAAAACAGGTGTGTATAGTTAGTGTGAACACACAAAAAAAATTTGACAAGAACGCAATACTTTGTTACAATGTGAATTGTAAATTGTAAAGTATAGCTCACATAAATTTGTAAGATTATTCTATGTACAATAATTTATAAATTTATGTGAGCTATTTTGTTTTGTTTTTTTTATTTAGGAGGAATTATAATGGCTACTGGTACAGTAAAATGGTTTAATGAAAGTAAAGGATTTGGTTTTATTACTCCCGATGACGGAGGCGCGGATGTGTTTGTTCATTTTTCGGCAATTATGTCCGATGGGTTTAAGACTCTTCATGAAGATCAAAAAGTAACGTTTGACGTTGAAGCAGACCCTAAAAACAAATCCAGATTTAAAGCTGTAAATGTAAAATAATTAATTATAGTATTTTTAATTGATTTTTTTGTAATACAAGTTGTAGATTATTGTACAAGTCCCTGCCTTAGACGGGGACTTTTTTGTTTGTTGTAATGTAATAAATCAAGAATTGACGATGAACACTATTTAGATGTTTTTTTTCAGTGTATATGTTTATAATAATTACAATGTACAGTATCTGAAATAAAGGCAAAAAAGTGAGATTGAAAATTTCACATACATTGTTGACGTGTATTTATTGGCAGTGAAATGAGATTTTTATTTATGAAAATATACAAATACGAAAATACTACAGAAGGTACATGACGGAAGATGATAAATACAAACCTATAATAAATGCAGGATTTGATGTCAAAATATATTTTCTATTCTCAGCAAGAAAATAAACAGAAAGTCCGTCGAGATTTTTTTGCTTTAGTTATAGACTTATTTGACACCTATTGTTATATGTATCAATCCGGGATTAGGATGTTGCTGTAAGGAGATAGTTGTTACGTGATTAGTACATACAGTATGCCACATGATACCCTCTATAAGGGGAACTGCAGCATGATTGTGAAAACTACTGTGATTTGCTCTGGGAAAAAATAAATAACCTTAATAATCTTAATTTCACAAGAAAATATTAATATTATATGTAATACAAATGATATAAAAAAAGCGTTGTCTTCTGATAAATTTTTTTTGTATGTCTAAGGATGACAAGCGTGTATTGATTATCAAATTTGAATTGTACGGAAGTATGTGTTTTTTTAAATATAAGTTATTTTTTAGAATAAGTTAGAATATTTTAAATTATATTATTTATGTAGTCGTAATTATAAAAATGATTTAATAAATGACGACTTTAAAAGATAAAGTTTAATTACCGCTTGTAATATATATATTGCATATTGAATATATAATATTTAACTGAAAAAGTTATTTATATAATTTTTTTAATTTTAAAACAATAAAATATATTAATTTTAATATATTTTATTGTTTATACTTTACAAAAATTAAAAATAGAGTATAATAAAGAACAGTTAATTTATATTTAAATTATTTACAATTTTATATGGTGCTTTGGCGGTGTATGAACCCATCCCTATGGAAATGAAAATATTTGTCTATGATGAATAAAAATGACAATTCATTGTATCATACTGTATGCCGAAATAACTCTGGAGAGTCCCTGGTGGGAGCCGAAGGTGTAAGGAATATTATATTCTCTATCTCTCAGGCAAAAGGACAGAGGTGATGTATTTCGCACACCTGTTTACCAACCTGTCTTCAGCTTTTTGAAGATAGGTTTTTTTATAAATATTTTTCATGTTTGTTACACACATTTATTAAGTTTTTTGCTATTTTTACATTTTAAGTAACAAACATAGGGGAGGGGCATTATGACTAAAAAAATTTTTAGGACAAAAAGTATCAATGAGTTTATTTCAGAGACTCAAAAGGAAGGCGGCATGAACAAGGTTCTGGGGACTTTTGGCCTTACTATGCTGGGGATTGGCTGTATTATCGGTACGGGGATTTTTGTATTGACGGGGGTCGCTGCTGCTGATTATTCCGGACCTGCACTTGTCATTTCTTTTGTTATTGCCGCTATTGCCTGCGCTTGTGCGGCACTTTGCTATTCCGAATTTGCGGCGATGGTACCGGTTGCTGGAAGTGCGTATACATACGGATATATTGCACTTGGTGAATTTTGGGCATGGGTCATCGGCTGGGATTTGATATTGGAGTATGCGTTTGCTATCGGAGCCGTAGCTATTGGGTGGTCTGGATATTTTGCCAATATTATGACTAATCTGGGTTTTGCGCTTCCCGTAGCTTTGGTAAAAGCACCGTATGAGGGGGGGATTATTAATTTACCGGCGATGGCTATTATTGCTCTTGTTACTTGGATTAATATTATGGGCGTACGCCAAAGCTCTGCGGTTAATAATGTAATTGTTGCTATTAAATTAGTTGTGGTTTTATTATTTATTGCGTTAGGATTTGGCCATGTTAACCCGGCTAATTGGGAACCCTTTATGCCGTATGGCTGGAGTGGCGTCTTCTCCGGTGCTTCTGTAATTTTCTTTGCATATATAGGATTTGATGCTGTTTCCACAGCCGCTGAAGAGGTTAAAAACCCACAGAAAGATTTGCCGCGTGGTATTATTTTATCTTTGATTATTTGTACTGTGTTATATATTATTGTTTCTGGTATTTTGACCGGCATGGTTCCGTATCTTGATTTTAAGGGCCAGGCTGCTCCGGTCGCGTTTGCATTGCAGCAGGTTGGATATCATTGGGGCGCTGCCGTGGTATCCGTTGGTGCGATTTGCGGGTTAACTTCGGTATTGCTTGTAATGCTTTTCGGACAAAGCCGCATCCTCTTTGTTATGTCTCGTGATGGACTGCTTCCAGGGGTGTTTGGTCATATTCATCAGAAATACAAAACTCCTGCCAGAAGTTCACTTATCATTGGTATCATTACGGCAATCGTAGCCGGATTTTTACCGATTGGGGTAGTTGCAGAATTGACCAATATTGGTACTTTGTGTGCATTCATGATAGTTGCCGCAGCAATCATTGTACTGCGTAAAAAAGCACCGGATCGCCCGCGTGCCTTCAAGTGCCCGTTTGTTCCGCTGGTTCCGATTTTGGCGATCGTTTTCTGCGGTATCTTAATTTGGATGCTGCCGGAAGTGACACAGATTCGTTTTGTTATCTGGCTTATTTTGGGGATGTTTATTTACTTTGGGTATAGCTATAATCACAGTATTATTTCCGGAGGACTTTTTAGCGGTCCTATGGAAACTTCTAATCGTAAAGCCGTATCACAAGATGATAACAGTCCGAAAGAATAAATTTTGTTTATTTAAGCCGCCATGGAATTTGGCGGCTTTTTTGTTTTGCTTTGTTCTATTAAAATAATATGGAGATATAAACTGTAAATACAATAAATAAATTGCTCCGCAGTGTCCACTATGGTAAAATATAATGATGGTAAAATATAGTAAAGGAAAGGTTTATATTACATGGGAGAAAAATATTATTTTATTATTTCTTATGGTTGTCAGACGAATATCAGCGATTCGGAACGGTATGCCGGCCAGTTGGAAGAGTTAGGGTATCACATGACGGAGAATATGGAATTGGCTGATGTTATCTTATTAAATACATGCTGTGTACGCGAAACAGCGGAAGATAAAACACTGGGAAAAATAGGAGAACTGAAACATTTAAAGAAACGTAATCCTGATTTGATTATCGCCGTAACCGGTTGTATGGCACAAGAATGGCAGGACAAACTTTTTCATAGAGCCCCCCATATTGATTTGGTTATTGGTACACATAATATTCATAAGCTTGTTTCCCTTATTGAGGAACGTCAGAAAAAATCGGATCATTATCTTGCCACAGATATGAAAGTTCCGGCATTTCATGATTTGCCAACACGGCATTTTCGTGATTTTTTTGCTTGGGTACCTATTATGAACGGTTGCAATAAATTTTGTACGTATTGTATCGTTCCGTATGTTCGCGGGAGGGAAGTAAGCCGTTCTGTGGAGGATATCGCGAAAGAAATAAAAAAACTGGGAACGCAGGGATTTAAGGAAATCACGCTTTTAGGACAAAATGTAAATTCATATGGACAGGATCTTAAAAATGGAACCGATTTTTCAACACTCATCAGACGAATCGAAGATATAGAAGGTATTGAGCGAGTCCGTTATATGACAAGTCATCCTAAGGATATGACATTTGCCATGATAGATGCCATGGCAGAAAGTAAAAAAATTGTTAATCATATGCATCTGCCAATTCAAAGCGGTTCTGATGAATTATTAAAGAGAATGAATAGAGGATATACAACGGATCATTATCTGGAACTAGTTGAGTACGCTCGCAAAAGAATTCCTGATTTAGTTCTTACCACCGATATTATTGTTGGTTTTCCGGGAGAAACGGAAGAAATGTTTGAAGAAACACTGCATTTTCTGGAAAAGACCCAATATGATATGGCGTATACGTTTATCTATTCACCGCGTACAGGTACTCCCGCTGCTAAAATGCCGGATCAAATCCCGCAAGATGTAAAGAGCCTTCGTTTACGCAAGTTAATGGATATGCAGAATAAAATCAGCCTTTCCTATAATAAGAAAATGGAAAATAAAATCTATTCTGTCATTGTGGAAGGTCCGACAAAAAATGATGAAAATCATTGGTTTGGACGTACGACAGGAAATAAGATGATTATATGGGAAAATGATAATACCGTTGCTGTCGGTGATACGGTCCCCGTTGTTGTTGACAAAGGGCAAACATGGGTTTTGAAAGGACATATATGGAAACAGGAGGGATAGACGTTGCCAGCGGAAAAGAAGATTACACCGATGATAAAGCAATACTTGGAAGTTAAGGAACAATGTCAGGATAAAATATTGTTTTTTCGTCTTGGGGATTTTTATGAAATGTTTTTTGATGATGCATTGACGGCTTCCCGAGAATTAAATTTGACACTGACCGGCCGTGCCGGCGGTGACAAAGAAAAAGTACCTATGTGCGGAGTGCCGTTTCATTCTGCTGATACGTATATCGAACGGTTGGTACATAAAGGATATAAGGTAGCTATTTGTGAACAGATGGAAGATCCCAAACTTGCAAAGGGCCTCGTCGAGCGTAAAATTATTAAAGTTGTTACACCGGGTACCATTACGTTAGAAAATGCTGTAGCATCTAAGAAAAATAATTATATTGCCTGCTTGATGGGTAAAGAGGATGAAATAGCAATAGCGCTCATGGATGTGACCACCGGTGAATGCCTGTGGTCTCTTTGTGTTACTAACTCTATAGAGGATACGTTGTTTGATATGCTTTCCGTGTATGATCCCAGTGAATTGATTTATTCGCAGCTGGGCAGTTCTGCGGAAGTCATTTTGGAGTATGTGCATACCCGATTATCTCAATGTGTGGTAACCTTGTATGATGGTAAAGAAGATATAGATTACCGTGCAATAACAACCGCACATTTTTCTGAATATATTGATTCTTTAACTTTTACAACAATACAATGTCTGGGACTTTTGTTATCCTATGTGGCTACCGTTATGCAAACGGACATTTCTCATATTAATGTTCTGGAACAAGTGGATAATGAAAAACGTCTTATTATAGATGCCGCGAGTCTACGGCATTTAGAAATTACTCAGAATGTTCGTGACGGCGGACGTAAAGGGACACTGTTACATGTTCTTGACAGGACACATACTGCGATGGGGGGACGTCTTCTGCGAAAATGGCTGGAGTTTCCGCTAGTGCGAATTGCGGATATTGTGCGGCGGCAAGATGCAGTCGAGGAATTGCTGCAGCATGAAATCATTCGTCAGGATATGGGAGATACACTGGATCGCATATATGATTTTGAACGTATTCTTACACGAATTGAAACAGGTACTGCCAGCCCTAAAGATATGGTCGCTTTGCGCGAATCATTGGCAGTTGTTCCAGAATTAAAAAAGATTCTCGATGGAACCGTCTCACCTCTTTTACGGCAATTGAATGAACGAATTCAGAGACATGAAGAGACATATCAGTTGTTGTCTAAGGCTATAAAAGATGATCCGGGAACCGTGATTCGCAATGGCGGCGTGATTCGCGAGGGATATTCACAAGAACTTGATGAAATACGCGCAATATCTGCCAATAGCCGAGCTTTTATGCAAGAACTGGAGGAACAGGAAAAAGAAAAAACAGGCATTAAATTAAAAATAGGATATACTAAGGTGTTTGGGTATTATTTTGAAATTTCTCATGCCAATACCAAGCCTATACCTGCGTACTATGTCCGCAAGCAAACATTGGTCAATGCGGAACGCTATATTACGCCGGAACTTAAGGAGTTTGAAGTGAAGGTACTGACGTCACAAGAGCGGACACTGGCATTGGAGTATAAAATATTTTCTGAAGTACGTCAAAAAATACAGGAGCACATTCCTTCTATGCAGGAAACAGCCCGGGCGATTGCCAGGGTGGATTGCTTATATAGTTTTTCTTGTGCAGCGCATGAAAATCATTATACACGTCCACAGTTTACAAAGGATGATACGTTTATTATTCGTGATGGGCGACATCCGATTATTGAGAAATATATAAAGGATGAAATGTTTGTTCCGAATGACGTTACACTGAATCACAAAGATCATGAAGTGCTTGTTATAACGGGTCCTAATATGGCAGGAAAATCGACCTATATGCGTCAGGTTGCGGTTTTGACGCTTATGGCACAGACTGGTTCGTTCATTCCTGCCCGAGAAGCTGTTCTTTGTCCTGTCGATCGGATTTTTACCCGTATCGGAGCAAGTGATGATATTTTAACCGGACAAAGCACCTTTATGGTGGAAATGAAAGAAGTTTCATATATCCTAAAGCATGCGACATCTCGCAGTCTGCTGATACTCGATGAAATCGGTCGTGGAACAAGTACTTTTGATGGGATGTCTATTGCCAGAGCGGTTATTGAATATTGTCTTAAGAATGTTCATGCGTTAACGCTGTTTGCTACTCATTATCATGAACTTATTGATATGGCCGGACAATATGATAAAGTCAAAAATTATACTGTTGCCGTGAAGGAACGAGGCCGCAGTATTAAATTTTTGCGGCGAATTATTCCCGGCGGAGCTGATCGAAGTTACGGATTGCATGTTGCACGCTTGGCAGGACTGCCGGAGGGGCTATTGAAAAGAGCCGAAGTTATTTTGTCTGAGTTGGAAGCTCAGGGAGAACCTGGCGCGTCTCCCGGATTTTCTCATGCATCCGGTCCGGTGGAGGCTGGTGATGGATCAGGTGATCTGTTTTCTAATCCGGTTATAGACAAGTTAATGGGGGTCGATGTATCCAGTATGACTCCTATTGAAGCTATTTCTTTTTTATATTCCTTGCAAAAGGAAGCCAAGGAAGGAAGTGGTAAAAATTGAATTCAATTATTACTATTTTAGATGAAGCAACAACCAATAAAATCGCAGCAGGAGAAGTAGTGGAACGGCCGGCTTCCTGTGTAAAAGAGCTGGTGGAAAACGCTATTGATGCCGGCGCGTCTGCTATTGAAATTGAAATTGCCGATGGCGGACAGTCCTATATGCGTGTTACCGATAATGGTTGCGGTATGAATGCAGATGATGCTCATAAATGTATTATCCGCCATGCTACCAGCAAGATACGTTCTGTAGAGGATATTTATGCAATCAGTTCGCTGGGCTTTCGCGGTGAAGCCGTACCCAGTATTGCGGCGGTATCACATTTGCAGATAACAACCCGACAGTCTGGAGATACGTTTGCTACGCATCTTTTGCTGGATGGCGGAAAAGTTACTGCCGATGATCAAATGGGATCTGCTGTGGGAACAACCATGGAGGTACGTGATTTATTTTATAATACACCGGCTCGTAAAAAATTTCTCAAAAGTGAACGAACGGAGAGCGGTAAAATAAATGAAATGATTATAAAGCTTGCATTAGCGCATCCTTTTATTGAGTTTACTTTTATCAATAATGGCCGGACGGTTGTTCATACTGGCGGAAACGGAGAACTTCTTGATACGATCGCAAATATTTACGGTACGTCGCTGGCTAAGGAAATATTTCCGGTAACATATGACTCAGATAATATACATATAGAAGGATATGTTGGAAAACCTTCTGTTTTAAAAAGTTCCCGGGCCTGGCAAACGTGTATTGTTAATCATCGCATTGTTCATAATCTGGTTCTTTTTAAAGCGATTGAAAATGCGTATCATGCTATGCTGCCAAAGTCAGGTTATCCATTTGCTATGCTGCACTTGCAAATGGATCCGGCCTCAATTGATGTGAATGTGCATCCAGCTAAAACAGAAATAAAATTTTCGGAAGAACAGGCAATATACCGAGTCGTATATCGCGGTATTATCCAATCACTGATGCAGCAGGAAAAACCAGAACAAATAGCAACTGTTCCCCATATTTCTTCATTTCAGGCGGAAAAAATGGAGGTATCTGAGTCCATAACAGCACCTAAGGAATCAGTGACCGTATCGCCGGTTCCTGAAACACGTCCGTTATCTTTTGCACAAGAATCACTCGATTTACCTGATGCAAGGGGACAGTTGTCTGAAGCACATGATGTTTTCTCCTATACCGGCGGCAGTGCGGGGTATGCGGAATTGAATCACAGTGTTGCCTCTAGAGCAACGAAGCAGGAAGAGCATATTTTCAATGAAGTACTGGATCATGAATCGGCGCCGGCTGCAGTAGTTGCACCGCAAACAGATCCGGTAATTATTTTTGAAGGCGATGATTCTGTTTTTATTCCGTTAGGACAAGTGGCGGAGTGTTTCATTATAGCGAAAAAAGGGCAGGATTTGTACATTATCGACCAACATGCTGCACATGAACGCATTCGGTATGATACATTTTGCAATCGCATAGAAAAGATGCCATCACAACAATTATTGACTGCTGAATTTGTTGAAGTAGATGCAGAAGATATGACACTCCTTTTGGAGCGTCAGGAAATATTTGATGATTTAGGATATGTCTATTCGGAAGCAGGACCGAATACATTACGTATGCAAGCAATTCCCAGTGACTTGAAAACAAGTGATATTGCAGGTTCTTTGCGCGATATCTGCAAGTTTCTCCATGAAGATAAAGAGCCGGATAAAGCAGAGATGAGGCATCGGTCTTTGGCGTATTTATCTTGTCATGGTGCGATCAAAGCAGGAAATATTCTGAATATTCGACAGATGAAGCAGCTTTTAGAGGATTTATTCCACACGGATAAACCTTTTGTCTGCCCTCACGGACGTCCTATTATCTTACGTTTTACACCGGAAGAGCTGGCAAAGTTATTTAAGAGAACGTAGGATGAAAATGGAAAAGGTATATGTTACTACCTCGCTGCATGCCAGCGAATCGGTTTGTAACCAAGGCCGTAAATGGGCAGTTTCTATTCATGCTTTTTTTATAGAACGCGGAGAGCAGAATATAGAACAGCTTTTAACAGCATATCATATTGAAGCAATTCTTGTATTCACGATGCAGGGACCGGAAATACGGACATTCTTGGGTCGGCATGCTTTTCATTTAAGTATGGCGGAACTCCGTATTCAACATATCCGACAGGGAATGACGGATTATTTTCTTGAAGCTTTGGGAGCTGAAGGTCCGGTACGATTATTAGATTGTACATGCGGGTTTGGATCGGATGCGATTGTAGCTTCTTTTGGTCTTCCGGCAGGATCGGATGTGCATGCGTTGGAAATATCACCGTATATGGCGGCTGTTACCTCTTGGGGATTAGCTCATTTTGTGCATAAACAGGCAGATGTGACGAAAGCCATGCGGCGCATAGGATTGCAACATGATGATTACCGGGATTATTTGCGGCGGACGGATATAGCACCGTATGATATTATCTATTTTGATCCTATGTTTGCCCGCCCTATACGGAGCAGCCCGCAGTTTCATCCTGTAAGAAATTTGCTGGAACATGAAACCGTGTCGGATGAGTGTCTGGCTTTAGCATTAACCAAAGCCAGACGGCGAGTTGTAATCAAAGGAAGATCTTTTCAGCGATTGAAAATGGTATATCCCCGTGTAAAATTATATGGCGGCAAATATAGCAGAATCGGATATGCCGTATTGGAGTGTGAACATGGATAAAGTCATTGCTATTATTGGACCGACCGCTGTGGGCAAAACGTCTCTGAGCTTTTTTTTAGCGGAGAAGCTTCACACCGAGCTTATATCCGGTGATGCCTATCAAATATATAAAAAAATGAATATTGGTACGGCAAAGCCTACAGTAGAAGAACTGCGTCGTTATACACATCATCTTATTGATATTATCGATCCCTCGGGAACCTATTCAGCGGCTGTGTTCTGCCGTATGGCAGGACAAGCTATACAACAGTTGAATGCTAAAGGATCTATTCCTGTTCTTGTTGGCGGTACCGGTTTATATGTGCAGTCTCTTTTGGAAGGGTTTCATTTTGATGGTCCTAAATCAAGTGAAGCTATGCGGGAACGGGCACGAGAACGTATTGCTTGTTCGACGCGAGAGGATTTAGCGGCATATATCAGGAAAAATACAGATTGGCAGCCAGTGGATTGGAATGAGTTATTTTGCAATACACACCGTCTTGTCCGTCTTTTATGTGCGATCGAAGGCAAGGAGGGTATTGCATTTGTACATACGGATAAGGAAAAAGCACCTATATATGATGCTTATGTTGTCGGGCTGCAATTACCGCGGGAATTGTTATATAAACGGATTGATCAGCGAGTGGATGATATGCTGGCAAATGGATGGATCGCCGAAGTAATTTCATTGCTCGAGAATGGAATATCGGCGGATTGTCAGTCAATGAAGGCTATTGGCTATGAAGAAATTACAGCATATCTGAATCATCGATTACCCTTTGCAGAAATGGCAGAGCGCATTAAAATTCGTACACGGCACTTTGCTAAACGGCAGTTAACTTGGTATAAACGCATGCCATATATTCATTGGTATGAAAAAGAACACTATGATTCGGAAGAAGAATTAGCACATAGTGTTATAACGGATATAGAAATATACTGGAAGTTGAAAATGTAGCAGAAAGAAAGGATCTGGAATTTTGTCATTTAATTTTGAGTTAATTAGAAAAAAAGCGTTGGCTGTTTGTGCCAAACAATTTGAACATATTGACACGATCAGTTTGCATAATACGGGAAAAGTACTTCAGGCATTTAAGGACTGCCAAGTATCGTCATACCAATTTGCCGGCACGTCAGGATATGGGTATAGTGATTTAGGGCGGGAAAAATTGGATGAAGTATTTGCTCATATTTTTAAAGCAGAAAAAGCGATTGTGCGGCCGCATTTTGTTTCCGGCACGCATGCATTGGCAACTGTACTTTGTGCATTGTTGCAACAAAATGATGTATTGATTTCACTAATAGGTGCTCCGTATGACACGATGCAAAGTGTTATTGGATATACGCATGAGACGGCACATTCTCTCAAGGAAAAGGGTATTCGATATGATGAAGTGCCGTTAAAAAATAATACATATGATTTGGAAGGGATCCGATATGCCGCCGGCAAAAAACCTAAAGTTGTTTTATTGCAACGTTCCCGCGGGTATAGTACACGTGCATCTCTTTCACTTGAAGATATACAAACGATTATTGCTGCGGTTAAGGAAATTAGTCCTGATACAATTTGTTTTGTAGATAATTGCTACGGAGAATTTGCGGCGGAACAGGAACCCTTAGAGGTGGGAGCAGATATTATCGCAGGGTCTCTTATCAAAAATCCAGGCGGCGGTATCGCACCTACAGGCGGATATATTGCCGGACGAGCAGATTTAGTAGATGCGGCAGCCGATTATTTGACTGCACCGGGATTAGGAACAGAACTTGGATCCTATGCTGCCGGATATAGATTATTCTTTCAAGGTATTTTTTCCGCACCTCATGTTACGGCACAGGCGATCAAAGGCGCTGTTTTTGCGGCAGCCGTATTTTCTGAGCTTGGTTTCGATGTATCTCCTACGGCAGATACCCTTCGCTGTGATTTGATACAAACTATTTATTTGAAAAACGAAAAAAATATGTGTCTTTTTTGTCAGGGAATACAATCTTTTTCCCCTGTTGATGCGCATGTTAGACCGATTCCTGACGATATGCCCGGATATGCCGATAAAATTATCATGGCGGCGGGAGATTTTGTACAGGGATCATCAATTGAACTTTCTGCTGATGGACCTATCCGCGAACCCTATATGATTTATTTGCAGGGAGGTATTGTATTTGAACATAATGTGCTGGCTATTTTGAATGCGGCCCGTTATATTTCTGAAAATGGCGAGGAACAAGGTAATGATTAAAGAAGTCATTGTTGTTGAAGGAAAAAGCGATATAGCTCGGCTGCAGCAAAGTGTGGATGCCGACATTATTAAAACAGATGGATTTTGTCTGCGTTCCGATACATTAGAACAAATCAGGTACGCGTATGAAAAGAGAGGAATTATTATCTTGACAGATCCGGATAGTGCCGGTGAACGGATTCGCACGTATTTAACACAGCGGTTCCCAAAAGCTAAACATGCATTTATTCCTAGAGAAGAAGCGATTGCCAATAATGATCTTGGAGTGGAACAAGCTTCTCCGGAAGCCATACGTTCGGCACTTTCAAAGGTTCGGTGTGTTTCTTTTGAACCATATTGCGAATTTACTATGGAAGACTTAATGGCAGCAGGCATGAATGGAAGCGCAGCAGCGGCTGAACGACGAAATCGGGCAGGCGCGGTATTGGGTATCGGTTATGGTAATGCCAAGCAATTTTTACGACGTTTGAATCATTACGGCGTGCTGCGTACCGAGTGGGAAGCAGCGATATGCCAGATGGATGAGGTATCTGAGAATGAATGAAGTGGATTTGTCAAAACCGGATGTAGTTCGCTATATTGTTGATCGATTCGGGTTAAGAATGAATAAAAAATTGGGACAGAATTTTTTGGTAAATCATGCGGTTGTTCAATCTATCGCGGATGCCGCAGTACTCAAAGAAAATGATCCGGTCTTGGAAATAGGGCCTGGCATTGGTACCCTCACCCAGGCTTTGGCTGAAACAGGTGCGGCTGTTACCTCCGTTGAGCTTGATACACATTTACTTCCGGTATTGGAAAAGACGTTGGAACACTATCCCAATGTACGGATTGTTCATGGGGATATTTTACGGACGGATATACTTGAACTGATGGGACATAAACCGTTTACAGTATGTGCTAATTTACCGTATTATATTACGACACCTATTATCATGAAATTATTAGAACAGCGTCTTCCAGTGGAGAAACTGGTCGTTATGGTGCAGCGGGAAGTTGCCCAGCGTATGACCTCTGTACCAGGAAGTAAAGTGTATGGGGCGTTATCTGTGTCCGTACAATATTATACGGAACCGCACTTATTATTTGAAATACCACCGAGGGCTTTTATGCCGGCGCCGGAAGTTACTTCCGCTGTGATTTCTATGGATATACGCAAGGAGCCGGCGGTTGAAGTTCTTGAAGAAAAACGTTTTTTTCAAGTGGTGAAGATTGCTTTTTCACAACGTCGTAAAACGTTTTCTAATACATTAAAAGCGGCAGGACTTTCGAAAGAAGCAGTGACGGATATATTGAATCACTGCGGCATTGATGGGGGCAGACGCGGTGAAACGATGTCGCTGGCTGAATTTGCCTGTGTGGCAGATGCTTGGACACGATATATTCGAAAGTAGGTCAAAAAGAAGGTGAAAATTATGTTTGGGATAGGTAAAAAGACAACGATTATTGCGGCCCCCGTTGAGGGCCGCGTGATAGATATTACAGAAGTAAATGATTCTGTTTTTTCACAGAAAATGCTCGGGGATGGGTTTGCGGTCGAACCGGTAACATCTGATATTACGGCTCCCTGCGATGGCAAGATTGTTTTGCTTGCAGATACCTTGCATGCGATTGCTGTTGAAACGGGAAAAGTACAACTATTGATTCATGTGGGCATTGATACGGTCACATTACAGGGACATGGCTTTATATCCCATGTTAAACCTGGAATGACAATACGAAAAGGTGAAACATTGCTCTCTTTTAATGCGGACTATTTGGAAAGTCAGGGAAAGGTTTCTACGGTTGTAATTGTTGTTACCAATTTGGAAGATATTCATGGCTGTATAACGAAAAATTTAGAAGATAAATCGGCTGTATTGAAAATATCTTATAAATGATGCAGCAGTCATATAGGAGGGGAATGTATGGTATTTTTTTATATTTTAGAACATACGATGGTACCTATTTTTCTTTTAGTATTGATCGGTTTTTATTTAGATAAAAGATTCAGCTTGGATGTAAAAACATTATCTAAATTATTATTTTATCTAATTATACCGAGTTTTGTATTCACTAATTTGTATAAGACAGATTTTCCGGCTACCAGTGCCATCATTATTTCTTGTATTTTCTTTTTAATGTTTATTGGTTTTTTAGTAGCAACGTTTATCGGCAAACTGAGACACTACGATGCATGTATGCTGGAATCCTGCAGAAATGCTCTTATGTTTAACAATTCTGGAAATCTTGGGGTGGCTCTGGTTATTCTGGTGTTTTCTCATGACCCTTTTGTTGTAAATGGACAGACCCCTTATCTGGCAGAAGCGATGGTCGTTCAGATTTTGATTTTTGTTATACAAAATATTACGTTGAACACAATTGGTTTATACCAGGCAGGACGTGGACGTTTATCGGCAAGGGATACATTGGGAGTTGTTTTTCGGATGCCGATTATTTATGTGTTTATCGCAGCCTTGGCCGCACGTTTTTCGGGCTGGGATGCTACCCAATTTTTCTTTTGGCCTATTATGGAGATGTCAGGGGCGGCATTGCTGCCGGTAGCGATGATCAGTATTGGAATTCAGCTGCATCGTACAACGATTAAGTGGTTGGATCATGAAGTATGGCTTACGAGTATTGTTAAATTACTGTTGTTTCCTTTCTTGGGATTAGCAACGATTTATGCTGTTAATTTGCTTATTCCCGGGAGTTTTTCGCCGGTTGCTTCTATCGTTTTTTTAATTTATTGTTCTGTGCCGGTAGCCGTAAATACGGCAATGTATGCTATCGAATTTAATAACTGCCCGGAGTATGCCACCCAGGTTGTTATGAATACAACAGCATTAAGCGCTTTTACGATGACTTTTTTTATTTTTTTAGGACATTTGCTTTTTATATAAATCATGTTTTATGGTATGATATAGAGTAAGCTTGTTTATCAAGGAGTTAACTAATGAAACGTATATATTTGGATTACGCGGCGGCAACGCCTCTGGATCCACGAGTATTGCAGGTTATGCTGCCCTGGCTGACAACGGAATTTGGGAATCCTTCGAGTCTTCATTATTGGGGACAGCAGGCTCGGGCTGCAGTGCAAAAGTCACGGGAACAAGTGGCACATTGCTTGCGAGTTTCTGCAGAAGAGCTGATTTTTACCAGCGGTGGAACCGAAGCTGATAATTTAGCGATACGAGGGTATTTACGAGCGAATCATCCTGAGGGTGGACATATTATTACTACCGCAGTAGAACATCAAGCCGTATTGCATACATTTAGCGCATTGGAGCAGGAGGGGTATACAGTAACGATACTTCCGGTAAATAATGCAGGACGTGTAGATGCCGACGATGTTCGAAAGGCGCTTCGTAAAGATACGGTATTGATTTCCTGCATGTATGCCAATAATGAAACTGGCATGATTCAGCCGATTGCAGATATTGGAAATATTGCCAGAGATCATCATATTATTTTTCATGTGGATGCTGTACAGGCATTTGGTTACTTGCCTGTGTATCCTCAAAAAGATCATATTGATTTACTGTCTATATGCAGTCATAAAATTTACGGTCCGAAGGGAATGGGAACGCTGTATATTCGGAAGGGAATAGAAATTTCATCGGAAGCGTATGGTGGTCCGCAGGAGCGTCATTTACGGGCAGGAACAGAGAATGTAGCTGGAATTGTTGGCTTTGGAGCGGCTGCGGCTATTTTAGAAAAAGAAAGACAGCAGCGGTATGATCAGGCAAGAAAATTAAAAAAATATATGTATGAAACATTTAGTATGAATAGTGAAATGTTTCATTTAAATGGAGAATGGGAACATTCTCTTCCTAATATTTTAGATTTCAGTATCTCCGACATAGATAATGCAGTACTGTTAATTGCCCTTGATATGCAGGGAGTAGGCGTTTCGGCAGGTTCTGCCTGCGAAGCCGGAGCCGTTGAACCTTCTCATGTTCTTAAGGCAATGGGACTGCCGGAAAAATGGATACACAGTAGCGTTCGAGTTTCTTTTGGTACAGAAACGACAATGGAAGAAGTAAAGGAAGCTGTTGAAATTATAAATCGGACTGTTAGAGAGATGTTGGGAAAGGAGGAAGACCATGGATAAAAGAGTAGCGGTTGCTATGAGCGGCGGTGTAGACAGCTCTGTTACAGCGGCTTTATTGAAACAAAAAGGGTTTGATGTTGTTGGCATTACGTTGCGGTTGTGGGAAGAGGAGCCACAATGCAACGTTATTGATAATGTACATGCTTGCTGTTCGCTATCGGCAGTAGATGATGCCAAAGCAGTTGCTTCTATCTTAGGAATTCCTCATTATACATTGGACTTCAGAGATATTTTTAAAAAGACTGTTATTGATTATTTTGTGGAAGCGTATGCTTCAGGGAATACACCTAATCCGTGTATCGCCTGTAATAAGTATATAAAATTTGGACTACTCTGGGAGAAAGCCAAGCAATTTGGTGCGGATTTCCTGGCAACAGGTCATTATGCACGCATTGCATATAATCAAGAAAAGAATATATATGAACTTTTGCGGGGTACTGACAGGCACAAAGATCAGTCGTATGTATTGTATCAATTAACTCAGGATATATTGCCCCATATTTTATTTCCTATGGCTGATCTTGAAAAAACGCATACACGAGAATTGGCTAAAACTTTTGGATTACCAGTATTTGACAAACCGGAAAGTCAAGATATTTGTTTTATTCCTGATAATGATTATAAACGTTTTCTGCGCAGCCGCATTCCAACTGCTTTTTGCAGAGGTGATTTTGTGGATGCGCAGGGCAACTGTCTGGGATGTCACCAAGGTATCCCTTGTTATACTATCGGACAACGACGCGGTCTTGATTTAGGCGGGCCTGGAGGCCCGTATTATGTTACGGCTCTTGATGCACTTCATAATCGTGTTGTTGTGGGAGCTCAAGAATCTTTGTTTTCTCATACGGTTTTTGCTAACCAGGTATCTTGGGTCGAAGGGAAGCCCACAGCATCTTCATTTAGAGCACAGGGAAAAATCCGCTATGCTGCTAAGGAAGCAGCATGTATGGTTCATATAAATGAAGAACGGATACAAGTTGATTTTGATGTTCCACAACGTGCCGTGACAGCAGGACAAGCGCTTGTTTTATATGATGGTGAGCGTGTTCTTGGCGGCGGGGTTATTATATAAACAGAGGAGAAAGAATAATGGCAACAAAATATATACGCAATTTTTCGATTATCGCGCATATTGATCATGGAAAATCTACGCTGGCAGACCGCCTGATTGAAAAAACAGGGGCCGTTCAAAAGCGGGAAATGGAAGATCAACTTTTAGATACGATGGATTTGGAACGCGAACGTGGGATTACGATAAAGGCTCAATCTGTTCGCTTATCTTATGTTGCTAAGGATGGAAATACATACATACTTAATCTGATTGATACGCCAGGGCATGTCGATTTTAATTACGAAGTATCACGAAGTCTTGCCGCTTGTGAAGGAGCTCTTCTTGTTGTCGATGCGACACAA
>JALCNL010000045.1 GCA_022649055.1 Megasphaera sp.
GGTTCTGCATCGGAGAATATCACAGCAACAAGCTAAATACGAAGCGGAAGAATTACTGCGTGCCGTAGGAATTACAGCTCCGGAAAAACGATTGCGTCAATATCCTCATGAATTGTCGGGCGGCATGCGGCAGCGCAGTCTTATTGCAATGGCACTGGCTTGTTCTCCCCAACTGCTGTTTGCTGATGAACCGACAACTGCGTTGGATGTGACGACAGAAGCCCAGGTTTTATACCTGCTTCGTTCTTTGCAACAGAAGCTGGGGATGGCTATCGTGCTTATTTCTCATAATCTGGGCGTTATTGCACAAATGTGTCGTCGGGTATATGTCATGTATGCGGGGTGTGTTGTAGAAAGCGGCATGGTGGAGGATATTTTCGATAAACCGGCTCATCCCTATACAAAAGGTTTGCTTGCTTCATTACCGGATCCGGAACACAAAGATAAACCGCTGCAGGGTATTTCCGGGCAAGCACCGGATTTATTCCATTTGCCTGATGGATGCCGATTTTATCCTCGCTGCAGACAGACCATGCAGATCTGTATGAGACAAGCGCCTCCTTGCTATGATGTAGGAAATGGACATCAGGCTGCCTGTTGGCTTTTATGTCCGGAACGGGGGAATGATAATGACATTACTTGATATTCAGCATTTGACAAAAGAATTTGTCATTGAAAGTGATTGGCTGGGACGGCCTAAAAAGATTTTAACGGCAGTGCATGATGTTTCGTTAGCTATTGAAGCGGGGGAAACAGTGGGACTCGTTGGGGAGTCGGGCTGCGGAAAATCAACATTTGCCCGTACGATTTTGGGATTATATAAAAAAAACCACGGAACTGTCTTATATAAAGGGAAAAATATTGATCATAATGTTGTTTATGCTGATTTTAAACGTCATGTGCAAATGATATTTCAAGACCCTTATGCATCGTTGGATCCGCGGATGACAGTAGCCGACAGTATCAGCGAACCCTTACGCAATTATCATATGTGTGCCAATCGCCAAGATATGGAGAAACGAGTATTTGAATTGCTGAAACAGGTAGATCTTAATTCCGAAGCGGCCCAGCGCTATCCTCATGAATTCAGCGGCGGACAGCGTCAGCGGATAGGTATTGCCCGGGCGTTGGCCCTAAATCCTGAATGTATCTTTTGTGATGAACCTATATCGGCCCTTGATGTTTCTGTTCAAGTACAGATCGTTAACATGCTCAAAGAGTTACAGCAGCGGTTTGGTTTAGCCTATCTTTTTATTGCCCATGATTTGTCTATGGTTCATCATGTAAGTCATCGGATCGGAGTCATGTATTTGGGGAAATTGGTTGAATTAGGACCAGGAAATATCGTTTATCATGATCCGCTGCATCCCTATACACAATCTTTAATAGCAGCGATTCCTAAACCGGATCCCCATGCGGTGCCTGCCGTGCCGACAGGCGGAGAAGTTCCCAGTCCGCTTTCGCTGCCGTCAGGCTGCGTATTTCATCCGCGCTGCCCCTATGCAAGTGAGCAGTGCCGACATGAATCTCCGGTATGGCGCGAAGTGCGACCGGGACGGTTTGCAGCTTGTCATCATGTACGAGGAGGCGATGCCGTATGAAATGGCACTATGTACTTGCCGTCATGTTGAGCGGGTTCGTTCTCTTTAGTGCAGGATGTTCGACAGTTACTAAGCCTGACACTGTAATATATGTGTTGGAAGCGGAACCTTCAAGCCTCGATCCGGCAATGACGACTACCTTACCGGAAAATGATACGGAACTGCAGTTATTTGAAGGATTAACGCGTCTTGATGAACAGGATGACCCGCAGCCGGCATTGGCAAAAAGCTGGGATATCTCAGCGGATGGAAAACTATATACGTTTCATCTTCGCAAAGGCATAAAATGGAGCGATGGTACACCTATTACTGCACAGGATTTTGAATATTCCTGGAAACGGGTCGTTGATCCCGATACAGCCTCAGAAAATGCGTATATGATGTTTCCTATTGAAAATGCGGAAGCGTATTTTAATAGAAAAGCGACAGCCGATGAAGTTGGGGTTAAAGCACTGGATGAACATACATTGCAAGTGCGATTAACGTATCCGACCGTTTATTTTCTTAATTTGACAGCCGTACATTGTTATTATGCTGTACCGCAAAAACTGGTGAAAGCGCATCCGCAAACATGGGCATCGGATGCGAAAGGAATGATTGGCAGCGGACCCTTTAAAATCACCAAGTGGATTCATTCCAGTGAAATAGATTTTGAAAAAAATGAAAACTATTGGGATGCAAAGAATGTACGCTTATCTCATATGGAATTTCCCATCAGTGATTCGCAGGCGACTCGACTGATGTTGGTAGAAAGTAATCAAGCTAATATCACAGTGGAGCCGCCGCCGGCAGATCAAACCCGCTTGGAGAAAGCCGGATTATATAAAGTGGCACCCTATTTGGGAAGTTACTATTATGTATTTAATGTGACGAAACCTCCTTTTGATGATGTGCGTGTCCGTAAGGCATTTGCCCTGTCGGTACAGCGGGAGGCACTTGTCCGGCATATTATTCGCGGTCAAAAACAGGCGGCCTATGCATGGGTTCCGCCGGGATTAAAAAATCCGGCTACAGGAAAAGATTTTCGTGAAGAAGGCGGAAATCTGACAACAGAGGATGCGGTACAGGCACGAAAACTTTTGAAACAGGCCGGCTATGATACCGATCATCCGCTGCCGGAGATAACGATTCTTTTTAATACCAATGAAATGCATAAAGCAGTGGCAGAAAGTTTACAGGCCATGTGGAAGAATGCATTAGGAGTACAAGTGTCTTTAATGAACCAAGAGTCCAAGGTGTTCATGGCGACGCGCAGTAAGGGAGACTATCAAATAGCTCGAGCCAGCTGGATAGCCGATTATATCGATCCGATGAATTTTATGGAAGTTTTCTCCGATGAGGAAAATGATGCGCAATATCATAATAAAGCATATAATGAGTGGATCCACCAAGCTAAGGAAACAAACGATCCGGCGGTGCGTATGGCCGACCTGCATCGGGCCGAACAAATTCTTTTTGATGATTGTGTTATTATCCCCATATATTATACGACACAGCCTTATGTAGCGCAGCCTTATGTAAAAGGCTATCATTGGCTGCGGCTGGGCTTGGTCGATTTTAAGAAAGCATATATTGAATAGGGTGAAATGATGAATACATATATAATGGGACAAGGACTTACGCCGGGCGATACGATTGCTATTGTTGCCCCATCCGCTCCGTTGGCCGGCGAAGAGCTGCAGAAAAGTCGGATTTTTCTTGAAACCTTAGGGTACCATGTGGTATTGGGAAAAACCGTGACTTCCGACTGGGGATATTTAGCTGGCAGAGATGACATACGGGCAGCGGATATAAATGCGGTTTTTAAAGATTCTCATATTGATGCCGTTATTTGTTTACGCGGCGGCTATGGGGCAACGCGGCTTTTGGATTTACTTGATTATGATAGTATAGCGGCTCATCCAAAATTATTTATCGGGTTCAGCGATATTACAGCACTTCATACTGCGCTGCACGAACGGTGCCGTATGGCTACGATTCATGGGCCTATGGCACTGACGCTGGGCCGCAAAGTTACAACCCAATATACGCTGCGGCAATTTGCTGCCGGACTTATCCAGCCAGTTCGACAGGGCCCCTTTTTGCTGCCGCGGCGCGCTGCGCTGCGGGGACTTGTCCCCGGTTTTGCTCAGGGAACCGTATGCGGTGGCAATATTTCTGTGTTAACGGCGATGATTGGCACCCCGTATGAACTTCAAGGAAGAGGAGAATTGCTTTTTCTGGAAGAAATAGGGGAGGATGCCTATGCTATTGACAGAATGCTGCGGCAAATGGAACAATCGGGACTCATAGATCGTATTCAGGGAATTATTTTTGGTGAATTTACGAGATGCGGACCTCGTATAGAAGCTCCCTTTGAATTTACCGTGCAGCAGATCATTGCACAATATGCAGAACGATGGAATAAACCGGCACTTATGGGACTTCCGGTGGGACATGGAAGACAAAACGGCTGGCTGCCGCTGGGTGTTAACGCATCTATACAAATTGAGAATAATGGAAAGGCACGGTTTATTATAGAATAAGTAAGATGGGGTGATACCATGGATAAAAAAACAATGAAGGACATAATTGAACATAAGGTAGAGGAAATGCAGCCTGTGATTTACGGCATTGCTGAATATTTGCATAGTCATCCGGAAATAGGCACGGAGGAAAAAATGGCCGCAGACTATTTATGCCATATTTTGGCAAAGGCAGGTTTTCTCGTAACCCCCCTGGTTCCCGAAAAATTTCCGACTGCGTTTCACGCGGTTATCGGAAACGGACCGTTTCAAATGGGTTTTCTCGCTGAATATGATGCACTGCCGGAAATAGGACATGCTTGTGGTCATAATTTGATTGCCGCCATGAGTATTGGTGCGGCTATTGCGTTTGCTGCCGTAGCGAAAAAAGAAGCGACGATTCACGTGTACGGCTGTCCGGCGGAAGAAACGGAAGGCAGTAAAGTATATATGAGTGAACAGCATATTTTTGATATGCTGGATGCCGCTGTTATTATACATCCTTCTCATGAAACCGCCATTGGCGGTACCTCCTATGCTACCCATCCGCTGCAATTTACCTTTACAGGCAAAAGTGCCCATGTTGCCGATCCGGACTATCATGGGATTAATGCATTAGATGCGCTGGTGGATTTTTATGGTCGATTGAAGCAACTGGATGCGACTTTTACGGAACCTCACATCATCGGTGCTATTATTACGGAAGGCGGTCTTGCACCTAATATTATTCCGCATCGGAGCGTATTAAAAGCAACTATCCGTGCACTCAAAACAGAATATCTGGAACATACGATGTTGCCGCAGATTCGTAAATTAGCCCAACAGACGGCAGAAGAGCACGGTACGGCGTTGGAAATGGTTCATTATGAACCCTTGTGCAAAGATATGGTCAATGATCCGCGAATGGATGTATATTTTGCGGAAAATTTCAATCTTTTGCATGAAAAGTTTGCAGTTAAGGAAAATACATATGCTTCAGGTTCTACGGATGTGGGAAATGTAAGCTATGATACCCGTGTCTGTCAGCCGGAAATTGAAATTGGGGAAGATATAGCAGCTCATACACCGGGATTTGCCAGTGCAGCCGGCAGTATGTATGGTAAGTTGCAGGCTCTTACAGGAGCTAAAGCAATGGCAATGGTTGCCGTTGATGTATTATTTGAACCAGAATTCCAGTAATAACATATAGTCGCATATTCTGTATGTGTTGA
The DNA here is from genome assembly GCA_022649055.1 of Megasphaera sp. Lineage (GTDB taxonomy): Bacteria > Bacillota > Negativicutes > Veillonellales > Megasphaeraceae > Megasphaera_A > Megasphaera_A sueciensis. The sequence continues at coordinate 5,317 of JALCNL010000045.1, forward strand.
TTTATTTATATACTGGGAAATCGGTTGCTTTTTGTTTTCTGCGTAAAGCGATAAGCTTTAACAATGTGATGTTCGTGGTTCGTTCTCTTTAAATTAGACCTGTAATTGACGACTTTATTAAAAGGAGCTGTAACGAATATATTCGTTACAGCTCCTTTTTGTTACTTCATTTTGATGCAATAAGAGAAGAATCGTACAGTGTAACCGCTTACCGTACTTCCTTATTTTTTTACGTTGAGAGAGGCATTGACGCTTCCTTCTTTGAAAAAAGGAAGAGGAGGCTGATCGGAAGTATTTAACGGCTCCCGGATACTTTCAAAAGTGGTAGCCAGCATAAGCTTTAACCGATTGGTTTGATTAACGGAACTGGCACCAGGGTCATAATCAATGGCAACAATACCCGTTTCGGGAAAAGCTGCTTTTAAGGTTTTGATCATTCCTTTTCCTGTTACATGGTTTGGCAGACAAGCGAAAGGCTGCAGACAAACAATATTTTTTGCACCGCGCTTGATCAAATCAATCATATCTCCTGTTAAAAACCAGCCTTCACCCGCTTCATGACCCAAAGATAAATACTCCTTGGCATCATTCGCGATTTCATATATGGAAGTGATAGGATCAAAATGCCGGCTCTTTTCCACCGCCTCTTTATACGGCTTGCGGTACCAGTTCAAGATGCGCACGGCAGTTTTGCTGGCAGTCGATGATAACCAGCTTCCTGATAAGTATTTATGACGGAATTGATTATCAAGGAGTCCGTAATAAAAGAAATCAGCTAATCCAGATACGATGATTTCCCCGCCTTCTTCTTCTATCATACGGACGATGTGATTGTTGGCGATTGGGTGAAACTTTACATAAATCTCACCGACCAAACCAATACGTGGTTTTTTTTCATCACGCATGGGTATGGCATCGAATTCAGAGATCATGTTTTTTATATTTTTTTTGAAAGTTGAAAAATCAGCTTTTTCCAAATCAATGGAACATTTTTCCTGCCATTTTTTTAGCAGCGTTTCGGCAGTCCCTTTTACCTTTTCGTAAGGACGTGTACGGTATAGGACTTGCTGCAGTGCATCTCCATAAATCATACCCATAACCAGACGATGCCAAAAGCCCATATGGGGATTAAATCCCGGTTGTTTGTTCAATCCTTTGGTGTTCAAAGAGATGATGGGAATGTTGGGAAGACTGGCATCGGCTAGCGCCTTGCGCAGCATGCCGATGTAGTTGGTTGCACGGCAGCAGCCGCCTGTCTGAGAAATAATGACAGAGGTATGATCCAGATCATAAGTACCGGACTGCAGCGCCGTAATGATTTGTCCCAAGGACATGATAGCTGGATAGCAAGCATCGTTATGAATGTAAGCCAGACCCGTATCAATGGCTTTTTGACCTTGATGAGGAAGGATTTCCATTCTATACCCTTCATGAGCAAAAGCGGCCTTAAACAATGGAAAGTGAATCGGTGTCATTTCCGGAGCTAAGATAACATCTTGCAATTTATCTTCTTTGGTAAACAAGGTTTTCTTATAACTATACGGTGTAACGTCTGCTGTCGGCGGTTTGCGGTGATTCATGACAAACAGCAAAGAACGCAGACGAATACGGATCGCCCCTAAATTGGAACCTTCATCAATTTTTAACAAGGTATGGATCTTATGGCCGCAGGCAAGAATTTCCTGAACTTGATCGGCAACGATAGCATCGAGACCGCAGCCAAACGAATTGAGCTCTACAAGTTCCAAATTTTTTTGCTGGGCAACATACTGGGCCGCCCGATACAGACGAGAATGATAAGACCATTGATCGACGACGCGCAGTACTCCGTCAAATTTTCCCAATGGGGCAATCCCATCTTCTGTAAGCACCGCCAGTCCCAGACTGTTGATCAGTTCAGGGATACCGTGGTTGATTTCCGGGTCCACGTGATAGGGACGACCGCATAATACAATGGCACGCTGCCCTTTTCTTTCTAATGAAGCTAATGTTTTTTTAGTCAGATCATAATACTGCTGCTTATACGCATCTTCTTCGGCCCAAGCAGCTTTTGCTGCCTGTTTTATTTCTTTCTTGCCAATATTCCAGATTTTTAATTCCGCCTGTAAACGGGGAATGATGCGTTTTCTATCATGTAAGGGCAAAAACGGGCACAAATAAGGCGTGTTTGTAATAGACAGTCGTTCAGCCATATTGTTGCGTATTACTTCAGGATAACTCATCACCATAGGGCAGTTAAATGTGTTGTTTTTACTGCCTTCGTCGGGGCCGTTTTGAATACAGGGATAGAAAATACGGTCTACATGTTGTTCCAGTAAATCTTCAATATGACCGTGTACAAGTTTTGCTGGATAGCAAGCGGAATCGGACGGAATCGTATCCATTGATTTTTCAAAGAGTGCCTTGGAGGATCTGTTTGATAGAACAACGCGGTATCCTAAGGTAGTGAAAAAAGTAAACCAGAACGGATAATCTTCATACATATTAAGCACCCGTGGAATACCGACAGTACCGCGCGGAGCCTGTTCCAATGGCGTATAATGATTAAACAGGCGGTTATATTTAAAGGCATACATATTCGGCAGTGGATCATGATGTTTTGCCGTACCGCCGGCTCCGCGTTCGCAGCGATTTCCTGTAATATAGGCATGCCCGTCGTTGAACGTATTTACGGTCAAAAGACAATTATTGGTGCATTTGCCGCAGTGACGGATTGACGTCGCTACGCTGAGTTCATTTAAATTTTGTTTGCTGAGCAATGTCGAGGGTGTCTGATGTTTATGCCATGTGTTTTTTGAAATCAAAGCCATGCCGAAGGCTCCCATCAAGCCGGCAATAACCGGGCGTATGACGGTGCGTCCTAATAATTTTTCAAAAGCCCGCAGTACGGCATCATTATAGAAGGTACCGCCTTGAACAACGATATGGTTTCCCAATTTATTGGGATCTTTGACTTTAATTACTTTATACAGTGCATTTTTAATTACCGAATAGGAAAGTCCGGCAGAAATATCTGATAAGGTAGCTCCTTCTTTTTGTGCTTGTTTCACTTTGGAATTCATGAACACCGTACAGCGGGAACCTAAGTCAATAGGGTGCTTGGCTTCCAAGGCCGCTTTGGAAAACTCTTCGATAGATAAATTCAAGGATTTGGCAAATGTGTCTAAAAAAGAACCGCAGCCGGAGGAGCAGGCTTCATTTAATAGAATATCTTCGATATGTCCATCTTTTAATTTCGTGCATTTCATATCTTGTCCGCCAATGTCCAAAATAAAATCCACATCAGGACAAAAATGAGAAGCGGCTTGATAATGGGCAATGGTTTCTACTTCTCCTAAATCAATGCGCAGTGCTTCTTTCAACAGTGCTTCCCCGTATCCGGTAATGCCGGAATAAGCAATATACGCGCTGGCAGGAAGCCGGTCGTAAATTTGAGAGACAATTTTTTTGGCAGCTTTCAGCGGGCTGCCTTCATTATTTTGGTAATGAGTATAAAGAATTTTATCATCTTCACTCAATAACACGGCCTTGATTGTTGTAGACCCGGCATCTATGCCGAGATAACAAGGGCCTCTATAACCTTGAAGCGGTGCTTGTGGGACCGTGTGTTCGCTGTGACGTTTTTTGAATTCTGATAATTCATCGGGTGAGGCAAACAATGGTTCGATACGGTCTGATTTAGCTAAGGAGGATTCATCGACACCTTTTAACTGTCCCATCAGATTCATAAAAGAGACGGGCTTTTCTTGAAAACTGCCTAACGCAGCACCCATAGCGACATATACTTGTGCATTGTCGGGGGCGATAACTTGTTCTTCTTTTAGATTTAATGTTTTGGCAAACTGCAGACGCAGGCGCGGAAGGAACGTTAACGGACCTCCGAGAAAGCAGACCGTGCCGCGGATGGGACGTCCGCAGGCCAAACCGGTAATCGTCTGCAGGACAATAGATTGAAATACAGAAGCGGCAACATTTTCTTTGCTGGCGCCATCATTCATCAGCGCCTGCACATCCGTTTTGGCAAATACTCCGCAGCGAGCGGCAATGGGATATAAGGTATCGGCATGTTCCGCCAAGGTATTTAAACCGGCAGCGTCCGTATGCAGTAATGTTGCCATTTGATCAATAAAAGCACCTGTACCGCCGGCACAATTGCCGTTCATGCGGTGTTCGTTGCCACCTGTTAAATACGTAATTTTGGCGTCTTCCCCGCCGAGTTCGATAATGACGTCCGATTGGGGGTAATATGTCCGGACGGCCTTTGTACCGGCGATAACTTCCTGTACGAAAGCAATATGTAGATAATCGGCCAGGGCAATACCACCCGAACCCGTTATAGCGATTGTTATTTGTCTGTCCCCGAATATTTCATAAGCATTTTGCAGTAGATCCCATACTTTTTGGCGTATGTCCGTATAATGGCGCACGTAGCAGGCATGTAAGCAATGCTTGTTTTCATCCAGCACAGCAATTTTTACGGTTGTCGATCCAATATCGATACCAATATGTAAAATATTTTGCATATGATTCACCTGTCGGCTAAAATACCGGCCCTTCTATAATCTTGGATACAAGCTTGATAATATCGTATATCCTTGTCTTTATTTTACCTATATTGTAACATATTGTAGCAAAACTGTAACGGTTATTATTTAAAGAAAAACAAAGAAAACGGTAGGAGATCATACTAAATATACTTTTTGCTGATTTGCACAATGAAAAAAACGGTAAAAATCATAAAAAAATACGCAGTACCGGCAGCTTCCGTCAATAAATATGAAAAAAAATGACTGTTTCCTATGATAACAATTGACTTTTGATAAGTGAAACCATAAAATGAGAATATCCATCTGCATATATAACGGCAAATGGAGTCTTGGATTGTCTTTTTGCCTGATGCAAAGGCAGAGACAAAATATTTTAATTATATATATGAGGAGGAGAAGTCATGTTAGAAAAATTGTTTGCCCTAAGCGAACGAAAAACGACAGTCAGGACTGAAATATTGGCGGGATTGACAACGTTTATGACGATGGCCTATATTTTGTTTCTGGCACCATCTCTGCTTAGCCTTGGCGGCATGGACAAAGATGCAGTACTTATTGCGACAGCTTTGGCTGGCGGATTAGTTACGATTGCTATGGGGGTATTCGTTAATTATCCTATTTGTCTGGCTCCCGGCGTTGGTATGCTGGCATTTTATTCGTTTACAGTTGTTATTGGTATGGGCATTCCTTGGCAGACGGCGTTGGGCGCGGTATTTATTTCCGGTGTTGTATTTTTGATTTTGACGGTAACCAGTATTCGGCAGATGATCGTAGAAGGCATTCCGACTTCTATGAAAAATGCCATTACTGTCGGTATTGGCCTGTTTATTACAATTATTGGTTTGAAATTATCAGGGTTGATGGCGATTCGCTTATCTCTTACACCGGGTTCTTTGGAACAAGTGGGAATGACGCATGGAAATTTTGTTCCGGGGGCGGAAGAAACGATTCTGGAATTAGGAACATTAAATAATCCGGAACACCTGCTGGCATTATTTGGACTTGTATTTACGGCGCTGCTTATTGCCCGCAAAATTCCCGGGTCCATGCTCATTGGTATTTTTGGTACTTCTTTGGTGGGCTATGTAACGGGAATTTGTCATCTTCCGGATAACTTCTCTCTTATGGCAATTCCTGATTTCAGCCGTGCCGCATTTTTTCAATTGAATATTGGCGATGCGTTTAATATGGGACTGGTAACGATTATTTTCACATTCACCTTTGTTGAATTATTTGATTCGATGGGGACTATGATAGGAACTGCTACGAAGGCAGGCATCTTGGATCCGGAATCGGGAAAATTTCCCGGTCTGAGCCGGGCATTTTTTACGGATGCGTGTGGTGTTAGTATCGGTGCTTTGCTTGGGACCAGTACGGTAACGGCTTTTGTAGAAAGCGCAGCAGGTGTGGGTGCAGGAGGCCGGACTGGCTTAACTGCCGTAACGTGTGGTATTTGTTTTCTGCTGTCCTTGTTCTTTTCCCCTTTTATGATGTTGATTCCTGAAGCGGCTACCTCTCCGATTCTTGTTATTGTGGGTGTTTTTATGATGGAACAAATACATACCATCGACTTCTCTGATTTTACGGAAGGATTCCCGGCTTTTATGGTCATTGTCCTTATGCCGTTTACTTACAATATTGCCAATGGTGTATCAGCAGGACTTATCTTGTATCCCTTGCTGAAGATTCTTACGGGCAGAGGAAAGGAACTGCACTGGATCATGTATGTGTTAGCCGCCGTTGTCATAGCTAGATATGTTTTTCTTAACTGATGCTTTTTTTGCAGACATCTCCCATGAGCGGTATGGGGGATGTTTTTTTATGAGTAATGTGGTACACTATACAAGACGTATTTTAAAAATATACTTATATAAGTAATGCAGGAGGACCTATACATGAAACAATATGTAACAGAACATCAATCCCCGTACCTTGATTTATCAGCCGAAGTGTCGGACATTTTATATAAGGGAAAATCTGAATTTCAGGATATTGAAGTTGTCGAATCTAAGGAATTTGGCAGAATGCTCGTTCTCGACGGAGTATTCCAGACATCTATTAAAGATGAATTTATGTATCATGAAATGATTGCGCATATCCCGCTGTTTCTTCATCCCAATCCTAAAAACGTATTAATTATCGGAGGCGGTGATGGCGGAGCGGCTAGAGAAGTTGTCCGCCATCGGGAAGTAGAAAAGGTAACAATGGTGGATATTGATGGCAAGGTCATAGAACTTTCCAAAAAATATTTTCCGGAAATAGCGAAGGCCATGTTGGAAAACAATCCTAAACTGACTGTAAAGGTCGGAGATGGCATTGGCTTTATGGCACAGGCGGAAAATTATTATGATGTTATTATTGTAGATTGTTCGGATCCGATTGGCCCAGGAGAAGGCTTGTTTACCTACGATTTTTATAAAAATACCTATAAAGCGCTAAAACAAGACGGGCTGTTTGTACAGCAGACAGAATCTCCATTTATGCACCAGCCGCTTATTCAGAAAATATGGAAATCTGTTTCTGAAATATTCCCCATCACTCGTTTATATACTACGTTCATTCCTCTTTATCCGAGCGGAATGCATTGCTTTACTATAGGATCCAAGAAATATGATCCATTGACCTGGAAACCGAATCGCCCGCAGACCTTTAAAACCCGGTATTATAATGAAGGTATTCAACGGAGTGCATTTGTTTTGCCGAATTTTGTTAAAGAATTATTGTATGGAAAAAATAAATAGTTTGCAGTAGATGCCGGAGTGCAATATGGGAGGCATACAGGCTGGATAACATAAAAAAAGTACGCTGCAGACAGATTATTTATATTCAAATGTAATAATTCTTAAATTATCTATTGACGAGATTTTTAAGTAATGGTAAAATGTTATACGTTACCGGTTCTTGCGGGTAGGCAGAAACTAGTAGCGTATGATAGTATGGCGGGTATGGTGAAGTGGTTAACACGGCGGATTGTGGCTCCGTTACGCTAGGGTTCGAGTCCCTATACTCGCCCCAATAGGGGTATAGCCAAGTGGTAAGGCACCGGACTTTGACTCCGCTATGCGCTGGTTCGAATCCAGCTACCCCTGCCAAGCATGATCCACTAGCTCAGTCGGTAGAGCACCTGACTTTTAATCAGGGTGTCCCGAGTTCGAATCTCGGGTGGATCACCAGAAGAAAGCCTTTCGGAATAGTATTCCGGAAGGCTTTTTTGTTGAAATGATTTTACATGCTAAGGGGGGAGAATTTACGATACCCTATCTGGGAATCATGCTATCCGGCATTACCATTGATTTTAATACATGGGGAGTATTGGCTGGAATGATACCGAGAATCGTATGGATCCTCTTGTCGGTTATTACGGCAGTACCCTCTTCGCTGTTTGATATAGTTTGCGGCTGCTTTGCTGTAGGGACCGATGTACATTTCCCCCCCTGTATGTCGTTGTTCGTTATTTTATGTTTTGAAAAGAGGGCAATAGAAAGCGTAGGATACAGGCTGGGAAAAAATATGACCGATTATGTTCTGATATATGGAAAAATTTGCAGCTTTGTTTTATATAAACTGCAGATTTTTTTGTATTGTTTTTGAATTATTGTTTCTTTTCTCGGTTATATGTACTACAATAATAGTGTTTTAAAAACAGAATTGACGAAATATATTAGAGGGGGAAATGGCGTGAAGCATTTGAAGATAGCATATACCGATGCTGCCGCTGCGTACTTTGATGTTTTTGGCAGACGTAAAACAGTGAAAGTAGCGGAAACCAATTTTACAGATACGGCAGCGGTTGTTCTGATGCAGCAGGATAAAGCCTATATCGATAAAATAAAAGCTACTTGCTTCGGAATTCCTGTTTTTGTATTAGTAACGAATACGGCAGCGATAGAAAAGAGTGAAGGGGTATATGAGGTCTGTCTCGATGATTCCTTTGATAAGATTGCGTTGAGCAAAGAACTGGAACGTGCGGCTGCAACTTATGAAAATACAGTTTTGCCGCCATTTTTCGGTGAAATGGCTAAATATGTGGACGATCGCAGTTTGTCCATGGCGACACCCGGTCATCAAGCGGGCTCGTTTTTTTGCCGAACACCGGCCGGCCGGTACTTTTATGAATATTTTGGTGAAAATATATTCAGGGCCGATATGAGCAGCTCTGATGTTCGGATGGGCGATCTGCTGATTCATGAGGGAGTTCCTTTTGCGGCACAACAGCATGCAGCCCGTGTTTTTAATGCGGATAAGACATATTTTGTATTGAACGGAACGTCTACTTCTAATGAAATTGTAGCAACTGCTCTTTTGCGTCCCGGTGACTTGGTGCTTTTCGACCGCAATAATCATAAATCCGTATACTATGGGGCTCTTATTATGGCCGGAGCGACTCCTATATATCTGGAAACCGGGAGAAATCCATACGGATTTATCGGCGGCATAGACGACCATTGCTTGGAAGAAAAATATATTCGTTCGCTCATTCGGCAAAGAGATCCGCTGCGGGCGGATGAAAAGCGCCCGTTCCGATTAGCAGTGATTCAGTTGGGTACCTACGACGGAACTATTTATAATGCTCGTCAAATCGTGGATCGCATAGGGTCGCTTTGTGACTATATCTTATTTGATTCTGCATGGGTAGGATATGAACAGTTTATACCGATGATGAAAGAATGCAGCCCGCTGCTGTTGAATTTAGGCCCCGATGATCCTGGAATTATGGTTACACAATCGGTGCATAAGCAGCTTTGTGGTTTTTCACAAGCCTCTCAAATACATAAAAAAGATAGTCATCTGCAAGGACAAAAACGATACTGTCCCCATAAGCGATTTAACAATGCATTTATGATACAAGTTTCGACCAGTCCGTTTTATCCTCTGTTTGCTTCTCTGGATGTGAATGCTAAAATTCATGAAGGACCAGCGGGAAAACGTATTTGGCTGGATGCGGTCAAGTTAGGGATTGAAGTCCGCAAAGATATCTTTCGTGAATGCACGATGATCCATCCTTTTGTACCTCCCGTTGTGCACGGTAAACCCTGGCAGGAAGGTGATACTGAGAAAATGGCCGATGATATTGAATATTTCCGATTTCGAAAAGGGGCAAGCTGGCATTCGTTTGATCAATATGGTGATAATCAGTATTTTGTGGATCCCTGCAAGATTTTGCTGTATACGCCGGGAATCAAAGAGTCTTCATGGGCGTATGAAGATTTTGGGATTCCCGCCGGGATAGTATCCCGGTTCTGCATAGAAAATGGATTTACGCCGGAGAAAAGTGATTTATACTCTATCTTGTTTTTGCTTACACCGGCAGATTCTGCCAGCAAGATGAATACCATGATTACGTTATTGAAACGGTTTGAACGATATGTACGGATGGATATGCCGCTCAAAGCGGTATTACCCGGATTGGTGCGGCAATATCGGGAACGGTATGGGCAATACACAATTCGGCAGCTTTGTCAGGAAATGCATGATTTTTCAAAACAATGGCAGATAAATTGCGTTCAAAAGGATTTGTTTCGCAGTGCCAAGCTTCCTGCATATGCGATGAATCCACAAGAAGCAAATTGGAAATTGGTAGGCAATGAAACGGAATTAATCCCGCTGGAAATGGCCTTAGGCCGTATTGCTGCAGAGGGAGCTATACCATATCCGCCCGGGATCATTTGTGTTGCACCGGGAGAACGCTGGAATAAGACGGCGCAGCGGTATTTTCAATATTGGCAGGAGGTTATCAATCGTTTCCCTGGATTTGAACCGGAAATTCACGGGGTATACTTTGAAAAGGAAATGGGGGAAACGACCAAGCGGGCTTTTACGCAAGTAGTACTTGAAAAATAAATTTTGTATATTTTTTTTGTACTAGCAGGAATTGTATTATCCAATAGAGAATAATAAGTAGTAAACAGGTAATTGAGGAAGACAGGAGGGATTATTATGAAAAAGTATCAAAATATTATTGTTCCTACCGATGGTTCTGTAAATTCCAAGCGCGCCTTGGAACATGCGGTTATTATCGCATCGGCTGTAGGGGCTACGATTACATTGGTCTATGTGGCAAACATCGTATCTGTCATTTCCAATTTTGACCAGATTCCTAATGCGAACGGATATGTAACAGAACAGGTTGCCTTAGATATGGAAGAAGATGGGAAGAAGGTTCTGGAAGACTTTGCTAAAGCGATTCCACAGGATGTTAGTGTTAAAAGTGTGTTTGAAGTCGGATCACCGGGACCGGCGATATTGTCGGTGGCAAAAAAATATAATGCCGATCTTATTGTTATGGGAAGCCGCGGTCTGGGACCACTCAAAGGATTGTTTATGGGCAGCGTAAGCAGTTATGTGGTTACCCATTCTGTATGCCCGGCATTAATTGTAAAATAATTCATATACATACTAAAAGCCTTGTTTCCTTTGTAGGAAGACAAGGCTTTTTTTGTGTCTGTATAATCCCGTTCCTTTTCCTAACAAAAAGAACCATTATCATGGTTCGGGGGATAGATTTAATAGAATATATACATATTGAAGAATATGGCAAACGTAAATTTTATGATATACTATGATAGATGGGAATGAACTAAGATATACGATAATAGTTCGTATATGAAATTATAATTAACAAGATTTTGCCTGGGAGGCAATATAAAAAATGACAGCTGATAATAAAAAACATAAATTTGAAATAGCAAATACACGAAGCCGGACACGGTTTTTTTCGCTGTATATAATACTTGCCGTCATAGGTATATCCGTGGCGGGCATAGCCGTTATTTGGGGAGCGGCATTTACTTGGTATCACATACCGATATGGGCGAAAATGACCATTGCACTGGCAATTTTATTTATATCGCAAGTAGGTGTAGGTACGGCTATGTTTCAGGAACGACAGGGAACATGGATTGGTGAAGGAGTATCAGTAGTTCATTGTGCTGTTGTATTTATTTCTGTGACATTATTGGAAACGACCTTTTATATTGGCAGCAGTGTCTATTTTTATATGTTGGTCTGTGCGTTGCTTATTTTGCCGGTTGCGTATTTGCTGCGCTCTGCTGCTTCCATTATCGGGTATGTCTGTGTTGTATTATACTGGGCTGCTATGACAGGCGTTTCTTATTCCTCCGGCGGCAGCCTCACGATGTGGATTTTGTTAGCTTTAGCCGGACCTTTTTATACACTGATTCGAGAACATCATGATGAAGTGCGGTTAACAATATTTTCGTGGGTAGGTACGATCGCCGTGTTCATTGCTTTTGGTATTGCCGTCAGAGAGGCGCAGTATATTTCTTTTTTGCTTTTTTCTGCGTTGGCCGGAGTTGTTTTACTGACGGGGTACGCAATGGATACCCGCAAAGCCTGGGGATTTCCGTTCCGTTGGCTGGGACGCCTGGCTTCTGTCGGGGCACTGCTTATTTCTTGCATGCCAGCCGCATGGGACAGCGTTATTAGTGCCGCTGGATTTCAATGGGCGAATATAGCCGTTACATTTTTATTACTGTTTCTTGGCATGGGTATATATATGAAAGCTTTGAAAAGAAAGTGTTGGTCGCCGACTTTATATGCGCTGATTCCCCTGGTGATAGGAGCGGAAACCGTTTTAGTACGAAATGGCATTAATTTTTCCCTACCTGTTATTGTTTCTTCGATTTACATTTTCTTTTTGGGTATTTTTGAAGTATTTCAAGGTGTCCGTTTTGGCAAAACGCATCATTTGCGATGGGGGCTAGCCATATTTATTTTTATGGGAGCCGCTGTGCTGGTCGGGAGTCATGTATCGCCGCTTGCCATGGTTGTTTCACTTATTGTTATCTGTGCGGTTGTATGGCAGTTTCAACACTTTTTTTATAAAAAGAAAGTATTATTTTTTCAACAAACTCATCAGAATAGACGGACTAAAAAGGATCATACGGTCACATCCGTTCGCCAAGGGATCAATAAAAAGAGGAAAAACCATCATGCCGATCCGACATATAAAAATGATGCTGCCGGTATCACGGAAAAAAAGCAGAAAGCACTTCCCGATTGGATGGCGGGTGCAGTAAGCCGGGAACCGGAGGCAGCATTGCCTCATACAGAAACTGTGTCACCTAAAGAACCCGCGGCATCCACCTTTGTGGCACCTGTTTTTCATGGACCTGATCAAATCCCGCTGCCTGATAAAAAGATATTTGCAGAAATCAAAAAAGAAGCAAAAGGAAATAAGATGGAACAAACA
>JALCNL010000046.1 GCA_022649055.1 Megasphaera sp.
TGCATTGGACAAAAATGTGATTCAGCGCAGCTCGGATCAGGCTCTTAAAATCACCGGAGGAGCGAACTTGAATAATCTTTCCTCCAATAATATTGGTGTCGTAGCCAGCACAGATACTAATACACTGACCGTACAGTTGGCAAAAGATCTGACGGGACTAAACAGCGTCACCACAGGCAATACGGTGATGAATACAAACGGAGTGACTATCGGGAGCGGATCTTCCGCGGTATCTCTCACTAATAACGGGCTGAGTAATGGCAACAATACCATAACCAATGTGAAGGCTGGAGTCAATGGTACAGATGCGGTGAATGTCAGTCAGCTGAATACAGCGGCCGCCAAAGCCACTACCACAGTATCCAATGGGACCAATACAACGGTTAGCTCCACAACAGCGACAGACGGACATACAAACTATCAGGTGAATCTGAATGATAAGATTACCTTGGGAAGCGGTGCCAATGCGGTGACGGTAGACGGGACAGCCGGTGCAGTCACGGCGGGGACGAAGGTGTCTCTGGACGGAGTGAATGGACGCGGAACTGTGGGAAATGTGACCATTAACGGCAGCGGTACGACAGGTACAGTGAATGGGCTGACGAATAAGACTTGGGATCCCAATAACTATGTAAGCGGACAGGCTGCCACGGAAGATCAGTTGAAATTGGCGGTGAATACTTCGAATACGACGGTGACCAATGCTGGGCTGAATTTTGCCGGTAATGACGGTACGGTCATCCATAAGAATTTGGGAGATCAGCTGAATATTGTAGGCGGGTATACAGGAAACGGTACGACGTCGTCGAAAAATATCAAGACGGTAAAGAATCAGAGCGGTAATTTGGAAATCCAGATGGCCGATGACGCGGTGTTCAACAGCCTTACCACAGGCAACACGGTGATGAATAACAGCGGTATCACCATAGGGAGCGGATCTTCCGCGGTATCCCTCACCAATACAGGTCTGAATAACGGCGGGCAGAAAATTACCAATGTGGCGGCAGGCACCGTGTCAGCGACTTCTACGGATGCGGTAAATGGCAGTCAGTTGAATACAGCGGCCATCAAAGCCACTACCACTGTGTCTGACGGTACCAATACGCATGTGACCTCTTCTACAGCGATAGACGGTCATACGGACTATCAGGTGAATCTGAATGATACGGTGACGCTGGGAAGCGGCGCCGATGCGGTTACTCTGGACGGTACGAAGGGCACAGTTACTGCCGGAACCGGAGATAATGCAGTGACTGTCAACGGTACCAATGGTACGATTCAGGCCGGTACGAAGGTGTCTTTGGATGGTGTGAACGGCAGCGGGACCATCGGCAATGTGATCGTTAACGGCAGCGGTTCTACCGGAACCGTGAACGGGTTGACCAACAAAACCTGGGATCCTAACAACTATGTAAGTGGTCAAGCTGCGACGGAAGATCAGCTGAAACAAGTGGGCACAACACTCAATAGTGCGGGATTGAATTTTGCCGGCAATGATGGACAAGTAATTCATAAGACTCTGGGAGAACAGCTAAACATCGTAGGCGGTTACAACGGTACGGGAACTACCTCTTCAACCAATGTTAAGACAGTCAAGAACAATGATGGAAATCTGGAAATCCAGATGGCCGATGACGCGGTGTTCAACAGCGTCACCACAGGCAATACGGTGATGAATACAAACGGAGTGACTATCGGAAGCGGATCATCCGCGGTATCCCTCACCAATACAGGTCTGAATAACGGCGGACAGAAAATTACCAATGTAGCAGACGGGACAGCCGATAACGATGCCGTCAATGTGAGTCAGTTGAATACGGCGGCCGCTAAAGCCACTACTACTGTGTCTGACGGTACCAATACGCATGTGACCTCTTCTACATCGGCAGACGGTCATACGGATTATAAGGTGAATCTGAATGATACGGTGACACTGGGAAGCGGCGCCGATGCGGTTACCCTGGACGGTACGAAGGGTACGATTCAGGCAGGTACAAACGTGGTGCTGGATGGGGTCAATGGAACCGGAAAGATAGGCAATGTGACCATTAATGGGAATGGTTCTACCGGAACCGTGAACGGGTTGACCAACAAAACCTGGGATCCTAACAACTATGTAAGTGGTCAAGCTGCGACGGAAGATCAGCTGAAACTGGCAGCCTCTACTGTAACAAATGCAGGATTAGACTTTGCCGGTAATGACGGTACGGTCATCCATAAGAATCTGGGAGATCAGCTGAATATTGTAGGCGGGTATACAGGAAACGGCACGACGTCGTCGAAAAATATCAAGACGGTAAAGAACCAGAACGGTGATTTGGAAATCCAGATGGCCGATGACGCGGTGTTCAACAGCCTTACTACAGGCAACACGGTGATGAATAACAGCGGTATCACCATAGGGAGCGGATCTTCCGCGGTATCCCTCACCAATACAGGTCTGAATAACGGCGGACAGAAAATTACCAATGTAGCAGACGGGAAAGCCGATAACGATGCCGTCAATGTCAGCCAATTGAATAAAGCGGCAGCCGGATCAAAAACAACGGTATCTGACGGTGTGAATACAACCGTAACCTCTTCTACAGCGGCAGACGGTCATACGGACTATCAGGTAAATCTGAATAAGGATATCAATGTGGAAAGCGTGACGGCTGGGAATACCAAGATGGATACCAATGGTCTGACTACGGCAGACGGCAAGGGAAACAGCACGTCTGTTACTGCAACAGGTATGACTACCAAAGATGCTGCCGGCAATACGACGTCAGTCACCGGAAATGGAGTGAGCATTGCCGGTTCCAACGGTAAAAATGTATCTTTGACCAGCAGCGGTTTGGATAACGGCGGCAACAAGATAACGAATGTAGCAGCCGGGGTGGATGGAACGGACGCAGTTAATGTAGACCAACTAAATGATACGGTGGATAAAGCAGCCGCAGCAGCAAAATCAACTGTATCTGCAGGAAAGAACATTACGGTTACACCTACGGTAGATGGAACAGACGGACATACGGATTATAATGTGGCGTTGAATGATACGGTGACATTGGGAAGTGGTGCGAATGCGGTCTCCATGGATGGTACCAAGGGAACGGTTACTGCCGGAACCGGAGATAATGCAGTGACTATGAATGGTACCAATGGTACAATTCAGGCCGGTACGAAGGTCTCTTTGGACGGAGCAAACGGAACCGGAAAGATCGGTAATGTGACGATTAATGGTAGTGGTTCTACCGGTACGATTAATGGACTGACAAATAAGACTTGGGATCCGGGTAACTACACCAGCGGACAGGGGGCGACAGAAGATCAGTTAAAAGTTCTGGATTCTCGAACAGTGCAATATAATCTCAACAGTGACGGCAGCGTAGACAACAGTAAAATTACGTTAGGTGGTTCTCAGGGGACTACAATTACCAATGTGGCTGCTGGAAAATTATCATCTGATTCCACTGATGCTGTCAATGGCAGCCAACTGTATGCAACGAATCAAGCGGTCACTAACAATAGTCAAAATATTAGTATTCTCGGGAATTCCATCAGTAATTTGGATACTCGTGTTGACAAAGTGGGCGCCGGTGCAGCAGCTCTTGCCGCACTGCATCCTCTCGATTTTGATCCGGATGATAAGTGGGATTTTGCCGCTGGATATGGTAATTACAGCGGTGCGAGCGCAGCTGCTATAGGTGCATATTATCGACCGAATGAAGATACTATGTTCAGTATCGGCGGCAGTATCGGCAATGGAGAAAACATGATCAATGCCGGCGTCAGCTTCAAACTGGGACAGGGCAATCACATTTCAACATCCCGTGTTGCCATGGCGAAAGAATTGAAGGATATGCGTGCTGTCGTAGCACAGCAGGCAGAACAAATACAAAAATTGACTGCTGTTGTGAATACGTTGGTCGGCATGCAGACAGTAAAACCCGATTCGACAGTGATGTTCCCAGATGTTCCGGCAAATCATTGGGCCTATGAAACCATTAAAGCGATGGCAGCTCAGGGACTCATCGAAGGATATCCGGACGGTACCTTTGGCGGCGATCGTACAATGACGAGATATGAATTTGCTCAGATTATTTATCGGGTACTGCAGAAAGGGATTGCTGTAGACAGCAAGCTTGTTAGTGAATTTAAACCGGAATTGGAACGTATCCGTGTGGATACCATATCGAAAGATAAAAACGGAAATCCAACGATTGAACGGGTTCGTGTCAATACCATAAAGTAAGCGGATTATTTTGACAGGTAGGGTTTTTTCAGTATAGTAAGACACAGATAAAAACAGTGAATTCTGATAAAGAAATATCAGAATTCACTGTTTTTTTATTTTGTATATAAAGCTATGAATTAGAAATCCTTTCGGTGTTGTACGGGGAGAGGAAGCTAGTTGCATTAGAAAAATGTGACGAGACATAGTATTATGGTTGGCATTAAAAAATGTGGTTTCTAAAAGACTTGCAGGTAACGCAAGTTTTTATTGTGTATTACTATGTATAGAATATAATATTTTTTCAAAATTAAAATAATTGGCAATACGGCTCCATATTTTGACGAGGAAACCTACCAGAAAAATAGAAATAATGGTACCTTCGCGGATACCTCGTATATCTCCGAAGTAAGCAGTGGAAATACCCAATGCCGTTATACCCAATATGGCATCAAACATTATTTTTACATTGCCGAATCGAATTTTAAGTTTATAGGACAGTGCTTTGACAACACCCTCTCCGGGATTCATGATAACGTTTGCAGCTACCTGCAGATAGATGCCTAATGCCATCATAGCACTGCCGATACATAATGTTATGATTCTGGCCCAATATGCACCTGGGTTCAGTGTTGCAAAAACATACATTCCCAAGTCAGTAAAAAGACCAAAAAAAGGACCGATAATTATTTGCCATAGCTGTGCTTTGGGAAATTTTCTGCCTAATATAATGAATTCTGTCAACATGAATATAATACTGAGCAGGCAAGTAAATTGTCCAAATGTAATAGGAAAGATAAGGCTTAAAACAAATGGAACACTGGAAATAGGCGTAGTTCCCGAATTTGATTTTGTTACTACGGCAATTCCAAAGGCCATAATAAGCAGTCCTATGAGTAAAATTATATAACGGATAATGATGTTTTGCATACGATTCAAAATGACATATCTCCTTTTATGCAAATAATACAAGAAAAAAGCACACCATCCCGCGTATTGATAGATGGCATGCATTTAATTTTATCATGTATATTTTAACAGGTATATCTATCTTTGTAAAATAGTTGCGGTGTACTATTACTTGCCAAGGGACCTGTGTTCATATAAAATAGAAATATACGATAGAATCTAGTACTATTACTAATAAAAAGAAGGCATGGTAATGAGTAAAAAACCAACAAAAAAAACAAATTCTGCAATACCTGAAACATCGCATAAAGGGAAAGAACAACAAAAGAAAAAACCAAAAAGCGTAAAACAAGTTTTTATGGAAATGGATAATAAAACACGTTTTACGTATATATTAGGGGCGGCAACTTTTGTCTGGTCGTATTACATGGTATTAGAAAAAGGAAGTATGGATGATTATTTTTTACTGGTATTTATTACGGCTGTTTTGATCGGAAGTTTTGCGATGCGAATGAAAGGGAAAAAATAATACATAAAAAGGAGTTTTTTATTATGAAAATATTGGCAGTAATGGATTTATTGGATATACATAAAAAATGGTTGGAGGAGGCCGCAGGAGATAATAAAATTGTTTATGTTCCAGCCGCAGAGGTGACAATACAGGATGTGTCTGAGGCGGAAGTTATTATTGGAAATATAGCACCGGTACTTTTATCGACAGCATCAAAACTGCGATGGGTGCAATTGTTCAGTGCAGGTGCCGGTGAATATTGCAAACCAGGTGTACTTCCGCCCGGTGTTATGTTAACGAATGCAACCGGTGCGTATGGCTTGGCTATTTCGGAATACATGCTGGCAGTGCTGTTAGGAATGATGAAAAAGTTATACATGTATGAAGCAAACCAGAAACAGCGTCTATGGAAAGATGAAGGTCCCGTTACTTCTGTTTCAGGTGCTACGGTTTTGGTAATCGGTCTGGGCGATATAGGCGGCAGATTTGCCCGGCTTTGTAAACTGATGGGAGCGCATGTCATTGGGATGCGGCGGCGCAGTACTATTGTCCCGGATTATGCGGATGAAATGGGAACGATGGAAAAGTTAGATGAATATTTGGCTCGTGCAGATGTTGTAGCCTCCAGCCTTCCAGGAACAAAAGCAACAACGGGTTTGTATAATAAAGAACGTTTTAAGGCGATGAAGCAAGGCGCTTATTTTATCAATGTGGGACGCGGTACGGCCGTTGTTAGTGAGGATTTGTGCAATGCCGTAACAAATGGGCATCTTGCAGGGGCTGCGCTTGATGTGACGGATCCGGAGCCGTTGCCGAAAGATCATCCTTTATGGAGCATTCCGGGTATCCATATAACACCGCATGTATCCGGTGGATTTCATTTAGCAGCTACACATGACAATATCGTCAAAATAGCAGCAGCTAATCTGCGGTCATATATCGGCGGAGTCCCACTGAAAAATGAAGTTGATTTTATGACAGGATATAAAAAATAATAGTATTTTATGATACTGAACATAAATTTACAAAAAAATACAATATAGTCAAACGTTTAATTCGATTTTTCCCTCTTGTCAAAGGAACAATGTTGTGATAAAGTATCATTCAACAAGCAAAAATACAAATGCATTGATAAGAATTAGTAGTGTCCGGAAATCTTGCAGAGAGCTGTTGGGTGGTGTGAAACAGTAGTGGAACGGAAGCGAACTCATCTTTAAGCTGCTCGCTGAACCAAGTAGGTGGAGCCGGGGCCTGGCCGTTACTAAACAGGAGGGTATCGATGAAAATCCGTACCTGATATAAGAGCATACCTTTTTGGTATGAATTAGAGTGGTAACGCGTGAGCAAAGTCTTTCGTCTCTTCAAAGAGATGAAAGACTTTTTTGTTGTCTGCTGATTTAACAACACCGGCTTTAGTAAAAATGGTGAGGCCCCGGATTCATGCGTACAAATAATCAAATCTTGATACAATGGGATTTTGCTTGTAATCAGAAGGGAAAAGGAGATGCATAGTGTATGATGAACGTAAGAAAATACAAGAAAGGGTATTATATGCCGCCGCATACAGATATAAGCTGGGCGGCGAAAGATTGTACCGAAAAAGCACCGACTTGGTGCAGCGTAGATTTGCGAGACGGGAACCAAGCACTTATCATTCCCATGAATCTTACCGAAAAAATTGAATTTTATAAAAAATTGGTACAAATAGGTTTCAAAGAAATTGAAGTTGGTTTCCCGGCGGCCTCGGAAACAGAATATGAATTTTTACGTACACTAGTTGAAAAAAATCTGATTCCCGATGATGTGACCGTACAAGTCTTGACGCAGGCGAGAAGCCATATTATTCAGCGAACGTTTGAAGCGTTAGATGGAGTAAAAAATGCAATTGTACATGTATATAATTCAACATCGGCAGCACAGCGGACACAAGTGTTTCATAAATCAAAAGAAGAAATTAAACAAATAGCAGTTGAAGGAGCGGCATTGCTGAAAGAATTGACCGATCGAAACGGTTCTGCGTATCGATTTGAATATTCTCCCGAAAGTTTTACCGGGACAGAGCCTGAATATGCACTGGAGGTTTGCAATGCGGTTCTTGACGTCTGGAAGCCTGCAAGTGATCGTAAAGCTATTATCAATTTGCCCTCTACTGTGCAAATGTCTATGCCTCATGTGTATGCCTCACAGATTGCTTACATGTCACAACACTTGAATTATCGGGATAACATCGTGTTATCTTTACATCCTCATAACGATAGAGGATGCGGTGTTGCTGATGCAGAGCTGGGACTGCTGGCGGGTGCAGATCGTATTGAAGGTACTTTGTTTGGAAATGGAGAACGTACAGGCAATGCCGATATTGTAACGATTGCGTTAAATATGTATGCTTTAGGGATTGACCCTGGCTTGGATTTTTCTAATATGCCGGAATTGATAGAAGTATATGAACGAGTAACACGTATGAATGTTCATCCTAGACAGCCGTATGCCGGGAAACTTGTCTTTGCCGCTTTTTCCGGATCGCATCAGGATGCTATTGCAAAAGGAATGAAATATCATGCAGATACGTGTCAAAAGCAATGGTCTGTGCCATATCTGCTTATTGATCCGGAAGATTTGGGACGTCATTATGATGCGGATGTTATCCGTATTAACAGTCAGTCAGGGCAAGGCGGTGTGGGATATGTAATGGAACAACAGTATGGCGTGTGCATGCCTAAAAAAATGCGCGAAGATTTTAGTTATTTTGTAAAAGAAATTTCTGATCATACCCATCGTGAATTAAAGCCGGAAGACATGTATCATATTTTTATAAAGCAGTACGTAAATATTACAACTCCCTTTCAATTGGAAGATTTCTCATTAAAAAGAGAAGCAAAGAAGTGGTATGGACAAATCTTTCTTATGGTTAACGGTAAAGAGACAATCTTGGAAGGCAGCGGAAATGGACAGCTGGATGCAGTAAGTAATGCCGTTTGCAGTACGTATGGCATACATATACATAATTTAGTTTATAACGAACATGATTTAGATAGCGGATCTAATTCGCGGGGAATGGCTTATTTTGGATTAACCTATGATGATAGAAAGACTGCTTGGGGGGTAGGAGTAGATACCGATATCATTACGGCGTCTGTCATTGCTTTTATCAGTGCTGTAAATAAAATGGAGGGAATTAAAGAAAAAGTTAAATTTTATCAAAAACAAGAAACTGCATATGAGAAGGACGTATATAAAAATGGAATTGCACAACATTAGTAAAAGTTATAATTGGGGAGGAAATATATTATGGGAATGACGATGACACAAAAAATTTTAGCTAAACATGCCGGACTGGACTCTGTTAAAGCCGGTGATTTAATTAATTGCAGACTGGACATGGTGTTAGCGAATGATATTACGGCACCTCCTTCTATTGCTGAATACAAAAAAATAGGCAGACCGGTTTTTGACCGTACGAAGGTTGCTTTAGTACCGGATCATTTTATACCTAATAAAGATATCAAATCTGCGGGACTCGCAAAAATTGTTCGTGATTTTGCCAAAGAGAATAACATTCAGCATTATTATGAAGTTGGGCGTGTTGGCATTGAGCATGTCCTGCTCCCGGAGCAGGGATTAGTGGCACCGGGAATGGTTACAATTGGAGCCGATTCTCATACTTGCACTTATGGTGCATTAGGCGGTTTTTCTACAGGTGTCGGTTCAACCGATTTAGGAGTGGCCCTGGCGACGGGAGAAGCATGGTTTAAAGTTCCCGATGCAATTAAAGTTAACATTACAGGTAAAAAACCAGAGGATATTACCGGTAAGGATGTAATGCTGACTTTAATAGGTATGATCGGGGTGGACGGAGCACTTTATCAGTCTTTGGAATTTACGGGCAGCGGCATTGCGGAATTGTCGATGACGGATCGGTTTACTATTGCCAATATGGCTATCGAAGCGGGAGCTAAAAATGGTATTTTTCCTGTAGATGATCAAACTATGCAATATATTAAGAACCGTGTCACTACGCCGTATGATATAGTTACGGCAGATGAGGATGCATCGTACCAACGTGTAGTTGCAATCCATCTTGATGAATTGCAACCAGTAGTTGCGTTCCCGCATTTGCCGGAAAATACGAAAGTAATAGGCACATTTGGAGATATCAAAATTGATCAAGTCGTGATTGGCTCTTGCACAAATGGCCGGATAGAAGATTTGAAAATTGCAGCATCCATTATACAGGGACATACGATTCATCCTGATGTGCGTTGTATTATTATTCCCGGCAGTCAGAAAATCTATATGGAAGCCATAGAAAAAGGATATATTAAAATATTTATTGAAGCAGGTGCGGCAGTATCTACGCCTACATGCGGCCCTTGCCTGGGTGGATATATGGGGATACTTGCAGCCGGAGAAAAGTGTGTTTCTACAACAAACCGCAATTTCCGCGGACGGATGGGACACGTGGATAGTGAAGTATATTTGGCTGGTCCGCAAGTAGCGGCAGCCAGTGCTATTTTAGGAAAAATTGCAGCACCTAAGGAGGTACACTGAAATGAAAATAGAAGGAAAAGTTTGGCGTTATGGCGATAATATAGATACAGACGTTATTATTCCTGCCCGTTATTTGAACAGTTTTGATCCACAAGAATTAGCATTACATTGTATGGTAGATATAGACGAAACATTTTCTCATGAAGTACAAACGGGAGATATCATGGTAGGCGGTAAGAATTTTGGTTGCGGTTCTTCGCGTGAACATGCTCCGATAGCTATTAAAGCTTCTGGAATTCCAGTTATTATTGCAGCTAGTTTTGCTCGTATTTTTTATCGCAATAGTATTAATGTAGGATTACCTGTATTGGAAATCGGCAGTGATGTAGAAAAAATTAAAGCCGGTCATATCCTTCGTGTTGACTTGACGGCAGGATGTATTGAAAATAGTACAACAGGAGATATATTTCAAGCAGCACCGCTGCCCGGATTTATTCAAGATATTGCCAAAGCCGGCGGCTTGATTGAATATGTAAAGGAGAAAAGATAAATGGAAAAGCATATCGTTGTTATCCCTGGAGACGGGATTGGAAAAGAAATTACGGCAGCCGCTGTGAAGGTGCTGGAAAAAATTGATGAGATGTACCATATAGGACTTACTTTTGAATATCAATATGCAGGAGGAACGGCCTATGATAAATTTGGAACTCCGCTTCCTGAAAATACGATTGAGGCTGCAAAAAAAGCAAGTGCTGTTTTATTTGGTGCAGTAGGCGGTAGGCAATGGGATGACGTGGAACCAGCACTGCGGCCTGAAAAGGCGGTTTTAGGATTGCGCAAAGCACTGGGGTTATATGTTAATTTACGTCCAGTGAAAGTACAAAAAGAACTTTGCGAATATTCTCCGCTGAAGCCGGAAATTGTGACCGGTTCAGATATTCTTATTGTCCGTGAACTTATTGGCGGGATTTATTTTGGTGATAAATGCGAATCGGAAATACATGATGGTGTAGAACGTGCATGGGATTTAGAAAACTATAGTGTACCGGAAGTAGAACGAATTACACGATTTGCAATGGAAGCCGCACGCAAGAGGAGAAATAAGGTAACTTCCGTCGATAAATCCAATGTATTGGCAACGTCTCGTTTGTGGCGGCGTACCGTAACGAAAATTGCTGCGCAGTATCCGGATATCGTAGTAGATAATCTGTATGTAGATAATTGTGCTATGCAGCTGGCCATCAGGCCGACACAGTTTGATGTGATTGTAACAGGAAACTTGTTTGGCGATATACTGAGCGATGAAGCTGCTGTATTGGGAGGATCCATTGGAATGATGCCATCGGCTAGTATTGGAGAACTTACAAGCCTTTATGAACCTATTCATGGATCGGCACCGGATATTGCCGGCAAGGGTATTGCCAATCCCTTGGCAACGATTCTTTCTTCTGCTATGCTGCTTCGCTATTCGTTAGAGGAAGAGTCAGCGGCCTGTGCTGTTGAAAAAGCTGTTGATGCTGCTTTGGAAGAGGGCTGGCGCACTCCCGATTTATATAAGGATGGATTTAAAAAGGCTGATACAAATACAATGACGGAAGTTGTATTGCAATATATTAAATAAATTGAAATTACATGCGTTTCATCGGTGTGTTATACACTTCTTGCAAATGAATACATAAATTCATATACCGTTTAAAAGTAAGCGTAATATATGATGATTGATGATATACTATTCATATAGGATGGTTTGTCTGTTTTTTAATATATATACTATTCGTTCGTTGTAGGGAGTGCATAACATGAAAATAGGTGAAGCAAAAGCTGTGTGGCAAAAATTTATGTCTGATGGTACCTTAAATGAAAAGATGCAGCCTGCTGTTGCACGGTCTTGGTTAAAGTGCCGGGAGATGAGAGTAAATCCATATAGTGATAATGTTACACAGGTAGATGATATCGTCTTTCAAAAGGTATTGAAGAAAAACAAAGAATTGATTCGAATAGCAGCCCCTATTATACAAAGTGTATACCAAATTATTAAAGAGTCACACTTTTTACTGGTATTAACTGATAGGGATGGGTATGTTTTAGAAACAATCGGGGATGATTCTATCTTAAAAAGGTCCGAAAACATATTGTTTCATAAGGGAGCTGTATGGACTAATCTGGGAGTAGGAAGTAATGCACCGGGAATTGCATTGGAATATGACATGCCGATTCAAATGAATGGCCCGGAACATTATTGTATGTCTCAGCATGGATGGACTTGTTCCGCGGCGCCGATTCATGGGTTGAACGGTCAAGTAATCGGTTGTCTTGATTTGTCCGGTGCTGTGGAAGCCGCTCATCCGCATACACTGGCACTTGTTGTAGCCGGCGCGTTTAGTGTGGAAAGTATGCTGGCAAGTTATCATCAGTCGCTGCTTATGCGTTCAGCAGCCAACGGACTACACGAATCCATCCTTTTGCTCAATGATACATTTCAATTGCGATGGATAAATAATACAGCAAAAAAGGAATTATCGATTTGTTTTCCTAAAATGGCAATGATTGATTTTAGAAGTGTTATGCCTGATGTAGATTGGAATAGCGTTATAACGATGCAAAAGGAAAATGCACCGTTATATATAGATGACATGCGTTTTTTTATTAAGGGAAAAGTGCGGCGTTTTAGTGCTACTATTTCATTAACCGTAGATACGAGCGGACGGACAATCACCGTGATTCTTCGTAAGCAAGAACATCTTATACGGTCAGTGAATCGTGTGTCCGGAAATCAAGCTGCATATAGCTTTGACAATATTTTTACTGCGGATACCATGATGAAACAAGTGATAGAAAGAGCACGGCAGTATGCCCGATATGATGGAAGCATCCTCATAGAAGGTGAAAGCGGTACGGGAAAAGAACTATTTGCTCAAGCCATTCATACGGGAAGCTGTAGAGCAGAAGGACCTTTTGTTGCGGTAAATTGTGCTTCTTTGCCGCGGGATTTGATAGAAAGTGAACTTTTTGGCTATGAAAAAGGAGCTTTTACAGGAGCTCTCAAGGAAGGGAATCCGGGAAAATTTGAATTAGCCGACCATGGTACGTTGTTTCTTGATGAAATCGGAGAAATGCCATTGGAATTTCAGGCTAAGTTACTGCGAGTGGTTGAAACATTGCAAGTTCGTCGTATTGGCGGTAAAGAGGAAAAAAAACTGGATGTGCGTGTTATTGCCGCGACCAATCGCAATTTAAAGAGACAAGTCCGGTTAGGGTTATTTCGCAGTGATCTTTATTATAGACTCAATGTATTGAGATTAGATATTCCGCCTCTGCGGGAACGTCCAGATGATGTAGAATTTTGTGCCAATCGATTTTTGCAGCGGTTTAATTTGCGATATCCGGATAGAAAAAGAAAATTTTCTGCAGATTTTTTATTATCTCTAAAACACTATGATTGGCCCGGAAATGTCAGGGAACTGCAAAATAGTATTGAAAGAGTTTTTTATACGAGTGAGTCTCCCGTGATTTCATCTCGTGATTTTTGTTATATTATGGATGATGTTGTTGCGGCAGTGCCGAGTGAAACAGGAGAAGAAAGTGAAAAACAGACCTATTTGCGTATTATTAAAAATTCCGGGGGCAATGTGGCAGATGCTGCTCGAAGTATAAACGTAAGTATACCTACTTTTTATCGCATTTGTAAGCAGTATGACATAATACCAAAAAAAATACGGCGGGGATTAGAATGAAAGACAGATAGAAATTATCATATGTATTATATGTATCGATAATTTTGATACATATGATACATATGACTGTTATGAGAAATAAAATAAAAGAATAATCTTTATTAACTGAATAGTATGAGTAGTAAGATATATCGTTGTATATAAAGAGAATATGCAAATAAAAAATAAATTTGAATAGTCTGTCATTATTTGGCACGTTTATTTCATACAATACAGTATAGTTCTTTTTATTAAAGGAGGCATACTAGTATGAGTAACAGAATTACGTTGAATGAAACTTCATATTTTGGTGAAGGTGCGATTCAGGAAATTATTAATGAAGTGCAAAATCGCGGGTTAAAAAAAGTCATGGTTGCAACGGATCCCGATTTATTAAAATTCAAAGTTGCTGATAAAGTGACGGATTTACTGGATAAGGCGGACATGGATTATATTGTATATGATCATATCAAAGCCAATCCAACGATTCAAAACGTACAAGAAGGTGTCGATTTTTGCCGTATACAACAAGCTGATGTTATTGTTGCTATTGGCGGGGGGTCTTCTATTGATACGGCAAAAGCTATTGCTGTTATTATGACAAATCCGGATTTCTATGATGTTCGCAGTTTGGAAGGTGCGTCACCGACCAAGAATAAAGCCATGCCAATTATTGCTGTTTCGACGACTAGTGGAACGGCGGCAGAAGTTACTATCAATTATGTTATTACAGATGTAGAAAAACATCGTAAATTTGTATGTTCAGATCCTCACGATATACCGGTTGTTGCGATTATCGATCCGCAGATGAGTGCCTCTATGCCTGCTGGCCTTTGTGCAGCTACGGGCATGGATGCACTCGTTCATGCCATTGAAGGCTATATTACTAAAGGGGCGTGGGAATTAACGGATATGATGCATTTAAAGGCTATTGAAATAATCAGCAAATGGCTGCGGAAATCGGTGGCGGGCGATATGAAGGCGCGTGAAGAAATGGTAATAGGTCAGTATATTGCAGGTATGGGATTTTCTAATGTTGGGTTGGGGATCGATCATTCCATGGCACATCCGTTAAGTGCTTTTTATGACATTCCGCATGGGGTTGCCTGTGCTGTTTTATTGGCGCCTGTATTAAAATTTAATGCGCCGGCGACAGGAGACCGTTACCGTGAGATAGCCCGGGCTATGGGCGTGAATGGTGTAGAAAACATGAGTCAGAAAGAATATCGGCAGGCCTGTATAGATGCTGTGCAAAAATTGGCAGACGATGTTCGTATACCACGGCAGCTGCGTACATTAGGGGTTAAAGAGAAAGATGTTGAATTTCTTGCTGCATCAGCGATTGCTGATGCTTGTACACCGGGTAATCCAAGAGATGTTATCAAGGAAGAAATTGTTGAAATTTATAAATCCATTTTGTAAATTTTTATTAAGTAACATAATATACTGTTTTTCATTACTATATAAAACAGTACAATCCCCCCTGATGTATTTAACATCAGGGGGGATTGTACTGTTTTGATCAAAATTCATATGTTGTGCCAGGAGCGATAACTTGGACCGGAATATGGAAATGTTCTTCGACTAATTTTTTATATTCCATGGGATCCTTGTCAATAATCGGCCATGTCTTATAATGAATGGGGATTACTAATCCTGGTTGAATCCAGGATGCTGCAATGGCAGCATCCTCAATGCCCATTGTGAAATTATCGCCAATGGGCAGGATTGCATAATCAATAGGTGAAAAACGGCTATGAAGCTTCATGTCCGCATATAACCCCGTATCACCGGCAAAATAAATAAGCTTATTATTTATTTGAATGATACAGCCGCATGCGAGCCCGCCTGCTATACCGGAACCATGAAGAGCGGGGGTCAGGCGGATATAGCCAAAAGGAAAAAAAGCTTTGCCGCCAATGTGCATGGCATGCGTCTTACAGCCTGCATTTGCAGCTTTAGCAGCTACTTCTGCTGTGCTGATAATGGTAGCGTTGTTGGTTTTAGCTATGATTTCAGCATCTCCGTAATGATCGCTGTGGGCATGAGAAATAAAAATGTACTGACAGCAAATAGATGCCGGATTAATTGATGTCCAAGGATTATCCGTAATAAACGGATCAAATAAAATGGCGGTATTCTTTTCTGTAAGTAAAAAAGCGGAATGTCCGTAATAGGTAAATTTCATAATGTTGCCTCATTTTTTTAATGCATGGTACCATTTATCGAGTCCTTCTTTTGGAAAAGCCCCTTCCATGGCAGTATCCAATTTTTTATGTAATTCTTTTTCATCTTTTAGTGGGTAGATGTCTTTATAATCAGTATAAATATCCCAGAAATCTCTCATATGGAGGTTAGCATACGTATCTCCGTATACTTTAAAACAAGAAGAACACAGCGTAATAAAAACCGCTTCTTCATCGTGCTGACGAGCATCGTCCAGGCCGCAGCAGCGAGTATATAAGTGAATAGTACCAAATAGTTGATGTAAATAATCATATAGCTGAGACACTGTCTGCGGTTCCAACTGCAGCAGCTTACAGCCTGGAGCGAAATAAATCGGCCATTGTGCAATATTGTCTCTGTTTTCCATATCCATGATGAACACCTCTTTCTTAATATATACTTTCCCTAATACCTATATTAAAACATATTTGAAGATAAAATTCAATTAAACAATATTATCTATGCATCTCTGTCACTTGAAGGACATGAAAAAATCTTGTACAATGTTACAGGAGAGTGATGATTATGCATATTGTTATGGTGGAACCGGAAATTCCCGGCAATACAGGAAATATCGCACGGTTATGTGCAGCTAATCATATTATGCTGCATTTAGTTAAACCATTAGGATTTTCTTTGGAGAATAAGTATTTAAAACGAGCAGGATTAGATTACTGGCCGTTAGTTGATGTAAAAATTCATGAAAATTTTGAAGAAGTGCAGAAAAAATACGAAGGTCACCGATTTTTTTATTTGACGACTAAGTCGGAACAGTGTTATGCTGATATCCGGTTTGAAAAAGATGATTTGCTTGTTTTCGGCAAAGAAACAAAAGGTTTGCCGGAATGTTTGCTGAAACAATATCCTGAATTTTGTTTTCGGATTCCCATGGCGGATAAGGCTCGTAGTTTGAATTTATCTAATTCTGTTGCTATTGTTTCCTATGAAGCGTTGCGTCAATTAGATTTTCCCGATATGTCTAAAAGCGGGATTGGCATTAAAAATTTGAAATAAAGGGGAAATAAATGATGAATATATATGATAAAGCCCATGAACTGGCAAAAGCTATTCGTGAGTCGGAAGAATATAAGGCTCTGGTAGATGCGGGAAAGGTTCTTTCCACAAATGAGACATCGAAAAAAATGGTTCAAGAATTTCTCATAAAACAAGTGCAGTTGGAATATGCCGGGGCAATGGGGGGACAACCTGATAAAGCCAAGGTAGAAGAACTAAATAAATTAGCAGAAGTTATCAAAGGAAATAAAATGGCCGTTGATTATTTGCAAGCGTATAGGAAATGGCAGACTTGTGCCGGCGATGTATTAAAAATCATTCAAGAATCTATGGCTGAAGGAATGAGTATCCTTGATAAATAAGTATGCGTTTACAAGTTTTATTTCACAATTGAATGCGATCATTCCCGGTGAACGGCTGTTGATAGATGAGCCGATGAGCCGGCATACGACATTTGCCGTAGGCGGACCTGCCGATGTGCTTGTCCTTCCTCACACTGTTCAGGAACTGGCGGTAGCCATACGGTCAGCAAAAGAGCTGTTGCTTCCCTTGACGGTTTTAGGGGGCGGGTCTAATGTTTTAGTGCTAGATGGCGGAATACGCGGTGTAGTTATTCAACTTAATGAGCTAAATAAGGTATTGCAAT
>JALCNL010000047.1 GCA_022649055.1 Megasphaera sp.
CATCTTGTGTTATGCTGTTCATGAGAGAGCACCCTTTCTGTTGTGGTTTGGTATAGACAACTTAAGCATAACACAAAATGGTGCTCTCTCTTTTCTGTTTTTGTAACATATCTATGGTAAACCTACAATACCGCGATATATGTTGCAGGGATGCTCTTATGCACGTAAAAATTTATACAAGCGGTATTACTTGCAGAACCCATATCTTTGCTGTAATATGAACATAGTAGTAAAAAATAGAGAAAATTACTTAAGATTTTAATACATATTATAATGTAAGGAGCTTTTATGGACAATCTTTTCACAGATTCCTTAACAAGAGATATTGCGCTTACCCTTTTGGAAAAGGGAGTACGTATTATATTACTGCTTGCTGTATCCTATATTGCATATACTATTATTCAACGTCTTATTGAACGATTATTTGATATACGGTTTGTTAAATTATCTAAAGAACAGGAAAGAAGATCAACGACACTTCATTCTCTGGTACACAGTGTTATTTTTGTCATTTTTTGTTTCTTGGTCGTTATTATGATCTTGAATGAGCTCCGTGTCGATACAACCTCCCTATTGGCTGGTGCCAGCATTATCGGTCTGGCTATAGGCGTTGGGGCACAAAGCTTGGTTAAGGATTTTGTTGCTGGTTTTTTTATTATATTGGAAGGCCAATATTCCATTGGAGATTTCGTTACGGTAAAAGGATATAGCGGTACGGTTACCGATGTGAATCTGCGGACGACTAAGATTTGTTCTCCTGACAAAGTTATTCATACGATTCCCAATGGATTGATTGACATTGTCAGTAATTATACCAAAGGAATGTACGTCGCAACGATTCGTATCGGAGTCAGCCAAAGTGCAGATCCTGATGTCGTATTGTCTGTTCTGCAGGAAGCGCTGAGCGTTGTTTCGAAACGATCGGATGTACATGAAGAAGGTGCAAGTGTTGGTGGATTGGTCAAAATGGAGGGAAATTCGTTTATATATGAAGTCAGTATACCGGCCCGCCGCAGTGATGCATATGGTGTATGTACGGCATATCGATATGAGGCGGCAAAACGCCTTGCGGCAGCGCATATCGCTATGGCCCGTTTTGTTATTGAAACACAGATGACAAAGACGATAGAAGAACAGAATTCCCTAAGTAAAGAGAAAAAAGAGGAGGCATAATAATGATAGGTTTTGTTCGTTATCATGTAGGAGATATTGTACAAATGAAAAAAACGCATCCTTGTGGTTCTAATGAATGGGAAGTCATGCGTGTAGGAGTTGATTTTGTCATTCGGTGCCGTGGCTGCGGACATCGAGTAATGCTTCCGCGTCCTAAATTTGAAAAAGCTGTAAAAAAAATCATTTTTACAGCCGATGCAGATACAAAAAATATATAAAAAAGTAATAAAGGTATTTTCAAGTGGATGACTTTATGGTACAATTCATATCAACATTACTTTTATGCTTTATCAAGGTGATGAGATAATAAGATAAAGAAAAAGTGAAGGAGGTGCATGCAAGTGAATAATACTTTAGACGGAGTCAAGATGCTGCATCATGATGAAATGCGCAATTATGACCGCATCCAAAGCAAATTAACTTCGGTTATTATGAATCATGGATGCAAAATTATTGAGACTCCAAGCTTTGAAGATTATGATGTATACCGCCATTTTTTCCCGCAGCTGCGGCAGGAAATGGTAAAAACGATAGATACGGATGGCCGGGTACTAGTCCTTCGTCCCGATGTGACCTTACCTCTTGTTGAAACTGCGGCACGTGAATTTCCGCGGGCAGACCAGCTGCTTAAATTTGGTTATGTGAGTACCGTTTTTCGCGAATATTACGGTCGCAGTACTTACGGAAAAGATTTTTTACAAGGTGGTATTGAAATACTGGGAGATGCAAGTCCGGAGTGTGATGGCGAAGTTATTGTCATGGCGGCAGAAATACTGGATGCATTATCTGTTAAGCATATACGTATTGATATAGGAACCGTTGCTTATACAGATGCTCTTTTTGCCGGATTATCGCTGGCAGAGGAACAAAAAGAACGCCTACGCAAATATATGGCGGAACGGAATTTGGTAGCGTATACTAAATATCTTGATTCCTTATCGCTGGAAGGAGTAGCATATCAGGCACTCAAAGCCATTCCCATGCTTTTTGGATCTTATGCAGTTACGCTAAGTAAGGCATATGAATATTGTATTAATAAAGAAATGCAGCAGGCATTGAAGCGGCTGGAAAAGACCTACGATTACATTTTATATGCCGGATACGCGGATAAAGTACAGCTCGATTTTGGTTTTGCCAGTCAGCTGGGTTACTATACCGATATGGTATTTAAAGTATATGTAGATGGCGCTTTATATGATGTCATTGACGGCGGACGTTATGATACATTATCCGCACAATTTGGTGTTGATCGGCCGGCCTGCGGTTTTGGAATGAATATCAATCTGTTATATGAATTTATGAATGATGCCGGCTTATTAGAAGGTACAGAACCCTCTTTTCAATTGGCTATTTCTTATGCTGAGAGCGATCAATCACTGATTCGCGATTTGATGATTTGGCGGCTGCACGGTTTTCGCGTGGCGGCGTATCCTTGTTCTACTTTTATTGATAGCCGGGATTACAGCATTCATGCTATATATGAAAACGGGATATATTATCAAGAGACAAAACAATTAACTGCTCAGGAATTAGAAGAACAAATGAGGAGGCTTTAATATGTCTATCCATATGGCACTTGCCAAGGGGCGCATTGCTAAGACAGTCATGACCTATCTCCAAAAAAGCGGTTATGAATTTCCAACGTATTCGGAAAATAGCCGGAAGCTTATCTTCGAAGATGTAGGGCAAACGATAAAAGTAACGTTGGTCAAATCCCCGGATGTTGCTGTATATGTGGAACGAGGGGCGGCAGATATTGGCGTTGTCGGCGAAGATGTTCTTATTGAAGAATGTTCGGGTGCCGATGTATACGAAATATTGGATTTGGGAATTGGCTGCTGCCGTATGGCTGTGGCCGGCATTGCCGGGAAAAAGGTAGATATGACGAAACGAATTACGGTTGGTACAAAATATCCTCGCATAGCTCGGCAGTATTTTGAGAATAATCACCATAGTGTGGATATTATTAAACTGAACGGGTCGGTAGAACTGGCTCCGATCGTGGGATTATCGGATGTAATCGTAGATATTGTAGAAACAGGCAATACATTACGTGCTAACGGATTGGACGTACTGCAGTATTTTATGGATTTCAGTGCTCGGATGATTTGCAATACGGTGTCTTTTAAACTGAAAATAGATGAAATACAGCAACTTATTCATGTCATCAAATGTAATAATGCAGAAGCATAGGGGGAATATAGTGTGGAATGGATTGAAGTGCCCGATGAAGGATTGAAGCTGCGTGATATCCGCCGGATTACCAAAAGAGATCAAGCGGAAACCGCAGGAATTCGTGAACAAGTAGAAAATATTATTGCCGCGGTTCAAGAGCAGGGGGACGCCGCAGTTAGAGAACTAACTCAAAGATTTGATGGGATATGGGTAGAAAATTTTTTGGTTAGTGCAGATGAAATAAATGAAGCAGTTACTTATGTAGGAGAAAATTTTATAAAAATTCTGGAAGAAGCTCGTGACAATATCCAGCAATATCATGAACGGCAAAAACAAGAAACGTGGATAGATACCTTTCGGGACGGCGTTCGTCTTGGTGCGAAATACACCCCTATTCAACGTGTTGGCGTGTATGTGCCGGGAGGAACAGCAGCGTATCCTTCTACCGTATTGATGGATACGACTCCGGCACATGTAGCAGGCGTACCTTCCATTGCGATATTTACTCCGCCGGGAAAAGACGGCAAGGTTAATCCATATATTCTGGCGGCAGCACATATTGCCGGAGCGACGGAAATATATAAAATAGGCGGTGCACAAGGAATTGCCGCGGCTGCTTATGGGACAGAAACTGTTTCTCCCGTATTTAAAATAGTAGGCCCCGGTAATGCTTACGTGGCCATGGCGAAACAGCTTGTTTTCGGCACGGTGGGGATTGATATGATTGCAGGCCCCAGTGAAGTAGGAATTCTGGCCGATGAAACATCGAATCCTGTATGGATTGCCGCTGATTTGCTGGCTCAAGCGGAACATGACCGCCGGGCAGCCGTCTTTTTAGTGACACCCAATGCAGCGCTGGCCGGGGCTGTAGAAGCAGAGATAGAAAGACAGATGGAAGAGCTTCCCAGGAAAGATATTATTGCTGACTCTATTAAAAATTGTGGTAAAGTTTTTATTACTAAAGATCGAAAACAGGCGATTGATATAATGAATCTTATTGCCCCGGAACATTTGGAAATTGATTTTGCCGAACCGGAATCTTATGTGGAGCATATTATTAACGCCGGCGCTATTTTTATCGGAGCGTATACACCCGAACCTGTCGGTGATTACTTTGCAGGTCCCAATCATACACTTCCGACTATGGGGACGGCAGCATTTTCTTCACCGCTGGGAGTGTATGATTTTGTCAAACGCAGCAGTGTATTGGAATATAATCAGCAGGCTTTTGTACAGATTGCAGATAAAGTTGCTCAATTTGCCGATGTCGAAGGACTGCAGGCCCATGGAATGGCCGTCAGGAGGAGAATAAAATGAAACAAGAATGGCTCCGCAAGACAATTCGCAGTTTTACTCCTTATAAAGTCCCTAACATCAAGGAACATATAGTGATTAATGCAAACGAAAGTCCCTATGATATTTTTAATTTTCCTGATGTAAAAAAAGATTTTTTAACTCGTTTGGCCAAGTTGCCGTCGTATCATTATCCCGATCCGTTTGCGGACACTCTCCGCAGGGCGTTAAGCCGATATATTTCTGCTGAATATAATGAAATATTGGCGGGTAACGGTGGAGATGAAATGATTCAACTGATTCTTAATACGTTTATTGATCAGGGAGATACAATACTGATACATGCACCTACCTTTGATGTGTATGAAATTGATGGACAAGTGTTGGGAGCCCGGATTGTCAAAGTACTTGATTCCGAAGATTTTAAACGGGATGGAAAAGCTTTTTTGGAGGCTATCCGAAAATGGCAGCCTAAGGTTACTTTTATTTGCAATCCGAATAATCCGACAGGGGATATATGGCCTGTTTCCCTGATAGAAAAAATGGTTCAGGCATCATCCAACTTGGTAGTCGTAGATGAAGCATATATGGAATTTTCTGGACAGGAAAGCATAATATCCCGTCTCCATTCTTATGATAATCTTATTGTTATTCGTACGTTATCTAAAGCCTTTGGTCTTGCCGGTTTTCGTTTGGGCTATTGTGTGGCTAATACCGATGTTATCAATGCCATATCCCTTACTAAACCATCGTATAATCTGAATAGTTTTACACAACTCATGGGGGTAGTGGCCTTGGAACACAGTGAAGAAATTTTAAAACACAATGTTCCGCCAACTATTGCGGTGAGAGACTATTTGATAGAGAAACTGAAAACAATAAAGGGAGTAGAAGTTTTCCCTAGTGCGGCCAACTTTATTTTAGTACGTACTTGTGATGGATCTCGGTATGTGAAAGCGCTTAGCGAAGCCGATATTTGCGTTCGTTCTTATGGAAATCGTGCGGATTTGGCGAATTGTCTGCGTATTACAGCAACAACAGAGTATGTAGCAAATAAAATTCTGAGAGTATTTCAAAAGGAGGCAAACCATGAGGACTGCTGAAATAGAACGGAATACAGCGGAAACGCAAATTGCCATGTCGATAGAATTGGACGGAATCGGATCTTTTGCAGGTTCAACTGGTATTGGTTTTTTTGATCATATGCTTGACTTATTAGCTTGTCACAGCGGGATGGATATTTCTATCCATGTTCATGGCGATTTGGAAGTCGATACACATCATACGATCGAAGACCTGGGCATTGTTTTGGGTCAAGCCCTGTACAAGGCACTGGGAGATAAGGCGGGAATTACCCGGTACGGCATGTTTTACTGCCCGATGGATGAAACCTTGACTCGCTGCGTCATTGATCTGAGCGGCCGTTCTTATTTAGTATATGATGTAGCAATACCGGCAGAACGTATCGGGACATTTGAAACAGAAATGCTGCGGGAGTTCTTATATGCAGTGGCTGTCCACGGACGCATGAATCTTCATGTAACAACTCTTTATGGAACCAATGCACATCATATTGTGGAATCCGTATTTAAAGCATTGGGGCATGCGCTTAAGCAAGCTGTCTATATCGAAGGGGAGAACAGTAATATTCTTTCGACAAAAGGGGTGCTGTAAATTATGAGAATTGCTGTTATTGATTATGAAGTGGGGAACTTGGCCAATGTATATCATGCTTGGCGAAGACTGGGGGAGGATCCGAAAATCACCCGTGATCCGGAGATTATCCGCAATGCCGAATTAATAGAACTTCCCGGTGTTGGGGCAATCCGCGATGCAATGGGGAATTTGGAGAAATTTGATCTCATTCCGTTATTGGAAGAACAGGTAAAAGCAGGAAAGTTTTTTTTAGGTGTTTGTCTGGGCATGCAGGCATTATTTGAAACAGATTATGAAGGCGGTGTGTATAAAGGCCTTGGCTTTTTGCCAGGTGAAATAGTTCCTTTTCATACGCAGCTTAAAGTTCCTCATATGGGGTGGAATGAGCTGGAATTTTGTCAATCTCATTGGCTGCAGGAGGGATTAGCTGCACATCCCTATGCTTATTTTGTTCATTCATATTATAAATCTCCCGTGGATTCATCGGATGTTATTGCAACGGCTTGTTATGGACAGGCAGTTCCGGCAATTTGCGGTAAGGATAATGTTCTGGGCATGCAGTTTCATCCAGAAAAAAGCGGAGCTGTTGGGGAACAGTTTTTAAAAAATATTTTGAAGCACCTCAAGAAAGGATAATATATGATCGTATTACCAGCAATTGACATACAAAACGGACATGCTGTACGACTCCGGCAGGGTATTAAAGAAGAAAGTACGACGTACTTCAAAGATCCCGTAGAAGCAGCTAAAAAATGGGCAGATGAAGGAGCTGAATATCTTCATATCGTTGACTTGGACGGTGCATTTTCCGGCAGTCTCAGCAATGTTGATAGTATTGGACGCATTTGCCGGGCAGTTCCTATTCCCGTTGAAGTAGGGGGAGGAATACGCAGTGAAAAAGCAATAAAAACGTATCTTGAAAGCGGGGCCAGCCGAGTCATCATTGGGTCAAAAGCGGTCGAGGATGCTGTATTTATTACAGAAATGGCTGGCTTATACGGACATAGATTAGCGGTATCTGTTGATGCTAAGGGCGATGTAGTAGCAACGCGCGGCTGGGTCAACAACAGCGACAAAGCGGTTGTCCCGTTTGTGAAATTCCTATTATCTATTGGCATTCGTACAATTGTTTATACCGATATCAGCCGTGACGGAATGCTCTCTGGACCGAATATGGAAATGATGGAAAAACTGCAGTCATTACCTGATATCCGGCTGATAGCATCGGGCGGAGTAAGCGGTATATCGGATTTAAAAGCATTGCGGAAATTAAACGTATATGGAGCGATTACGGGAAAAGCCTTATATGAAGGGAATGTTACGATGGAAGAAATACGGAAACTGTCGCAGGAAGATTAAAAACAGAGTCCTAACAATATAAGTTTATAAGGGGGATGCATTATGTTAGCAAAGCGAATCGTTCCTTGTCTGGATGTGTGCAACGGCCGGGTAGTGAAAGGAAAACAATTCAAACACATACAAGATGTAGATGATCCGGTCAAATTAGGCAAATTTTATTCGGATCAAATGGCCGATGAATTGGTGTTTTATGATATTACAGCAACCCATGAGCAACGAGGTATTTTTATTGATGTTGTAAAAGCGGTTGCCGAAGAAATAAATATTCCTTTTACTATAGGAGGCGGAATCCGTACCATAGAAGATTTTCGTCAGGTATTGCTGGCAGGCGCTGATAAAGTATCCGTTAATTCGGCGGCCGTCCTCCGGCCGGAACTTATTCGGGAAGCAGCTGCTCGGTTTGGCAATCAATGTGTTGTTTTATCTATTGATGCAAAACGTAATGATCGGGGCAGTTGGGATGTCTATGTTGAAGGCGGTCGCAAAAATACCGAGATTGATGGGATTGCTTGGGCTAAACAAGGAGTTGCTTTGGGAGCTGGAGAAATCTGCATTAATTCTATTGATGCAGACGGAGAAAAAAAGGGGTTTGACTTAGAATTAAACCGGCGTCTGGCGATAGAACTTCCGGTACCGATTATTGCATCGGGCGGAGCCGGAACCATGAAAGATTTTAAAGATGTATTTGATGTAGGCGTTGATGCGGCACTGGCGGCATCAGTATTTCATTTTGGACAAATCGACATTCCTGATTTAAAAATGTACCTGCAGGAAAAGGGAATCCCCATGAGAGAGGTGGAGGCATGATGGACACGGTAAATCTAAGCCATATACAGTATGATGGACAAGGCCTGATTCCCGCTGTTGTTCAGGAAAAAAGCAGTGGAAAGGTCCTCATGGTTGCCTATATGAATGAAGAATCATTGCGTAAAACGATAGAAACAGAAGAAACATGGTTTTATAGCCGCAGTAGGCAATGCTTGTGGCACAAAGGAGAAACCTCGGGACATGTACAACGGGTTGCGGCCATCGCGGTCGACTGTGATGCAGATACGTTGCTCCTGCAGGTCGATCAGACGGGAGCGGCCTGTCACACGGGCAATATATCCTGCTTTTTTCGCCACCTGCAGGAGTTTGCAGTAAAGCCATATACCGGGTCTGTGGCTATATTAAGTGATTTACAAAAAGAAATCAGGGAGAAGAAAATTCATCCTACAGAAAAGTCGTATACGGCGTATTTGTTTAGTGCGGGTATTGATAAAATCTGTAAAAAAATCGGCGAAGAAGCAGCGGAAGTTATTATTGCCGCAAAAAATGCCGATCACGTTGTGACAGATATATCCGAAAATGGAGATCATTTGCGTGAAGAAGTATGCAAGGAATCGGCTGATTTACTGTATCATTTATCCGTATTGTGGGAAAATGCAGGAGTTACTGTCAATGATGTTATGGCGGTGCTGGAAGCAAGATCTCACATCGAAGGAAATAAAAAGGAAATAGGACATCAGGATAAGACTTTTTAAGGAGACATACTGTGAAAAAAGTAATATTTGATATAGATGGCGTACTGCTCAGTGAAAAACGTTATTTCGATGTCTCGGCTTTGGTTGTATGGGAATGGTATCACAGTTCTCAGTATATGCATTTAGATGAGGAACAAGTAACTGCCGACGTGACGGAAGAGCAAATCACGACGTTGCGGGCGCGGTTTTGGAAAAATGATGAGATATTGTCATGGCTGAAAAGTCATGGGATTAATAGCAATTGGGATATGGTACATGCTCATATAGTGACTACTATATGGCTGCTGTTAGAGCAATATATCCGGGAACGTGGCAAGGTATGTGCATTATCTCTGCATACGGTAGAAGATGTACAGAAATTAGGGACGATGCTGAGACCATATGTGATTCCCACAGCCGATGACGTAGAACAGCGGCTATTGGCGGTTGTGCCTCCGGCAGCAGATAAAGAAGCGGTATTTGCCTCCTTGAGTCAAGCCATGGCAGAAACAGTAGGAGCTGCTGTAAGAGAATGGGTCCCGCTGGGCGGACCGCTTTGGCAGCTGCATCAACGGTCTTTTCAACATTGGTATTTTGGGGATTCCCTTTATGAAAAAATATATGGGGAGACGTCATATACCAAGGGAAAAGAAGGATTTCTTCATAAAGAAGAACCGCTTGGAACGATAGCGGGAATTCGCTATGTATTTCAGGAATTAAAACGCCGAGGATATGAAATTGCCATTGCCAGCGGCCGATCACAAATAGAAATGCAGGTTCCCTTTGAGACCTACGGCTGGCTTTCTGAGTTTGATCCGTTTTATATTTCTACAGATACGGATGTGGCAGCTGCGGAAAAAATGCTGCATATGCCGCTCGGCAAACCCAATCCGTTTGCTTATTATTTAGGGGCATTTGGCAAAGAACCATCTAACTACCGTGCATATACAGAAAATCCGGAGGCATTTAAAAACGGGACGTATTATGTTGTGGGTGACTCTCTTTCTGATGTGTGGTGCGCTAAAGCGATGGGGGCCGTCATGATCGGCACGCTTACAGGATTGGAAGGACGCGAGGCACGGACGATGTTTGAATCGGAGGGAGCCGATTATATCATTGATTCGGTAGAACATATTTTAGATATTCTGCCGGGTGATATAACTGGTAAAAATGTTTGACACTGGGACGCTAAGTTTATATAATAAAATAGGCATTTGAGCTTTAGGCTGATTCCTGTCGAATCAGCCTATTTTTGCAAATAAATATGTATGAAAATAAGGAGAGTAAAGGATGCGTTTACGTAGAAAATCTTGGATTGATGAGGCCATCAAAGAGTATGGATCCTTTGTTCATTTAGAGCATTGTGAGCAATGGAAAGGAAAATGGCGGTCATTATTTCCCGATCCGCAGGCTCCGTTATGGGTAGAATTGGGAACCGGCAAAGGAAATTTTATTTCCCAAATGGCGCTGCTGCATCCGGAAATTAATTTTATAGGCATTGAAATTCAAATAGGAGTGTTATATTATGCAGCGAAAAAAACAACAGAGGCGCAATTAAAAAATGTACAGCTTCTTAGATTCGATGTAGAAAATTTACCGGAAATATTTGACTTGGATGAGGTTGATCGATTTTTTATTAATTTTTGTGATCCTTGGCCCAAATCGAAGCATGCAAAAAGACGATTAACGTATCGTGATTTTCTGGATCGGTATGCCGCTATATTATCTCATGAAGGGAAAATATATTTTAAGTCAGATAATGCAGATCTGTTTGAATTTACATTAAAAGAATGTAAGGAACGGCAATGGGATTTGTCTGAGGTTACATATGATTTACATCATAGCAATATTCAAAATGAGGCAATGACTGAATATGAAGCCAAATTCAGCGCCAAAGGACAACCCATCTTTCATTGTGTGGCTGCATGCCCTGTGGAGGTGACGGGAGATGGATCGCCAAACTAGAAAAATGCGTCGTGTGTATTATGGACTGATTGTTGCGTTTTCCGTGCTTATTGTTCTTGGTTTGGTCAACGTATTCAGTTCGACGTTTGTTGGGGATCGTATGATTGGAAATACCTACTATCATTTGATTCGACAGATTATCATTCTTTTTATTG
Source organism: Megasphaera sp. (assembly GCA_022649055.1). Lineage (GTDB taxonomy): Bacteria > Bacillota > Negativicutes > Veillonellales > Megasphaeraceae > Megasphaera_A > Megasphaera_A sueciensis. The sequence continues at coordinate 11,279 of JALCNL010000047.1, forward strand.
GGGTTATACCCGCTTTATTCGTGTATCGTGTGGATTATACTTTTTGGCGTCGGCATCTGGGAATCATCTGTTTTATAACGGTAACGCTGCTTGTGCTTGTTTTTATTGCCGGTATTCATATCAATGGGGCTAGACGGTGGTTGGGGATTGGCTTTTTTACATTCCAGCCGTCCGAATTAGCTAAGTTGGTAGGCGTTATTTATACAGCCACAATACTTTCACAGTTGTTGGATAAAGATAAACCAGTAGAATTAGTACACGCAATGAGTCATAAAAAGAAAGCACCTGCTTGGAAACGCTGGAAACTGAAACCGGAACGGGCACTTTGGATTCCCTTGGTATTGGCCATTTTAGTGGCAAAACAGCCGGATGCAGGTACTGCTATTGTGATATTGCTGATTCCTGTTATTATGGTTATTGCCAGCGGGGCTCATATATCCAGAGCGAAATTGCCGATTTTGGTTGCGGTTAGCATGGGTTTGATTTATACACTGAGTGCAGTGTATAGACGCAACCGGCTTATTTCATGGATCGATCCGTGGTCTTATGAAAAGACACTGGGGTATCAGACGGTGCAGGGACTGATTGCAATTGGCTCCGGAGGCATTACCGGGCAGGGGATTGGTACGGGTGTTAGTAAGTTTAGTTATTTGCCGGAAGCACACACCGATTTTGCTTTTGCCATTTTTGCTCAGGAATGGGGTCTTATCGGTTCTATTGTTATGTTAGCTTTATTTGCGGTTGTTGTATATTGCGGTTGTATGTGTGCTTTGCATGCACTGGATAAATATGGAATGCTTTTGGCATTAGGAAGTACATTATATATAGGCGGACAAGGATTTATCAATATAGGAATGGTAAGTGGATTACTACCCGTTGTGGGTGTGCCGCTGCCTTTTATCAGTTACGGCGGGACCTCACTTATTGTCAATATGGCGGCAGCGGCGCTGCTGCTGAATATTTCCAAGAAGAATTTGAATGAGGCGGTTCGAAAGGCGCAAATGTCGGCACGCGTGATGTTGCCGTCTATGAGAGAGGAAACAAAAAGTCAGTTTCCTTTACATTAACTGATTTGCTGAGGAGGATATAATTATAATGAGAAGAATTATTCAGGTTGATGAACGGTTGCCGATATTGCCGACCATTCCGTTAAGTTTACAGCATTTATTTGCCATGTTTGGATCGACTGTTCTAGTTCCTTTTCTGCTTCATGTAGATCCGGCCATTGCTTTATTCATGAATGGAATTGGAACTCTTTTGTATTTGTATTTATGTAAAGGACGTTTGCCTGCTTATCTGGGTTCCAGTTTTGCGTTTATTTCCCCTGTTCTTGCCGTTTGTGCCACACCGGGAATGACTTACGGGGATGCACAAGGAGGATTTATTGTTTTCGGATTTTCCTTCATGATTTTAGCACTGGTAGTAGATAAAGTGGGAACGCACTGGATTGATGTATTGTTTCCTCCGGCTGCAATGGGATCTATTGTCGCTATCATTGGACTGGAATTAGCACCCTTGGCGATGACCATGTCAGGATTTTTGGGTGAAACACAAGGAATGACAAATGAAACCGCTATGATTATTTCTATGTTTACTCTCATCGTTACTATTTTGGCGACTGTATTGGGACGAGGATTTATCGGAATTATTCCTATATTGATCGGTGTTGTGGCAGGATATATTCTTTCTTTCTTTATGGGAGTAGTTGACTTTGCTCCGGTCCAAGAAGCAGCATGGCTGTCAGCACCCACTTTCTATGCACCGAAGTTTAACTTCAGCGCTATTATGATGATTATGCCGGCATTGTTTGTGGTTTTTGCGGAACATTTGGGACATTTATTTGTGACAAGTGATATTATAGGACGCGATCTTATTAAAGATCCGGGATTGCATCGCTCGTTATTTGCTGATGGATTGTCTAATGTTATTTCTGGACTTGTTGGATCGACTCCCAATACGACATATGGTGAAAATATGGGAGTTATGGCAATTACAGGCGTGTATAGTGTTTGGGTTATTGCCGGTGCTGCTGTGTTTGCTATTATTTTTTCGTTTGTCGGCAAGATTGCTGCCTTGATTCATGGGATTCCGACCCCTGTAATGGGTGGGGTGTGTATTTTGCTGTTTGGTTTTATTGCCAGTTCTGGTATTCGCATGCTTATTGAAAAAAAGGTAGATTATACACGCTCTAAAAATCTTATTCTTACGGCGGTTACAATGGTTTCCGGGTTAAGCGGAGCCACCATTATTTTGGGACCCGTACAGCTTAAAGGGATGGGATTGGCTACGGTTGTGGCGATGATCTTGAGTTTGACATTTTTGGTGTTTGAAAAATTACATGTTGATAATTACGGAAAATAAAATATCTATACTAGGAGATATAAGATGAATAATTTTTCACAATTATTAAAAAAACAGAATATGACTCGTGATGATTTGATATATCTGCTAAGTTTGACGGATAACGGACAGCTGCAGCAGCTTTATGATGCAGCCTACGCTGTGAAAGCCGATTGTGTAGGGCGCGTTGTTTATTATCGAGGCCTTATTGAATTTTCCAATCGTTGCATTAAAAACTGTTGTTATTGTGGCATCCGAAAAGATAACCACGAAGTGAAACGGTTTAATACAAAACGGGAAGATATTTTATCCATGGCGCAGTGGGCATATAACAATCGATATGGATCCTTAACCTTACAGTCAGGTGAACGGCAAGATGCTGATTTTGCTACGTATATTGAGCAACTCGTACGAGATATAAAAAAAATGAGCCACGGTGAACTAGGGATAACCTTATGTGTGGGAGAACAAAAAGAGGATACATATCGCCGCTGGTTTGAAGCCGGAGCACATCGCTATCTTTTGCGTATTGAGTCCAGTAATCCTGAGCTATATAAACAGATCCATCCGCAGGATGGTCATCATGAATGGACTGTACGCAAGAACTGTCTTGAATCCCTGCGCCGCATAGGCTATCAAGTAGGGACGGGGGATATGATAGGATTGCCGGGACAAACTATAGAAGACTTAGCGGACGATATCCTTTTTTATCGAGATATGGATATCGATATGATTGGAATGGGACCTTATGTAGTTCATCATAATACACCTATCGGAAAACATGTTATTGCTGCAGGTGATGATTCACTGCAGTGTAAATCACGCCGTTTTACACTGGGGTTAAACATGATTGCTGTAACCCGACTGTTTCTCCGCGACGTGAATATTGCCGCGACTACGGCGTTGCAGGCATTGAACCCCTTGGGAAGAGAATTGGGACTGAAAGCAGGAGCCAATGTTTTGATGCCTATCGTTACACTGCCGGAATTTCGTCCACAATATCTGCTGTATGATAATAAGCCTTGTGTCGAAGACAGTCCGGAACAATGTCGGCACTGTTTGGAAGGACGTGTTGCATCTGTAGGCGATACGGTTGGATTTGAAAAATGGGGAGATTCACCTCATTTTTCAAAGAAAAAAAATAATTTATTTGAATAAAACACAAAAAATTTTCTTGACGCAAATCACATATGTTTGGTATAATATTATGCGGCATGGAAAGGTGTCCGAGTGGTTGAAGGAAGCGGTCTTGAAAACCGTCGAGCCTCTAAAGCTCCGTGGGTTCGAATCCCACCCTTTCCGCCATAGATAATTACTGGGTTCTCGAGATAATCGAGAACCCATATTTTTTTCATTATTTAGCTTTTGGGGCTTGTTTTTGGGACTTTTTTTCTGCAACAGGGGCATTTATTGGAATTATTTTGTCGTTTTTTGTTGGGATGTTTATTTTTATTCCTTGAGATTGAATAGCACCATCAACAATATTGTTCAGTAACATAGTCGGTATTTCTCTTCTGCTGGAAAGAATTTCTGAATAGGCTTTCGCCGTTGTTTGGATATTAGAGTGTCGGGCAAATTCTGATGCTTCTTTAAAATTTACAGCTGGAAGGATATATGTTACGGTCATTTTTCGGAATGATTGGATAGATATATGTGGCAGCCCATAAGAGGTCCAGTGTTTTTATTTTTTCGTATGCTGTTATGTCCATCTTTTTACGCAAAATGGGGTAAGGCAGACAATGGATTGTCTAGTCTTACCCCAACATTTATTATAGAACCCTTTATCGAAGGTTTACACAAAATTGAAGATTGTCTCTATCTAGAAAACAGAAAAAGCATGTGCCCTCTTATTCCATTACAACATGTGTTTAATCAATATAGATTCGGCAATGTGATGTGATCTTTCTAGATGTTTTGACATGGCTTCTTTGGCTAATTGAGGATCATGCTTTTCAATGGCACGAATTATTCTTTCGTGTTCTGCTATTAACTGTTTAAATTCTTCATTTGTTTTTATATGTTCTCGCTTTGATAAAATAATTTGGTAATACATATTGTGCAGTTTATTAAGTAAATTACTTAATACTTCATTTTTGCTTGCTTTTGCAATGCTATAATGCAGTGCATAATCTAAAGTTACGGTTTCTTTGTGTTCTTTAGACGCATCACTAAATGCCCTTAAATTTATTTTCATTTCAATTATATTTTTGGGAGTAGCACGTAATGCTGCCAATTCTACCATTCCACATTCTAGAATTTTACGCAATTCCATTATAAATAAAATATAAGTAGGGTTATCATTTGTTTTTCGCATTAATTCATCAAAAAAATCGACATAGTTTTCTTGATGTGGTATTGAAGGAAAGCGTGCTTTTACAAAACTACCCTTGCCTCGAATTGTGTAAATGAGACCTTCATTTGCTAAAATGGCTAACGCTTCACGGATAGAAACACGACTTGCATGAAATTGAAGCATTAAATCTTTTTCGATTGGAATTTGACTTTCAATAGGAAAGTATCCAATTTTTATTTGTTCTCGTAAATAATTTACGATTTCTTGTGAAATCTTTACTTTATTTTTGTTTTGTATCATACTAATTTCCCCTTTTTTAACGATCTTTTTGGTGGTTTATTTATGAGAACAAATGTGTAAAGAATATAGGTTATACTCATAGTTACTGTTGATGGTATACTTATTGAATATTATAGCATAATATTTAGTTTCTAACGAATATAACTAAAGTTTAACACAGAAATTTTAAATAATGTAGTATGGAATATTTTTATGATATAAAATTTTCAACTGTGCCCATCTAACCGTTATATTTAATATATTTTTAGTAAGTCCTACAGTTAATATATTGGGAGCACAAGTCGTTAAAAAAACAGCTGATGTAGACATGCTGATTGCATAACCGGCAATTGTAATATAAGATCCAATTTTTCGACTTGTTGATCCGGGAGTAGAGCCTAGTGTTATAGCAACGTTTTTGAAAATTGGATAAATAATGCCACCAGATCGGGTTGTATTAGAGGGAGTGGCAAAACTAAGTAAAAGGGGCAGTAATCATTTGTCCAAAAACTAATCCTAATGATGATTTTCCAAATATTCTTATCATCCAGTAAGCTATTCGTTTGCCGAGACTGCTATCAATGAAAGCTTGGGTAATAAGAAATGCTGAAAAACAAGCTACACAGTGCTTGCCGTATTCGCATAAAAGCTGTGGGAGAAGGACAATAAAAGCATCAAAAGCAATAACGACTAGCATAACAATAGATTCTCCGGCTGGTTGTAAGATTAATCCTAAAATAGCAGCACAATATACTGCAAACATGTTCCAAGCTGTTGCTGTTAATCCATCTGGAACGGGAGACATTAAGATTCTAATAAGAAAGGAAAAAGAAAATAGTAGTTATTTATATCCTGTATAAATAACTACTATTTTTATGTAATCGTACGTTTAAGGTAAAACAATGAAAATTCAATGTATAATAACGTACACCTATATTTTACATTGAGCTATTGCGTTCTGAATTAATAGTTCAAGAAATACAATATGGGTGTTATTTTTTTTATTTTATGAAAATATTTCGTAAAATATATAATTTAATAATAGTATATTAATAAAAATAAAAATATCCATAATTTTTATTAATATACTGCATAAAATTAAACTATTTTACAATGTTATTTCAAAAGGATACAGTGAATTATGAAATAAATGAAATACATGTATAACTTTATGTTTATTATAGCAATCAAGGAGATGAGTAAAATAAATGAAGTTATGCATGTATAGTATTATTAATTTTGTTTTCAAAATATAGTAAAAAAGTAAAATTTAGTAAGGAGAGAGGCAAACGTGGAGAATATGGGAACAGTTACATTTATATTTGATGAAAAGTTGTGTAAGGGATGTGGGATTTGCGCGGCCTTATGCCCGAAACAGGTGTATGACAGAACTGAGGAAGGAA
>JALCNL010000048.1 GCA_022649055.1 Megasphaera sp.
CAGATAGGCCGTCACTTGCTGGATCAGCGCCTTGTGGTTCAACCCTGCAAAATAATGGGCATGAACCAATACACTTCGCCATCCATGCTGTTCCCGACCTTCACTCACTTGCACCCGGTGGATTTCCTGTCGTTTTTCTCCCTGACCTTTGATGATCAGCCCGTCCCCTTCGATACAGAGCATCGCAGGTCGGCGCTGTTCCACTGTCGGGAGCACGGCTCTGTCGATTTCTTGTTGCTCCCATTTTTCATAGTTCCTTCCCACCTGTTTGATGATGTTCCCCACGGTCTGATGACTGATGGTAGTCAATGTCAGACGGTTCATGACATCGGCCGTGGTACGATATACGCTTGTCGCGGCTACTTCCGTAACCCGTTTCATATATAATGCCGTATACCGTTGGTATTTCCGCAATCCCAGCTGATTATCCAAGGGATAGAACCCTTTGGCTCGCGGACCCTGTTTCCGTATCCGCCGCCGCTCAAAGGTGATCGTGCCTAACAGTCCTTGAATCGTACGGAAATCCCGTCGTTTAATCTGATACCCTTGTTTCGTGTATTCTGCCGTCAATTCTTTATCGATGGTTTCTAGTGCGATAACTAACGCCTGTGTGAAAATACGGATAAACAACTGAAGCAATCTCATTTCTCGTATAATGGCTGTATCGGAGTCCTTTATTATTTTGATGATTTCTGGTACAATAAATTTCATGGGAAGACCTTCTTATCTGATATATTTCGCCTTGAGAAGCAATATATCTATTATCTAGGTCTTCTCTTCTTTTTGCAATACCTTACCGAGAACTATTTTACACTAAGTTCTATATTTTCATGTTAGCAAGTATAAAATACAATAGCTGTCATTCTTTTTAATTAATTGCTTTGAATATTAAATATATAAAGATAATTATCATACTATATAAAAATGTTTACGAAAAAATATTGACATATTTAACTTTTTGGTTTAATATCAATGTTAACATTAATAAAAATGAACGACAGAAGCAATGACGCTTTATAGCGTATCGACTTAGTAAGTTGATATTATGTAAAGCGCTATTTTTATATCTGTCCATAGGAAGGGGAATATTTTATGATCACCTTGACTGAAGTTAATAAATTTTTTGGCACAAATCATGTTCTCAAAGATGTCAATATCCATGTAAAAACCGGCGAGAAAGTCGTGGTTCTCGGTCCCAGCGGCTCCGGAAAAAGTACGATGATCCGCTGCATCAATATGCTGGGACGCCCCGACAGCGGCAGAGTGATTGTCGACGGTGAAGATCTGATGGAACCGCATGCCAAACTAAAAAAAATCAGACAAGAAGCCGCCATGGTATTCCAACAATTTAACCTGTATCCCCATATGACTGTATTAGAAAATCTTTCTATTGCTCCTGTCATGGTTCAAGGCATAAAAAGGGATATTGCAGAAAAATCCGGCATGGAATTTTTAGATCGTGTCGGTCTGGCTGACAAAGCAGCCGCCTACCCTGGTCAGTTATCCGGTGGACAACAGCAACGTGTTGCTATAGCCAGAGCATTAAATATGCATCCTAAAATCATGCTTTTTGATGAACCCACATCGGCACTTGATCCTGAAATGATTCAAGAAGTATTAGACGTCATGGTAGAGTTAGCCCATACAGGCATTACTATGGTTTGTGTCACTCATGAAATGGGATTCGCTCGTCAAGTTGCCGATCGGGTCATTTTTATGGCTGATGGGCAAGTACTGGAAACAGGTACTCCTGAACATTTCTTTACTCATCCGGAAAATGATCGGGCCAAACAATTTTTGAGTAAAATTATTCATTAATATTCAATACTTTCTTATGATTATTAAGAGGAGGAATCATTCATGAAAGCATCAGAAAAAAAACTTACAGTATTAGTCCTGTCTGCATTGATTGCCTTCGGTGCATTAGCTGCCGGATGCGGTGAATCAGACAAAAAGGAAACTGCCGCAAAAACCGATAGCGGCCAAGCTATCCAAAAAATAAAGGATCGTGGTGTATTAAAGGTAGGCTGTAAAATTGATGTACCTTTATTTGGATTCAAAAATCCGGAAACAGGAAAAATCGAAGGATTTGAAATTGATTTGGCAAAAGCTGTTTCTAAAAAAATATTCGGAGATGAAAACAAAATAGAGTTTACGCCCGTCACCGCCAAAACCCGCGGACCTTTGCTTGATAGCGGCGAACTGGACATGATTTGTGCTACGTATACTATTAACGAAGAACGTAAAAAACAATACAATTTCACGGAACCTTATTATACTGATCCAGTTGGTCTCTTAGTAAAAAAATCAGATAATATACAATCTTTAAAAGATTTAGATGGTAAAACGATTGCGGTACCGCAAGGTGCTACTACACGCAAAGCAGTCAGCGAAGCCGCCAAAAAAGATGGTATTGATGTTAAGTTCGCCGAATTTCCGACATATACAGAATGCAAAGCGGCTCTTATGTCTGGCCGTGCTGCCGCTTATGCCATGGATCAATCTAATCTTCACGGGTATGTCGATGATCAAACTGTCATTTTACCCGATAGCTTTGCTCCCCAAGAATATGGCATAGCTACAAAAAAAGATAACAAGGAACTTTGCGACTATATTGATCAGGTCCTCAAAGAAATGAAAAAATCCGGCGAAATGGACCAACTTTTAACGAAATGGAAGCTTAAGAACTAATGGCAGAAATTTTTGCCGGTTTTAAATGGATAGCCTTACTCGATGATCGTGAATTGTTCATCGAAGGCTTGATGACGACATTGGAAGTTGCTGTATTAGCATTGCTTCTCTCGCTCATATTAGGTATCATTTTTGGGATTGCCGGAGTATTCCCCAAAAAATGGGTACGCTGCGTTGATCGAGTATATGTCGAATTTTTCCAAAATACCCCATTGGTCATACAAGCTATTTTCCTATACCATGCGTTGCCGCATTTACATATTATGCTGCCTGTCATCGCTATCGGCATTCTTGGTGTCGGTATTTACTCTGGCGCATATATGTCTGAAATCTTCCGTTCTGGCATTAACGCCGTACCAAAAGGACAAATGGAATCCGGTATGTCTCAAGGCTTTGGATATTGGAAAATTATGTGGTATATTATATTGCCACAAGCCAAAAGAACAATTCTTCCCGCCCTGGGCAATCAAAGCATCGGAATTATCAAAAACACATCCGTTCTTGCTATGATTGCCGGTGGTGACTTAATGTACACTGCGGATTCGTGGGCTGGTGCTAACATGTATTACGGTCCAGCTTATTTAGTTACCGGTGTTATCTATTGGATACTCTGTTTTCCACTGACTAAATGGGTTCAACAGCTGGAAAAGAAAGCAGAGGTGGGAGGATTATGATATCTGATGTATTTCAAACAGCAAACATCATGTTTTTGCTTCAAGGATTCAAGGTAACCCTTGAAATCGGATTTTTTTCTATTATTTTCAGCGTTATCGGAGGTACCATTCTTGGCGTTTGTCGTTATCTAAAACTGCCTGTTATCTCTACACTGGCAGGAATTTATATAGATATCATGCGCAATCTGCCATTCTTGCTTCTTGTCCTTGTAGTACGTTTTATGACGCCTCTCCCCCCTGTTATTTCCGGGATTGCCGCTATGTCCATATTTACTGCCGCAACTATGTCAGAAGTGGTGAGAGGTGGTTTAAATGCAATTCCCGGCGGCCAATTTGAGGCTGCCTACTCACAAGGAATGACACGCTTTCAAGTATTACGTTTTATTGTATTGCCTCAATCCTTCCGAAATATCATCCCGCCTATGATGTCTGAATTTACTACTATTATCAAAGATTCTTCTTATGTATGGGCTGTCGGTACGGAAGAGCTTACAGGACGAGGCATGATACTTATTGGCAAATACAGTGCGACGGGACAGCTATTTACAATTTTTGCCTGCGTTGCTTTGATTTATTTCGTATTAAACTATACGTTATCTTCACTAGCCCGTTGGAAATATAAACAAATGCGAGCATATATCCATTAAAATATTATGTTTTAAAGCAAAGGCGCTTATGTCAAAAACCATAAGTGCCTTTTTTTATTATACTACTTTACATGCTGTTCTCTATATAAGAGGGAATATATAGCAGAAACACGAGGAGGGATTACTTATGTCAACATGGAACAAAAGCTTCGCAATAGGTGCAATTGGTTTAACACTATTTGGATTATTAGCCGCAGGGTGCGGTGATACAGACAGCAAAGATACAGCTGCAAAAGATGCTGCTGGAAAAAAACAAATTGCCGGAGTACAACGCATCAAAGATCGAGGGGTTGTCAAAGTCGGTATAGGGGATACCGTTAAAGGCTTTGGTTATAAAGAATCAGATGGTACGATTACCGGTATTGATGCAGACGTCGCAAAAGCCATTGCCAAAGATATTTTAGGTGATGAAACTAAGATAGAATTTACAACGGTAACAGCAAAAGCCCGCGGTCCTGTTTTGGATAGTGATCAAGTCGATTTTGTCATCGCTACCTATACAGTAAATGAAGAACGCAAAAAATCTTGGGATTTTTCAGATATTTACTATCGCGATCCCGTTGGTTTCTTAGTAAAAAAAGACAGCGGTATCACTTCTGCTAAAGAATTAGATGGTAAAACCATTGCCGTACAGCAAGGAACTACCAGTCGTCAAGGTTGTGAAGAATGGGCCAAAAAATACGGTATTAAACTTAAATATACCGAATTTCCGACAGATCCGGAAGCACTATCCGCTATGACATCCGGACGTGCTGCAGCGTACAGTACAGATTCCTCCATTTTAAACAGTCACATGGAAGGCAAACCCGATTTAATGCTTCTGCCAGAAAAATTTGCACCGCAAGATTACGGTATTGCTGTTCGTAAGGATAACAATGAACTTTTAGCCGAAATAAATAAAGTAATTAAACAACTCAAAGAGTCTGGAGAGTTGGAAAAAATGATTCAAAAACACCACCTTGTAGATTTTCATGACGATGCAGCAGAATAAAAAAAATGTATCAATAAAAAACTCTTCGTATCATTGGCATATACAATCGCCGTACGGAGAGTTTTTTTTGCTGATTTTTATACTGCATACACTTGATTCGCGTTCATATCCAATCTATAGGTCCGTAAAGGTGTTTGAACAATGATATTTCCTGGTTGTATCCCCTGCTTTTCACACCATCTTATATGCTGCTTATATTTGCAGGCCGCCCGTTTCCGCGTCACATTGTGATACCCTATAATCCGCGAAGTATCACGCTTATGATAGGATATTACAACAGATACTCCGGAAAGTTTATCCAATAAGTTAAATAACTGTATCTGATATCGTTTTGTATCCACCATTTCACCCATAGCAGGCGCATATGCCCCTGCCAGTACTTGTGTATCGTCATCAAGATCTTTGGTCGCCTGCAGTCCCGTACGGATGCAAGAAATGCCATTTTCTATAAAAGCCTGCTTCATATATGCAGCACGGCACACCCCTTCATGAATAGATAGCGGGGTATACGTCCCTTGCCGATACATGTGGGCGAGTTCTGTATTTTCGATAACTGCAACGGGATAAATACGTGCTATATCTGGTTTTACTGCACAGATTTTTAATGTCGTTTCTTTTAAACTACACCAGTCCTCACCGGGCAATCCCGGCATAAGTTGATGTCCAACGGTGAAACCACACTCCTTCAACAGCTGTGTTGCCTTTAAAACTTGTTCAGCCGTATGCCCTCTTTTAGAAAATTCAAGTACCGTATCATCCATAGATTGTACACCTAACTCTACAATGGACATACCATAAAAGCGCAATCTGTCCAAAATATCAAGAGTAATACAATCAGGGCGTGTAGAACATCGAATACCATCAATAGTCCCGCTTAATAAGGCTTGACGGGCTGGTTTAAGCAATCTTTCCTGCATTTCTACCGGTATAGCGGTAAAGCTTCCTCCGTAAAAGGCAACCTCCCAATGACGCTCTTCCTGAACATGTTTAGTGTAGTTCTGTATAAGAGAAGTAACATCCCCTGCGCTTGGAATACCATGATGTCCGGTAATGCGCCATTGATTGCAAAACACGCATCGATGCAAACAGCCAATATGCGGAATAAAAATGGGAATAATTGATGTTTTCATAATAGCCTCCAAAAAAAGACTGATGCCATAGCATCAGTCCCTTAATATAATGCGTGCAATTTTTCCAGTGCTTTATGAGCAGCCTGTTGTTCCGCATCTTTTTTTGTTTTACCGGAGCCTTCACCCAGAGCCTTTCCATTGACAATAACTTCCATATAAAAAGTTTTATCATGATCTGGCCCCTCTTCCCGGCATAATTCATAATCAATTTTTTGTTCGCCATCTCGCTGAATAAATTCCTGAAACACCGTTTTATAATCTTTGCCATAATGACCACTTTCAACAAGTGCCAGAAAAGTACGCAGTTGATATAAAATAAAATTTCTAGCCGCTTCATACGATGAATCAATATAAATAGCTCCAACCACAGCTTCAAAAGCATCCGCTAAAATACTGGCACGCGATCTGCCTCCGGAAGCAAGTTCTCCGTTTCCCAAAAGTATATAATCGCCCACATGAAATCCGGCACAACAAACAGCTAACGGTGATTCACTAACTACACTGGCCCGTGCTTTGGATAATTCTCCCTCCGGCATTTCCGGATATGTTTTAAATAAATATTCTCCTACCACCAAATCTAAAATAGCATCCCCTAAGAATTCTAAACGTTCGTTATGCTGCACATGTTTGTTTTTATTTTCATTAGCATAGGAAGAATGCGTTAACGCTCTATCTAGAAGATTCAAGTCATGGAAAGATATTTCCATGACTTGAGTAAATTTTTTTAATTGTTCTTTACGATCTTTTTTCATCAGCCATCAGTCTTCTCAGTTAATTTTCCGAATATTTTTTAAATAACAACGTTGCATTATGGCCGCCAAAACCAAAAGAGTTGGATATCGCTACATTGATATCGGCATCTATTGCTTTATTTCCTTGTACATAATTCAATCCTAATACTTTTAGTTCGTCTTCCGGTTCCTTACAATTAATGGTAGGATGGACCTTTCCTTGTTCAATCGTCATTGCACAGGCAATTGCTTCAATGGCACCGGCAGCTCCCAGCAAATGACCGGTCATGGATTTTGTCGAACTAACAAACATATCTTTGACATGTTCGCCAAACACTTTAGCTATCGCCAACGATTCATTAAGATCATTCAAATAGGTAGAAGTACCATGGGCGTTGACATAATTTACGTCTTCCGGCTTGATACCCGCATCATCAACCGCTAACTGCATGCATTTAGCTTGATAAATGCCTTCGGGAGCAGGTGCCGTAATATGATATGCGTCCGCATTACTGCCATAACCACCAACTTCGCAATAGATATGAGCACCGCGTTTAAGGGCATGGTCTAATTCTTCTAAAATAACAATACCGGCACCTTCACCTATTACAAATCCATCACGGTCTTTATCAAAAGGTCGAGATGCATGTTCAGGATCATCATTCCGTGTGCTAAGAGCCTTCATTGCCGCAAACCCAGCGACAGCACCTGGGGAAACCGTAGCTTCCGTACCACCGGCTACAACTGCATCAAGTTCACCGCGCTGAATCATACGGTATGCATCACCAATAGAGTTTGTACCAGTGGCACAAGCGGTCGCCATACTGGCACAATGACCATGAAGTCCAAAAACGATAGATACTTGACCAGCTGCCATGTTAGCGATCATTTTAGGAACCACAAAAGGATTAACACGAGACGGGCCTTTTTCAAACAATCCTTTATAAAGATTGTGTAAAGTTTCCATTCCGCCGATACCTGTACCTACCATAGTCCCAATGCGATCTCGATTTTCTTGCTCTAAATTAATACCGGAATCATCCAGAGCCAGTTTAGCCGCCGCAACAGCATATTGTGTAGAAATATCCATATGCCGGGCTTCTTTCCTGTCAATATCATAATCAGCCGGGTCAAAATTTTTTACTTCGCCGGCAATTCGTGCGGAGTATTCCGTTGCATCAAAGTGAGTGATGGGCGCGATTCCGTTCTGTCCGGTAATCAAAGCATTCCAAAATGTATCTTTGCCATTACCGACTGGAGAAATAACGCCCAAGCCTGTAATTACTGCACGTTTTTCCAAAGTATTCACCTCATTAATTAAAATTTAATCGGGAATTGCATCCAATTCTCGCTTAAGGTATGCAAATATCTCTTTGACCGATAAAATATCATGTATTTCCTGCATACGCCGACCGGAAAAGACAAGGCCTGTTTCTATATCCCCCTGCTGTGCCCGCGTAAGTGCCCGAATAATACAATATTTATGGCTGCATTTTTTTAAACAGCAGTCACACTTTATTGGCTTCTGCGCGGTTCCTAACAGGATCCGTTCCGAAAAAGGAGTACGGATTGCCTGTCCGGGAAGTCCTACAGGACTGTGTATCAAAACAAAATCCTCTGGATTATTAGCACGAAGATACACTTTTTTCAATTCTTCTGAGCCGTTAGATTCCACACTAGCAGCAAAACGGCTTCCCATTTGAACACCGTTGGCTCCCAGTTTAAACATTGCTGCGATATCTTCACCATGAAGCACTCCTCCCGCACCGATAACGGGAATATCAACAGCCGCACGCACTTCCGGTACAATGAGCCGGCTCGAACGGTTTGTTCCCAAATGCCCGCCTGCTTCCGCTCCTTCAACTACAACAGCGGCAGCACCCAGGGATTGAGATATTTTAGCTAGTTTTGCAGAAGACACAATCGGAACAATAGGCGTACCTGATTCTTTGCCCCAACTAAACATGTCGCGGGAAAAGCCTGCTCCTGCTACCACTAGATCGATTCCTTCTTCAATTGAGGTAGTAACAAGCCCCTTAAATTCTCGGGCCGCTACCATTGCATTTATTCCAATGATTCCATTGGGAGCTAGCTTTTTAGCCAGACGTATTTCATATCGTAATTCATCAAAAGGCATACCGGATGCCGCTATGAGACCTATACCGCCTTCATTGGCTACAGCAGCGGCTAGTCTGGCGGTAGATAAACGAATAGCCATTCCGCCTTGTATAATTGGTATCCTTGCCACAAGCTTACCTATCTTTAATTCTGGCAGCTTCAATATGTTTTCCTCCATTCAAGATGCCATCAAAGGGGAAGCTTTACCTTCCCCCTTACGGCCATTATTGCATACTTAGGCTTTCTTTTCCTTTTCGATATAATCAACCGTATCCTTAACGGTTTTGATCTTTTCTGCGACATCATCAGGGATTTCGATATTGAATTCTTCTTCGAAAGCCATGATAAGTTCAACAATATCTAAGGAATCCGCGCCCAAATCATCAATGTAAGCAGCTTCCATCTTGACTTCTTTTTCGTCAACACCCAGCTGTTCGACAACGATGCCTTTAACCTTTTCAAAAGTAGCTTCTTCACTCATTTCCATTCACCCCCTTTCAATGATCCATATATACTTACATTATCATGCCGCCATCAACTTGTAAAACTTGACCGGTAATATAACTGGCACAATCTGACGCTAGAAATAATACGGCTTTTGCCACTTCTTCAGGCTCAGCCACACGTCCCAGCGGAATTGTTTTTATCATATCTTCTTTTACAGAATCATCAAGAACAGCCGTCATATCGGTATCTATGCATCCAGGAGCAATTGCATTCACCCGGATATTTCTCGATGCCAACTCTTTAGCTATCGATTTTGTAAAACCGATAATCCCGGCCTTGGCTGCCGCATAATTAGCCTGTCCGGCATTGCCGGTAATCCCAACAACAGACGTCAAATTTACAATAGACCCCTGTCTTTGTTTTATCATAATTTTAGATACAGATTTTGTACAATGATACACTCCGGTAAGATTCGTATCTAAAACTTGTTTCCAATCTTCTTCTTTCATACGCATAATAAGATTATCACGTGTAATCCCCGCATTATTGACCAGAATATCTATAGATCCAAATATTTCCTTTGCTTGTTTTACCATGGCATCCACAGCAGCACTATCGGAAACATCACATTGTATGCTCACAGCCTTGCCTTGCTCGTTTTCAATCATTTGCAGTGTTTCTTTTGCAGCTGTTGTATTTCCAGCATAAACAACAATCACATTAGCTCCTTCACGAGCGAACGCTAATGAAACCGCCCGCCCAATACCACGAGAACCGCCTGTCACAATAGCTGTTTTCCCTGTTAAAAGCATTTTATCGAACCCCCTGAAAAAATTCAAGTGTTTTCTTTAAGGATGATATATCTTCTACATTTTCGCTTTGAATTGCCTTATTAATTTTTCGGTTAAACCCACTCAGAACTTTGCCTGGCCCCACTTCAACAAATATATCGGCCCCAGACTGAACCATAGTATGAACACAATCAATCCACAATACCGGACTAGCCGCCTGTTTGACCAGCGCTTCTTTTATATCTTCTGCCGCTGTTTCTACGGCTCCGTTCACATTAGCAACAACAGGAATTTCTGCATCGGCAATATGGATAGTATCAAGAACGGCTGCCAGTCGTTTCGCAGCAGGTTCCATTAATGTACTATGGAACGGAGCACTGACATGGAGCAGAATCGCACGTTTAGCACCTGCCGCTTTTAATTTGTCAACTGCTGTTTCAACGGCCTTTGCTGCCCCGGCAATAACAATTTGTCCCGGACAATTAAAATTTACTGCTTGTACCGGCCCGACTTTATTTGATACCGTTTGACAAATTTCCTTAATCTTATTATCTTCAAGCCCTAATATAGCTGCCATGCTTCCCTCTCCCAAGGGAACCGCTTCCTGCATGAACTGTCCACGCTGGCGTACGGTACAAACAGCATCGGCAAACCGCAATGCACCCGATGCAACAAGAGCCGAATATTCTCCCAAACTATGACCGGCTACAATATCAGGTTCCCATCCTTCTTGTTTTAATACGCGGGCACATGCTGTACTCGCTGTCAAAATCGCCGGCTGGGTGTTGCAGGTCATCATCAAATCTTCATCCGGTCCATTAAAACATAACTTCGTAAGTGAAAAGCCAAGTGCATCATCCGCTTCTTCAAAAAGATGCTTTACTACCGGATATGCTTCATAAAGATCCTTTACCATACCTACTTTTTGCGAGCCCTGGCCCGGAAAAATAAATGCTTTCTTCATCATATCACCTCATTATCAAAACCACTTCATGGCCAAGCCCGCCCATGTAAGACCCGCACCAAAACCAGCTAAAACGACTTTATCACCGCGATGAAGAAGTCCTGCCCGATTCGCTTCGTCCATTGCGATCGGAATAGATGCTCCTGACGTATTTGCATAATTTTGAATATTGACAAAAATTTTGTTCATAGGAATATGAAGACGTTTGGACGCTGATTCTATAATGCGGAGATTGGCCTGATGCGGAATCAGCATCGCCACTTCATCACTCGTCCAACCAGATAATTTCATTACTTTTGCAGCAGCACCCGGCATAGCATGAACAGCAAATTTATACACTTCTTTGCCATCCATTTGAGCAAATGCTAATTCATTTTTAATGGTTTCATCCGTTCGCGGCATTTCTACTCCACTGGAGGGAATCGTTAAATATTGTCCGCCTTCCCCCTGTGCCCCCATATCGGTACCAAACATGCCATACCCGTCATCAACCCGGCCGATAACCGCCGCGCCGGCACCGTCTCCAAACAAAACACAGGAACCGCGATCATGCCAATTAATAACGCGTGTTAAAATTTCTGCCCCAACAACTAAAATATTTTTATATAATCCTGTTTCAATAAACTGCTTGGCAATGATAGAAGCATACACAAATCCCGAACAAGCAGCATTTAAATCAAACGCGGGTACATTTACCGCCCCTAAATTTGCCTGCACTTTACAAGCAGTAGCCGGAAGAGATCTATCGGGTGTCAATGTACAAACAACAATCAGATCTAAGTCTTTCGCACTAACACAAGCCATTTCCAATGCTTTTCGAGCTGCTCCCGTTGCCAAATCAGAGGTATTGACGCCCTTAGGTGCAACATATCGCTGTGCAATTCCCGTACGAGTACGTATCCACTCATCGGATGTATCCATCATTTTTTCTAAATCTTTATTAGTCCATACTTGATCCGGAACACAATGTCCTGTTCCCAGAAAGCCTGCTTGACTAACTTTCATTCCCATATTCTTCAACCCTTTCTTCCTCCATGCTGCTGCGAATATGCCCGACAACATCCTGTTCTACTAACTCTCCAGCCACGCGAATTGCATTTTTAATAGCTTTGGCCTTGGAGCTGCCATGACAAATAATAAAACTTCCGTTGACACCTAAAAGCGGTGCGCCGCCGTATTCCGTGTAATCCAGTCGTTTTTTCAGCGCCTTTAAAACCGGTAATACCGCCAAAGCACCCAATTTAGCAACGAATCCGCTTTCTTTTATCGTATCCTTGACCAAGCGAATAATAAATAACGCCATTCCTTCGCCAAATTTCAAGATTACATTTCCAACAAAACCGTCGCAAACAACAACATCAACCGTTCCTTCTGGTATATCACGGCCTTCCACATTTCCATAGAAGGAAATTGTTTTCAATTTCTCCAGCAATGGGTATGTAGCCTGGGCCACCTCATTTCCCTTGGAATCTTCTTCCCCGATATTAAGAAGGCCTACGGTAGGATTAGAAATACCTAAAATATATTTTGCATAATGGTATCCCATAATAGCACCTTCTACCAGATGCTTCGGTTTACTATTGGCATTCGCTCCGGAATCAAGCAACACCGTAATTCCTTCTTTGGAAGGAATTGGCGTTGCAATGCTGGGACGTTCTATTCCCGGAATACGTCCCAGACCTAAAAGAGCCGCCGTAACAGCTGCTCCTGTACTGCCAGGTGCTACTACAGCATCACATGCTCCTTGTTTAACCAGTTTAGTCGCCACCACAATGGATGCATCCTTTTTTTTGCGAATAGCTTGTGCCGGATGTTCTCCCATTTCGATAACCTGACTGGCTTGAACAATAGTCAGTCGATCGTTCTCTGTTGCTCCGTATTGTGCCATAACTTCTCTAATTCTATCTTGATTACCTACAAGGACTACATCATACTTATATGTCTTAACAGCGTCAATGGCACCCAGAACGATCTCCTCCGGTGCGTAATCACCGCCCATAGCATCTACCGCTATTTTCATTATTACCACTCCATTATTCCAATGATTCCATGATGAATTTTGCTCGGAATACTTCCTTCGCTTTTTTTCGAATCGTTACCCATACATAATATTTCTGATCCCGCTGCCTTATGACTTCCGCTTTTGCAACCAATTTATCGCCTACGGTCACAGGTTGTTTATATTTGATATTGCCAACAGTTGTTATACACACGGGTAAATTAAGTACGGCTCTGGTCAATGAATTGGCTTGCGCATATAAAAATTGAGATTGGACAATATGTGCCGAGTCAACCATATCTTCTGTTGCAGTTAAAATGGAAAGTGCGCTTTTACCCACAATACAATCCACCAATTCTCCCACAACCTGCACTAAATGGTGCTGAGGCAAAGATGCCTGTGCACGCTGCTTAATGCGTATACGTAATTCCGGTATACCCAAGGCCATCCGATCCAAACGTATCGTAGCTATACTGACCGAAAATTCCTCAGCCAGTTCTTCATCGTTGATAAAAGGATTTTCTTCTATTCGTTTTTTTAACAGCGTATGCCGTTTTTCCCTTGCTATACGAACCATATTATATCATCCTTTGAATTATGACCAAGTACTAATAGTACGTACAACAAATTATATAATGTTTTAAGATGTTTGGCAAGTATAGGAAAAAATATAATCAAAAGATGATAAGAATACCCCTTCATAAAAAAATATGCTTTCGAAGATATTTCCTATTCGAACTCCCGAAAGCATATGCAATACGCCTTTAATATTTATCAAAATCCATTTCATTTAAAACGTCTTTCAATTTCATAACCTCTTCTTTGGTCATAGTAATTCCTTTCGTCATGGCCTGATAATCGGGATCCCATGATCTCAAATCAAACTTCGGTGCACGATTGTTCCAACTGATAAAGGTTAGTTCTTTACGCCAGCCATCTTTATTTTCTGATAAAGTACCACATACATCTTCAATATTAAAATTCAATTGTGCCATTATTATTTCCTCCTGCAAGGGAATTATCCCAAATTTAGGGTAAAGCGTACATCAAATAGGATGTACCTACCATATTTATATATAAATAAAACTTAGTATATATGATAGCAAATCTACCAATAATGTCAACATCTGAAACAGCAATGATCAATGTGTTTTTCTGTGTTTAAACAATCCGCCGTGAGCTTCCCGAATGTCAAAGATAGAAATAAAAGCATCCGGATCAACATCACTGACAGCATTGCGTAACTTCATGATTTCCAAACGAGAAACAACCGCATATAAAATTTTTGTTTTTTCTCGTTTATATGCGCCTTCCCCGTTAAGCAGCGTAACGGCTCTTCCTAATTCATGGGTAATACAATGCGCTACTTCATCGTGCTTTCCCGTAACAATGAGCAATCCTTTCGATTCGTCAAGACCATTCGTCACAATATCAATCATTTTATAAGCAATAAAATATGCCACTAAAGAATACATCGCACTGTCCCAAGAAAAAACAAATCCCGAACAACCTAAAATGAAAAAATTAAAGAACATAATAATCTCGCCTACGGAAAAAGGAGACTTTCGATCTGCAATAATGGCCAATATTTCCGTCCCATCCAAGGATCCTCCCCAGCGGATAATAAGTCCTACACCAAGGCCAATAATAATACCGCCGAATACAGTGGACAAAAAAGGATCATAGGTCAGCGGATGAAAATGAATTACTTGATTCCATATGGCCAGCCATAATACAGAGAACAAAGAAAATCCTGTAAAATAGGCACCTATATGCTTATATCCAATAACAAAAAACGGTATATTCAAAAGTACAATAAAAATACTGAAACTGATGCCGGTAACGTGAGCTGCCATAAGCGACAAACCGACAACACCTCCATCAATAACCTGATTAGGTACTAGAAAAACATCTAATCCGATAGTATATATCAATGAACCAAAAACAAGACCTACAAGCCGCGGTAACCGTTTAATCATTATTTTCCTCCCAACGTGTCAATATATCGCAGTCCTATAATCCATGCTACAAAATCATCTACGGGTTCCGGCGGATATTGAAAAGACAAAGGCACAAAACGCCGCCAGCCATGCCGTGGTGTATATTGCCAATATAATTTTCTTCCTTCCACTGTCGTATACGCTTCATTCACCAGAACAAACAAAATAGGAGTTTGCTGCTGCCGTATCCAATTTTCTACAACAGGCTGCAATGATTTATGATATGTGCCATTTCCCATCACAATATGAGTAATAGTAAAGCGAGAATATATCTCATTTAAACAAGTAGGAAAATCTCCTGTCATAACTATTCTTTTTTCAACCAATTTGCCATCTTCCTGCAAAACAGCAACCCCTGTCTTATCAGACCCCGGATCAATCGCAACTATCATTTTTTACCTTCCTTCATTTACAATGCCGGACTGGCTACTATATTAATACTCAGCGGGCCAGCAGGATAAATATCATGTGTTGTCACAGCTTCTAAGACGATATCCGCATCTCCGTAGGACTTAATCTTTGAAATAGTATCAAACATTTCTATACCTGTCAATGCTCCGACTTTTCCCGTCAAAGGATCTGGGAGTACCCCATTAGCTTGTGCCTGCATATTGACATTATGAAGAAAACGGACAACTTGAAGTTCAATATTTCCGGCCATTTCATTATGTCTAATCGTTTCGGAATATACGACATATCCTTTGTGGTATATCAGATTATTATCATAGACTTCAACATGGACCAAGGCAGGTTCACCTAAGATAATATTTCCCGCCGCTGTAAGACGGATAAGTTTTTTACCAGGTGGTGCTTGGGCAAGCTGCTTCACAGTAGCATCAAATTCTTCCTGCGAAATATATAAAACAATAGCATTTTCATCTTTTATACCCAAATGCTGACGTATATACGTATTCGTTTGACTCATAAAATCACTCAACTCTTCCCGAGTCTTCGCTTGATCCAGTCCTGATTCCAATATAGACGTAGATAATACTTCCCCCACACGGAACAGCACCTGCCCTTCACGAACATTCTGCATAATTGCATTCAACATTTGATTGCGATTTTCTAATGACGTATTTGCTTTTTTCAAAGCTGAATTTGTTTGATTTAAATCACTCTTTACTGACTCTAAATTATCAATTTCTCCCTGTTTCTGAGAAATAGCTTGATCATACGCCACTTGGGCAAGAGCTAATTGATTACTGATATCATTTCTTGCTGCTTGTACTTGTTGTAAATCTAACATAGTAAACCGTAGTTTCTTATTTGATTCGTCGAGTTGTGCCTCTTGTTTTCGCAGCAACTCTTCATTAGAAGCCAGCAATTCATTTTTATCATGCATTTCATTGCCCAAATCTTCCGCTTGTTTCAGTAATTTATCCCGCTGCACTTCCAATTCTGCTTTTTGCAACTGCAACTGATGCATCCCAAACAGCGCAATCCGTACATTTTCAGATAATACAGACATCACTCCCAGTGTAACCGCTGCAATACTGATGCCAGTTAAAATAGTAACTAATATAGATGTATATTTAGGGCGCAAACCAAATAAAACGATCTTTCGTTTACCTACGCGTGAGCCTATTTTATCGCCTATATATGCAATAATCCCACCCATAATCGCCAGTATAAACAGCATAATCCAGCCATATTCCATATGCGCCCCTCCTTTCAACACAGTTATTTACCTAATATAACTATTATAATATACCATTATACCTATATCTGTCATTATTATTCGTATTTTTTACTAATTTATATTATTTATATACTATAAATGGTTAGCAATCAGTATTCCAGCCAAAACACGGAAAACTAACCACTAACCATTTATTTGGATGCTCGATATACCAAAATAATGCCTGTAATACCACAAAGGATATTGGGCAGAAATGCTCCTAAAAATGGGGTAAGCTTTCCGCTGTTGCCTAAGGCATTACTCAATGTCATGATCGAATAGTAAATAAAAATAACAATAACGCTGACTCCAAAGCCAATAGAAGAACTACCGCGCTGTTTTTGCAAACCTAATGG